>JBGSQC010000156.1:0-6703 GCA_041738295.1 Zhengella sp. | reverse complement strand
CGGCAAGGCGCGCAACGCCGGTTGCCTCGAACGCGGCCTGCATGGTTACTGCGTCCACCGGTCCGGTGAGCTCCATGAAGCGGGAAACGGTCAGCGGCATGGTCCAGTCGATGGACAGCTTTTGCGGCACATAGGCCACCCGCAGTCCGGGCCGCTGCCAGGCGGTTCCCTCGTCCGGCTTCAGGATGCCGAGCGCCATGCGCGCGCTGGTCGACTTGCCAGACCCGTTCGGCCCGATCAGCGTGACAATCTCGCGGGGCTCAATGGCCATGTCGACGCCGCGCACAAGCCATCGGCCGGAGCGGAACACCCCGGCACCGGTGAGCGACACAAGCGGATCAGACTTTTTCAGCATCATTCCTGCACAAGCGGACATGGTCCCACGATGGGGGACCTGTTTCCCCGGCTATCCCATATGTTACACAATAACACAAGGGATGAACACCATCCGGCCTTCCTGTCGCAGGCCGGTGCGTGGTCAGTCGGTCACTCGGACCTGGCGCCCTGCGGCCTCGGCAAGGCCTGGCGGTCAAAGGCGACCGACTTGATGAGCGCAACCACGTTCTGACCCGCTGTCAGGCCAAGGTCTTGAACTGCCGCCCTCGTTATCCTGGAGCGCAGGTGCTGGTTGCCGAGATCAAGCAGAACCTCGGCATAGGCTGTATCCGGTTCGGGAGTGATCGCCACCACGCTGGCGGGAAGCTGGTTGCGGATGCTGAGTCCCTCAAGCCGCGCCAAGGCAAGTGAAACATCACGCGCCCGCACCCGCAAGCGCACCGCTGCTCCCTCATCCAGACCAATTTCGGGAACTTCAAACATTGTTCCATGGCCGAGGTCTACACGGCTCATGCGCAGGATGGCATCTTGCCCGGCAACGCGCCCCGACAGGATGACGCCAGCTTCGAAGCGCCCTTGCACTCCGGCCATGTCGAGGCGTTCCAAAGTCTCCGCAACGCCTCCGGCAGCGACCACTCGGCCGGCATCAAGAGCAACGATTCGGTCGCAAATCTGAGTCACTTCTTCCAAGGCGTGGGTGACATAGATGACCGGCAGGCAGAAAATCTTCGGCAATTGCGCGATATAGGGCAGGATCTCGGCCTTGCGCCTGGTGTCCAGCGCAGCCAAGGGCTCATCCATCAGCAACAGGCGGGGCCGGGCCAGCAATGTCCGTCCGATGGCAACGCGCTGCCGTTCACCGCCCGAAAGCTGTGCGGCACTTCGGTTGAACAAGGGGCCAAGGTCCAGCGCATCCACCACATCGCCAAAACTGTAATGCGCCGGTTCCTTGGCTGCGCGTCGATGGGCATAGTCCAGGTTTCCCTTGGCTGAAAGATGCTGGAACAGGCGCGCATCCTGAAAGACAAAGCCGACGCCTCGCAAATGTGGAGGAACGAACTGTCGTCCCTCCTGCCATGCCTCTGTACCCAGGGCGATCCGTCCGATAGCGCGGCCCTCGAAACCGGCGATCACCCGCAGCAACGAGGACTTGCCGCACCCGGAAGGACCGAACAGCGCTGTGATTCCTTGACCAGCAAAACTATGCGAAACGCCCAACTCGAACTCGCGATAGCTGAGACGGATATCAACGGACAATTCGCTCATGACCTATCCCACATGCAACGGAAACCGGCGATTGAACGTGTAGACCGCCAGCAGCACTGTGAAGGAGAAGGCAAGAAGAATGGCCGCCAGGCCATGGGCTGCCGCATAGTTGATCGTCTCGACATGCTCATAGATCTGGATCGAGACGACCTTGGTTCGGTCCGGGCTGTTGCCACCGACCATCAGCACGACACCAAACTCCCCGATCGTATGGGCAAAGGTCAAAACGATTGCGGTCAGGTAGCCACGTGCAGCCAGCGGTGTCGCCACGGAAAAGAAGGCATCCAGGGGTGAAGCGCGCAAGCTGGCAGCCGCTTCCATCGGTGCGCGACCGATGGCTTCAAACGCCCCTTGCAGCGGTTGAACCATGAAGGGCAGCGAGTAGAGGGAAGATGCGATCACAAGCCCGGAAAAAGAAAATGTCAGTGTCGTTCCCGTGGCTGCCAGCCACGCCCCTCCCAGGGCGCTGTTGGGGCTCAGGAAGACCAGCAGATAAAAGCCGAGGACAGTGGGCGGGAGAACCAGCGGCAATGCAGTGACGGCTTCGGCAACCGACTTCAACCGCGATCGGGTATTGGCCAGCCACCATGCAATCGGCGTTCCAATCACCAGAAGGATGGCAGTGGTCAGCGCCGCCAGGCGGATCGTCAGCCAGAGAGGTCCGAGGTCCAGATCGCCCACTTATTTCCCCGCCGCATATCCGAAGGACGTCATGATCTCGCCTGCTTCCGGGGATTTGAGGAAATCAAGGAAGGCTTTGGCAGCAGCGTTCTTCTCGCCTGCCTTCAAGAGGATGGCATCCTGCCGGATCGGGGTGAATTTTTCCTGCGGCACCTGCCAAAAACTGCCTTTCATGACCTTGCCGGGTGCCTTGACCGCCGACAAAGCGACAAAGCCAATTTCAGCAGCCCCGGTGGCGACCAGCGAATTGGTCTGGCCAATATTCTGGCCGATCACGATCTTTGCAGACAGGCCGTCCCACACACCCATGGCCTGCATGGCTTCACGCGCGGCTAAGCCGTATGGGGCGAGATCAGGATTGGCAATGGCAATGTAGCGCAAACCAGGGTCTTCGAGTGCTGCTTTTCCATCGGTTCCGATCCGGTCGGGATCCATGCTCCAGAGCACCAATTGTCCCACAGCATAGGTAAAGCGCGTTCCGGCAACAGCCTTGCCCTCTACCTCCAGCTTCGCAGGCATTTTTGTATCAGCCGACAACAGCACTTCGAACGGTGCGCCTTCGCTGATCTGCGCGTAGAGCTTGCCGGTCGACCCTGTGGTCAGCTTGATCTCATGCCCCGTCACCTGTGTGAACAAGGGCCTCAGACGTTCGGCTGCTTCCGAAAAATTCGCGGCCACGGCAACGAGCGCCGTCTCGGCCTTGGCCGAAGTAGGCATGAAGCTGCCCAAAAGACTGGTGACCAGTGCCGCAACCGCGAGTGTCAGTACACTTTCACGCCTTTTGCCTGAAGGCATGATTCTCCACTCCATTTTCGTTATTTCCAGGGAAACATATCGTTACAACGATAATCGCACAACCGTTATTTCTCTTGAGAGATATCGGTCAACATGGCCCGCAAGGTGTTGATTTCACTGGCACAAGAGCGTGCCGCCTTGTCCTAGATCTGCCGGTAGAGTGCCAAAACATAGTCTCCGGCCGGTGTCAGCGTAGCGCCGCCACCGGTTGCCCCGCCCCGGCTGCTTTCCACCAGCGGATCGCGGAAGGCGCGGTTCATCTCTTCCACCAGCCCCCATGCGCGCTTGTAGCTCATGCCCATGGCACGCCCTGCCGCAGAGATGGAACCAGTGTCGCGAATGCGTTGCAACAGGTCAGCCTTGCCGGGTCCAAGCATGGCATCGTCGCCAAACAGGATGCGCAGGCGCAGCGTCGTTTCGGTGCCGGTCATGGGTTTGTGCCTCCTGATCCGTCTTTCTGGATCAGCAGCACCGGGCTTGCAATGGTCAGGACGAGGCGCGCGCAACTGCCGTTTCCACAAGCCTTGCACCATCGGCACTCATTGGTGAAAGCCGCAGGCGCACATGGGCGCTCATCCAGCCCTTGGCGGCAAGGGCATGTTTCACCGGCGCGGGAGAATTCTCGCAGAACATGGCAGCCGCCGCCGGTGCCAGCCGCTCATGGATCGCCAGCGCCATGGCGAGGTCGCCCGCAGCCCAGGCCCTGTGGAGCTCCACGCAATCGCCCGGCAGGACATTGGAAAGAACCGAAGTCAGGCCTCGCGCGCCGAGCGCATAAAAGGCGAGCGCCAGCCCGTCATCGCCGCAATGGATTGTGATATTCCCTCCGCAGGCCGCCCTGAGGCTCGTCACGCGAGCAACGTCGCCGCCAGCTTCCTTGATGGCGACGATGTTGGCGTGGCGCGTGCACAAGTCTGCCGCCTTTTCAGGCGCGATGGCAACGCCCGTCCGGCCCGGTACGGAATAGAGCATCACGTCGCCTGATGCGGCCTCGGCCACGGCGGAGAAATGCGCCGCGAGACCTGCCTGCCCCGGCTTGTTATAGTACGGCGTGATGTGCAGCACGCCGTCGGCGCCTGCCTCAAAGGCCCGCCACGTTGCCTCCACGGCGTGAACCGTGTTGTTGGAACCGGCCCCGGCCAGCACATAGGCCTTGCCATCTGCGCGCTTGACCGTCCGCTCGATGAGTGCTGCGGCTTCGCTGTCGGTCAGCGTTGCTGCCTCGCCTGTCGTGCCGACCGGCACCAGGCCTGAAACGCCTGCCTCCAGCTGGAAATCCAGCAGTCGGTCATAGGCGGTCCAGTCAATGCTGCCATTGTCAGTGAAGGGGGTGACAAGCGCGGTGAAAACACCGTCGAAACGGGTGGATGCGGTCATGGCCGGCTCCTTGCAAAGTGCGGCGATCAGTCGATCACGACGCGGGTTTCACTCATCTCGCGCATGGTGATGCGCACGCCTTCGCGCCCCATGCCGGACGATTTGATGCCGCCGAAGGGAACATGCTCTGCTCGGAAATCCGGCCCTTCATTGATCATCACGCCGCCCACCTGCAACTCGCGTGAAACCTTGCGGATCGCCGCATGATCATTGGTAAAGATGCCGGCCTGCAGCCCGAACTGCGTCGCGTTGATCTCGGCAATGACGCCATTGAGATCACGGAACCGGCGGGTCGAAATCACAGGACCAAAGGTTTCCGTGGCAAAAAGCTGGCAGGATGGCGGCACATCGGCCACCAGCGTCGGCTGGAACAATGTGCCACGATGAGCGCCGCCTGTGACGATGGAGGCGCCGGCACCCCTCGCCTCGGCCAGCCTGGCGGCAATCATCGCCGCAGCGGCCTCGTCGATCACCGTACCCATCTGGGTGGCATCCTGCGACGGATCACCGACGCGAAGCACGGACAACCGGTCGGCCACCATGCCGGTGAAGCGTTCGGCAACATCTTCGTGAAGATAGAGCTTCTTGACCGCCGCGCAGCTTTGCCCGGCAATCTCGCAGCGATGCGCCACGGCTGTATCGGCTGCAGCCACCAGATCGGCATCGGGCAGGACGATCAACGGATCATTGCCGCCAAGCTCCATCAGGCAGCGCACAAGGCCGGATGCCTGCTTCAGCGCAAGGCCTGCGGCAGGCCCGCCGGTAAAGCTCAAGAGGTCGATCGCCGAGCGGGCCAGATCGATGGCGGGCCGCGCTCCGCCCTGCACAGCTTGCACCAGATCATCCGAGAAACCGGCTTCGCGGGTGAGCGCCACCAGCATGGTGGCGGCAAGAGGCGCTTTTGGAGACGGTTTCACCACCACGGCATTCCCGGCGGCAATTGCCGGGCCGAGCTTGTGGCAGAGCAGGTTGACCGGATAGTTGAACGGTGTGATGGCCGCCACCACGCCCACCGGCTGAAAAGTCACCACAGCCTGCCGGTCCACGCCGCCCGACACGATGGCGCAATGCATCACCTCGCCGTCAAGGAAGGTCGCTGCATCGCCGGAAAGCCGCAGCGTGTTCTGCGCGCGGCGGATCTCGTTGCGCGCTTCCGAAATGGTCTTGCCCATCTCGTCGGAAATGGTTCGAGCCAGCGCTTCGGCGTCCCGTTCCACCAAGGCCGCCAGCCGGTTCAACAGATCCCGGCGTTCAAAGGGAGTCGAATGACGGAACGCAGCTGCCGCTTTTCGCGCGCGCGCAACCGTCGCGGCAATCTCCGCAGTTGAGCTTTCGCCCAGTTCGGCCAGGATTTTTCGGGAATAGGGGTTCGCGACCGCAAAGCTGGTTGCGGCCTCCCTTGCGACTGGAATGGCTGTCATTTTTCGAGCTCCGCTAGAGGGGCCGGATCTTCTCCGGCGTCCAGGATATCGGCGATGGAAATAGGACGGACGGGCCAGCGCATGGCACCGACAGCACCCGATGGTGGACTGTTCTCAGCAAGTTGGTTGACCCATTCGCCACAGAACCGGCCTTGGCAGGCCCCCATGGCAAAGCGCCCGTTGAGGCGAAGTTCACGAATGGTCGGTTCCGGTCCGAGCGCGCGAAGGTCGGCGAGCGTGCGGTTTTCGCAACGGCAGATCACGGTATCAGCGGGGAGTTCCGCCAGCCTTGCCGCTTCATCTCCGCCATGCATCCGGGCAAGAATGCCTTGCGTCTCGCGCGCCCGGGCAAGGCCACGCGGCTCCTCAGGGTCCGCCTTTCCGCCAAGACGGGCCATCACGCGCCTTGCCGCATGCTCGCCGTCAATGGCAGCGGCATCGGCCCCCAGCGACTCATGGCAATCACCGGCGCTCAGCACCGGGATCATGTTGCAGGCGGTTGCGCCATAGGAATTCGGACGAATGCCGTCATGCAGGCCAACAAGATCGGCTGACAGCACGCGGACACCCGATGCGTCCTGCACTTGGACTTCAAGTCCATTGCCGCTTTCAGTGATCCGCACGACATCGGTTGCGGTGAGGATCGGCACGCGGTGGCTGAGCAGCGTTACCATATAGCCGGCGGCTTCCGAGAGTTGCGCGAGCGGCAGCTTCCATGCGCCATGGGCTGGCGAAAAGGGCTTGCCGGCCTGGATGATGGCAACCGGCGCATTGCCGGCGCGGGCAAGCTGGGCCCCCACGGCAAAGAGCAGCGGCCCTGCCCCGGC
>JBGSQC010000234.1:0-12187 GCA_041738295.1 Zhengella sp. | reverse complement strand
GCATCCGCGCCGCAGGCACGCCCCCGCACTTTCTCCACCGCGCCGCGCGAGGAAGCACCTTCCCGCAGGGACCCTGAGCCCTCAACGCGCGGCCCCGGTGGTGGCAATGACCTGATCCGGTCATTCCGGCCGAACAGGCCTTGAGAAACATGTGTCACCAGGTCCTGAACGCATGAGACAATCCCATCCGTTGCCTGCGGGTGGGATTTTTCATTGTCCACGGGAGCGCCTTGCCTGCGTCGTCCCGCAAGCGTCATGTACGGGCGCGCAAAAGGCCGAATAAGCCCTGACGGACTGCATGTTCAGTGATGGCGGGAATGTCTGGAGAGGCTGCAGGCGGCGACGGCCCGCCTCAGGCGCAGACGCGGTTGCGGCCCAGTCGCTTGGCTTCATAAAGTGCGCGGTCTGCCCGCTTGTAGAAGGCGTCGCCGTCTTCACGGCCATCCCAGACAGCCACGCCGACACTGGTGGTGACACGCAGGCGCACATTGCCCGACGCAATGGTCAACTGCGAAATGGCCTGCCGGATGCGGTCGGCAAACTTGCCCAGCGTCTCAAGGTCCATGTTCGGCGCGACAACGGCAAATTCTTCACCGCCAAGGCGCGCCACCACATCATGGTAGCGGGTGAATTCACGCAGGCACTGGGCAATGGCGCGCAGCACATCGTCGCCGACATCATGCCCATGCGTGTCGTTGACCAGCTTGAAATGATCATGATCCAGCACCATCAGGCCGACAGGGCGCTCGATGCGGCGGAACTCTTCCAGGTACTGCGCCAGCGCATCATCAAAATAGCGCCGGTTCTGCATGCCGGTCAGGCCATCGGTCAGGGCCGCATGTTCAAGTGTTTCGGAGTGCTTGGAAAGCGATTGTGTCATTTCGCGCAACTGGCTTTCTTCGCGAACCTGCGAACGCAGCAACGGGAAAATGAAGACAAGCGCAAACAGGATGGCCGATGCCAGGATCCCGAGGCTTACCATGGCGCGCAAACGGATTGCGGAAGCAGCAGCAGCGGTGTCCCCGCCCACGGTGAAGATCAGCGACACAAGCAAGCCTGCCGTCACGATCATAAGCGCGACGAGCACCAGAAAGGCCAGCTCTGACTTGTGAAAGCGCATGATATCCTTTTGGTTCAAATGCCCCAGTTCGCCCGGACCTTACACCCACCCGCCTAATCTGCGGTTAAGATTGTGCAGTGCATTGCGATCAATGACGCGCCAGGAGCGTCAAAAACACCATGAAATACAAGTTCTTACAAAAGGGTTTCCCCGAGGGTAAAGGAGACGGTCTCAGATCGGGTTCCATCGCCTTCAGGCGGGCACTTTTCGCCGCTCCCAACTGTCATCCAGCTGGTTGCGAAACCACGTCATCTGCCGCTTGGCATATTGGCGCGATGCAGCCGCAGCCTTGCCGAGTGCCTCCTCAAGGGAGCAATCACCGGCTAGAACGGCGTCGAATTCACGCACACCGATCGCCTTCATGGCGGGCAAGTCTGGATCAAGCCCGAGTGAAAGAAGACGCTGCACTTCCTCCATCCCCCCATGCTTTGCCATCTCGCCAAGTCGTTGGAAGATGCGCCGGGCCAACCATTGCCGGTCCGGCTCCAGAACGATCTTTCGGGCTGAAGCCGGATCAATCAGGGCGGTGCCGGGCAGCTTCTGCCAATGCGAGATCGGCTTGCCGGATGCATCCAGCACTTCGAGTGCCCGCACCACCCGCTGGCTGTCGGAAGCACGCAAGGCGGCTGCTCCCTCCGGATCACGCTCCGCCAGGCAAGCATGCAAGGCGGCCACGCCATCGCTCGCCAGCCTCGCCCGCCAATGATCGCGAATGGCGTCCGGCACATCCGGCATGGGCGACAGGCCGCCGGTCAGCGCCCGGAAGTAAAGCCCTGTTCCGCCAACGAAAACCGGTGTCCTTCCCTCAAACCCGGAAGCCAGCAGCTGCTCCACATCACGCAACCATTGGCCGGTCGAATAAGCGTTCCCAGGCGCGACATGACCAAACAGGCGATGCGGCACGCGGGCAAGGTCATCGGATTGAGGGCGCGCGGTCAGCACATCCAGCACGCCATAGACCTGCATGGAATCGGCATTGATCACAACGCCGTTGCAGGCCTCGGCCAATTCCACGGCCAAAGCCGACTTGCCGCTGGCGGTCGGCCCCGCTATCAGGATGGCGTTCTTCGCCGCATCACCAATGTCCGGAACCCGATCCATGCCGCTTGTCGCCACCCTCATTGCTAGCCCGCGCGACAAGAGCTTGTCGCCTGCCCTTGCCAATAAGGCCTTCGAAGCCGTGCACGCAAGCGGGCTCTATTGGCTGGCCGACGGCATTGCCTGCGACATTGCGCTGAAAACCGGAACGGATGGCGGGCACGCCGAAGCGGCGCTGCGCCTGGCCCTTGATGGCGCACCGGTGGATATCGTGGTGCAGGACCAGGACAGCCGCCGCAAGGCGATCCTGATCGCCGACATGGATTCCACCATGATCGGGCAGGAATGCATTGACGAGCTGGCCGACGAGGCGGGCCTCAAGGCCCATGTTTCCGCCATCACCGCGCGCGCCATGAATGGCGAGATCGAGTTTGAACCGGCCTTGCGCGAGCGCGTCGCCCTGCTGAAGGGCCTGCCTGTTTCTGTCATCGAAAAGGTCATCGCCAGCCGCATCACGCTGACACCGGGCGGGCGCGAACTGGTGCAGACCATGCGTGCCAAGGGCGGCTACACCGCGCTTGTCTCCGGTGGCTTCACCGCCTTCACCTCGCGCATCGCCACGATGATCGGCTTTGACGAGAACCGCGCCAACACGCTGGTGGAAGACGGCGGAATGCTCGCCGGCTCCGTCACCGATCCGATCCTCGGGCGGCAGGCCAAGGTCGATGCGCTTCTCGAGATTGCCGCACGTCTCGGCCTCACCCCTGACGATGCCTTGGCGGTGGGCGACGGCGCCAATGATCTTGGCATGATCCAGCTTGCCGGTTCCGGCGTGGCACTCCACGCCAAGCCGTCCGTCGCGGCCCAGGCAAAGATGCGCATCGACCATGGCGACCTGACCGCGCTGCTCTACATCCAGGGCTATCGCAAGACCGATTTCATCGTCTGAGCACACCAAAAAGGCGGCCATCTCGACCGCCTTTTTTTGATTTTCTTTCAAGGCCTTGCAGTCAGCGGCGGGGTTTCCGCCTCACTCCATGCGGATGGTCACGAAGCGCAACTCGCCGCTCTTGGAGGCCAGCATCAGCAGCGCATTCTTGCGGCCCTGCGACTTCAGCTTCTCCAGACGGGTCAGCACATCGCCGGGCTTCGATACGCTCTCCTGCGCGATTTCGGTGATGACATCGCCTGCCTTCACGCCACGCTCGGAGGCCAGCGAATTGTCGTCCACCGAGGTCACCAGCACGCCATTGATTTCCTTGGCGATGCCGAAGGCTTCGCGCGCCTTGTCGTCCAGTTCGGCAAAGGCCATTCCGAGCGCCTTGGCCGAGACGACCTCTTCCTTCTTTTCTTCGGTGGCCGTGTCACCATCGGTGTCTTCCGCCGAGGCCAGCTTGTCGCCATCTTCAAGGCGGCCGAGCTTGACCTTGATGTTGACTTCCTTGCCCTTGCGGATGACCACCACGTCGACATCCTTGCCGACCGGGCTTTCGGCCACGATGCGCGGCAGGTCGCGCATGTCCTTCACGTCACGCCCGTCAAACTTGATGATGACGTCACCGGCTTCCACCGATCTGTCATCGACCGGCCCGCCCTTGACGATACCGGCAACCATCGCACCCTTGGCTGACGTCATGCCGAGGCTTTCGGCAATGTCATCGGTGACCGGCTGGATGCGAACGCCAAGCCAGCCGCGCCGCGTTTCGCCAAACTGGCGCAACTGGTCAATCACCGAGACAGCAAGCTTGGAAGGGATGGAAAAGCCGATGCCGATGGAGCCGCCGGACGGGCTGATGATGGCGGTGTTGATGCCGATCACCTCGCCCTTCATGTTGAACAGCGGGCCGCCGGAATTGCCGCGGTTGATGGCGGCATCGGTCTGGATGAAATCATCATAGGGGCCGGAATTGATGTCGCGATTGATCGCCGAGACAATGCCGACCGAGACCGAACCGCCCAGGCCGAACGGGTTGCCGATGGCCATCACCCAGTCGCCGATGCGCATGGCGGTCGAATCCCCGAACTTCACTTCGGTCAGCTTGTGCTTGCCGGGATCAATCTGCAGCACCGCAATGTCGGTCTTGGGGTCGGTTCCCTTGAGCGTGGCAGGAATTTTCGTGCCGTCGGCAAAAATCACCTCGATGGCGTCACCGCCCTCGATCACATGGTTGTTGGTGATCACGATGCCTTCCTTGGCGTCGATCACAAAACCGGAGCCAAGCGAACTGGTCTTGCCCGGACCTTTCTTGTTGTCCTTGTCCTTGAAGAACTCGTCGAAATATTCCTTGAAGGGCGAACCTTCAGGCAGGTCCGGCACCGGCACATTGCCCTCGTCATCGCCCGCCTTGTTCTGCGAGGTCGAGATGTTGACCACCGCATCGAGCAATCCGCTCGCCAGATCCGCCACCGATTCCGGCCCGTTTGCATGGGCAGCACTGTACGGCCCTGCCACCATCGGTGGGGTCAGCACCAGCATCGCGGCAGCACTAAGCGCCAGCGCGGCTCGGGTCAGTCTCTGGAATGTGGCAACAGCCATGTCATCGTCTCCGGCGGGCGTTGGTGCGATGCCTGTGATGGCACGCGGTCAATGGTGAAAGGAGATTAGGGCCGAACGATGGACTTGCACAGGGCACACGGCAGTACGGCACTTGAATTTACCGTTACCCGCGCGCGAGCCAGACCATCAAGACTCCAAACGCCGCAACTGCGATGCCCGCCACGCGCAGCGTGGAATCCGGCATGGATTGCATTTGCGCGGCCAGCCTTCTCACCATGGCGGGAAATCCGCCATAAAGAATGCCCTCGAACACAAGCATGAGTCCGAGGGCAGTCACAAAGTCGGTCACGGTCCGGCCCGCTTACTGGTTTGCGGGCGGTGCAGGCGGCGTAGCCTGCGGCGTGCCTGCTGCGTCCTGGAAGAAGCGGAAGAACTCCGAATTGGGCGACAGCACCATGGTCGTGCCATCCTTCTGCAGCGCTTCTCGATAGGCCGCCATCGACCGGTAGAAGTCGAAGAAGGCAGGATCCTGGTTGAAGGCTTCGCCAAAGATGCGGTTTCGTTCGCCTTCGCCCTCACCGCGCAGGATTTCGCTTTCCTTGCGCGCTTCGGCCACCGTCTCGACCACTTGTCGGTCTGCCTTTGCCTTGATGCCTTGCGCAGCTTCGCGTCCGCGGGCACGCAGGCGCTCGGCTTCAGCCAGTCGCTCAGCCTTCATGCGGTTATAGGTCTGCTCCGAGACTTCCTCGGTCAGGTCGGTCCGTCGGATGCGCACATCCTGGATTTTCAAACCAAGCGATGTCGCATCGGTCGCCATTTGCTCGGAGACCTCGCGCATCATGACGGTACGGTCGTCAGACAGGGCAGCCTCGAAACCGCGAAGACCATAGACGCGGCGAAGCGCGGCATCCATACGGGTGCGAAGCCGCTGCTCGGCCAACTGGACCGATCCCGATACGGCCTGACGGAACACGCGCGGATCATCAATGCGATAGGTCAGGAAAGCATCGACGACAAAGAATTTGCCGCCGGAAACCTGCACGCGAATATCATCCAACGAAAAGCGCATCATGCGGTCTTCGACGATCTGCACATTGTCGGCACCGGCAAAGCCGAAGGGCATCTTGAAATAAAGCCCCGGCTCCTCTTTCACATCCACGATTTCGCCGAAGCGGAGCACGATGGCCTGCTCTCGTTCATTGACAACATAGATCGAGGAAAACACGGCCAGAAGGGCAAAGGCAGCCACGCCGCCGAGAAGGGTAAGTCGGTTCATCACTGGGCTCCCTGGCGCTTGGTCAGTTCGTTGAGCGGAAGGTAGGGTACGACGCCTTGCCCGTTTGCGCCCTGTTCGATGATCACCTTGTCGGACCCCTTGAGAACCTGTTCCATGGTCTCAAGGAACAGGCGCTTGCGCGTCACTTCCGGGGCATTCTTGTACTGCTCATAGACCGAGAGGAAGCGCTGGGCCTCACCTTCGGCTTCCTGCACGACCCGTTTCTTGTAGGCAGCGGCATCTTCACGAACCTGCGCTGCTTCACCGCGCGCCTGGCCGAGTTTCTGGTTGGAATACTGGTTGGCTTCCTCGCGGAAACGGTCCTCGTCCTGCTCGGCACGCTGCACTTCGTCAAACGCGTCGGCCACTTCGCGCGGCGGCGCCGCATCCTCAATGGAAATCGCGTTGATGTTGAGGCCTGTGCCGTAGTTGTCCATGGTGGTCTGGACGATCTGACGGACCTCGTCAGCAATCACCTGGCGGTTGTCGCGGAAAATGTCCTGCGCCGGTCTGCGTCCGACCACTTCGCGCATCGCGCTTTCGGCAACCTGGCGCAAGGTTTCGTCAGGCTCGGTGACCTTGAACAGATAAGAGCGCGGATCGGACACCTGGAAGGCGACGGAAAACTGCACGTCGACGATGTTCTGGTCACCCGACAGCATCAGGCCGGACGATGCACGCGCCGTGCCGCCACCGATATTGACCAGCTTTTCAGCCGTATTGGCGATTTCAACGGTCTCGACCGGCCAGAAATGGAAGTGGAGGCCAGGCTCGGAAATCTCTTCCTTGGGCTTGCCGAGGCGCAGTTCCACGCCGAGTTCATCCGGCTGCACGGTATAGATGCTCTGGAAAACCCAGAGCGCAACCAGGCCGGCACCAATCAGGCCAAACATGGCCGGTGTGCCCGAACCACCCGGAAGTGCATTCTTCAGCCGGTCCTGGCCCTTGCGGATGATGTCTTCAAGATCCGGCGGCGTGTTCTGCGGTCCCTTTGGACCGCCCGGTCCCTGGCCCCATGGTCCCTTGTTGTTGCCGCCCCACGGGCCGCCATTACCACCTTGATTGCTCCAGGGCATCCGGTCTCCTCTTGCCCCTTTGGGGCCATGGTCACTGCTTCGAAGTCTTTGAAATAGGTTATAGGTATCGCCATGCCCGCTTTCAACGCGCTGGCCAAGCGAAATGACCGCAATCTGGCGTTAAAGTGAATGTCACGATGTCTCAGTCACCGCTTTGACGGCGCAGCCAGACTTCGTAGCGCGTGGCATGGCTGTCTTTCGGGCCTTCGGGCACATCTTCGCTGTGCTCCAGATCCCAGTCAGAACCGTCCAGCGCGGGGAAATGCGTATCGCCTTCAAGCTCGGCCAGGACGCGGGTCATATGCACCACGTCTGCCAGTCCGAACGCCTGCGCATAAATCTGCCCGCCGCCAATGACGCATATATCCAGCTCCGGCGGGTCCTCGCCCTTCTCTTCGGCATCCCTCTCGGCTGCTTCGATGTGTGCGGCGGCCAGATCAATGGCCGCATCGAGCGACCCCATGCGGATCGCCCCATCGGCTTCCCAGTCGAAATCCCGGCTGATGACAATGTTGAGGCGGCCCGGCAACGGCCGGCCGATGCTCTCAAACGTCTTGCGTCCCATGATCACCGGGCAGCCCATGGTGATCGCCTTGAAGCGCTTCAAGTCACTCGACAGTTTCCACGGCATGGCGCTATCGCGCCCGATGACATTGTTGAGCGACGCGGCAACGACAAGGACGATCTCTCTCAAATAAGGCACTCCGGAAAATCAGGGGGACTGGTGGTCAATCAGAGATTGGTTCGGCAACGAGGATGTGAATGTCACGCTCCGGGTAAAAGTCGGTGGCCGTCAGTTCGAATCGCGTCGGCCCGGTCTTTTTAACACCCTCTCCGCAGAACGAGACCAGCGCATCCGGCGACCCCTTGTCGATGGCAAGCGTGAAAGAGCCGATGGTGCCGGTTGCCCAGTTTCCGCCCGAGGTCAGGATGTAGTCGATGCGCTTCTCGACCATGGTGACCCCTGCATCAGTCTTCTTTTTCAGGGCTTTTTCAAAACCGTCATCAATGCAGTACTTCCCGGCATACTCGTCCCAGAGGTCACCGCGCTTGCCGTCAAAGAAGAATGACAGCCCGGCCGAAGCCCCGACAGCGGGCTTGTAGCGATGAGAGACGGCAAGCGCCTTGCCGGCGGGAAACTGTGCCTTCCACCAATAGGCGGACCGCAGGCCCCAGCGCGCCGAAACCTCTTTCTGCAGTCCTTGCCCGGCATCAAACTCATCTTCCCGGATGAGGCCGCGCGCAATCCAGTCGCCCTTCACGTCATCGGGAAGGCCGGCGAGTGCCTTGGTAACCACGTCAGCGGTCGGCATCAGCGGGATGGCCCTGGCCTTCAGGTCCTCTGTGACGTCGACACCCGCGGCAAAGGCCCGCTGGTCGAGCGAAGGCGTGACCGGTTGTCCGTCATGGGTCACCGAAAACCCGAGGAAATTGTCGCTCTCCTGTTCGGGGATCGAGATGTCGCTGTCAAAGGACGGCTCGATCACCGGCATGGGAAAGGCAACGATCGTGTCAACATCCTTGTCGGATTGGTTGCGGAACACGTAGTCGACCGTCACCAGTGACGGCGAGATAAACAGCACTTCCTTTTCAAGGAGCACTGCATCGGTGCTCCCCAGGACGATGCCGCCGGCTCCGATTTCGGCCACGCTGTCATTGGCGCTTGCAGACCCTGCGGCTAGCAGAGCCGTGGCGAGGAACACACTGCGTTTCATTGATCGTCTCCCTTCGCCCCGCGCCAGTGTGACTGATCGGCCGGCAGGTGCAAGCCCGTCTTACACGGCAATCGGCGCCTTGATCGATGGCGCGGCCTCATAACCCACCAGCTTGAAATCCTCGTAGCGGAAGGAAAACAGGTCGCTCACTTGCGGGTTGATTTCCATCACCGGCAGGCGGTGCGGCGTGCGGGCAAGCTGCTGGCGCGCCTGATCGAAATGATTGTGGTAGAGATGCGCATCGCCCAGCGTGTGGATGAAGTCGCCGGGTTTGAGGCCCGTCACCTGCGCCACCATCATCGTCAGCAGCGCATAGGACGCGATGTTGAACGGTACGCCGAGAAAAATATCCGCCGAGCGCTGGTAGAGCTGGCACGAAAGCTTGCCGTCAGCCACATAGAACTGGAACAGGCAGTGGCAGGGCGGCAGCGCCATGGCATCCACCTCCGCAGGGTTCCACGCCGAAACAATCAGCCGGCGCGAAGTGGGATTGGTACGAATCTGGTCCACCAGATGCGTGATCTGGTCAATTGTTCCGCCCTTGCCATCCGGCCAGGAGCGCCATTGCTTGCCATAGACCGGGCCGAGCTCCCCGTTCTCGTCGGCCCATTCATCCCAGATCGAAACGCCATGGTCCTTCAGGTACTTGATGTTGGTGTCACCGGCGAGAAACCAGAGCAGCTCGTGGATGATCGACTTCAGATGCAGCTTCTTGGTGGTGAGAACGGGAAAGCCCTCTGCCAGATCAAAGCGCATCTGGTGGCCGAAGACCGAGCGCGTGCCGGTGCCGGTGCGGTCGCCCCGGTCGGTGCCGCTGTCCATCACGTGTTCCAGAAGGTCGAGATATTGGCGCATGGCGGGGCCGATCCGTCAGATCTGATTCGTCAGGGTCCAGTCTATCGATCTTGCAGGCCAATGGCACCACTGCCGGCCGTGTCGCGAGCCCTGACCACAAGACAAAACCGGCCCGCTGTCCGAAAGGGCAGCAGGCCGGATGGTGATTTCATGCAGCGCGGATCAGAGATCGCCGAGCTTGCCCAGATCCTTGGCCACCAGATAGTAGAAGGTGACGCGCGACTTTGATGTGTCACTTTTCATCGTCTCGCAGGTCTTCTTGACGGCAGCGGCTGCCTTGTCGCCGGTGATGCCCAGCTTCTTGCCGCACCACTTCTCGACAACACGGTCCAGTTCGGCCTGGTCGGAGCACGCCACCAGCGATGCATCCTTGGAACGCAGCGCAATACCCAGATGCTTCACGATCTTGGTAACCACGGCCTCGTCGGCCTTGGCATCATATTTCTTCACATCGGCAAGATAGTCGGCCATGGCATCACTCCCTTTGGCGCTTCAGTCAGCCTGAACCGGCCAACCCCCTTGAACCATGCGGCGAATCCTCGATGGGCCACTCGCATGAGGGAAGGCTACAATCAGGCCGCTTGATGTCAATCCCGGCAGGATTTTCCAGCCCTTGTAACGGGTTACATCCGGCTTTCTCCACGACTGGGTCATCGCGGTCCGGTTTCCCCTTTTCATCCACCGGCTTTGACCCTATATCTGGGGGGTCAGCTTGTCTGACTATGGTGATAAACAGCCGTTGAAATAAGCCATTCGGACCCGGGGGCGGTACCCGGCGCCTCCACCACCAGCCGCTGAGATGGCAGCGTTTGATGATGGGGGCGAAATAGGATCGACGAGGGTGTAAAGAGCGAGCCTTTGCCCGGCATGATACCACCGTTATCGGGTCAAACTTGTAGTTGCAAATGACAACTATGCTGAGGCTCGTCTCGCTGCCTAACGGCGGTGTGATGACTTCGAATTAAGTCCTGCCGGTTAGCACCGTCAGGCGGGGCCCGGAGGCGCCTGGCAACAGAAGCCTCCACCTTTCTCCCCTCGGGTTTTTATTCGTTCCGCCCTGCAACCACATCTCCGTGACTGCATTCTTCCCGTAATCGAATTATGTGAAAGCCATGCGGGCATAGTCGTTTGCGCATGCGCCCATCTTGTTCTAAATCTCTGGGGCAATCAGAATCTCGAAAGGGCCCGCAGTCCATGTCCAAGGACCAGATCCGTTATGATATCCTCGCGCAGGAAGCCCTGCGCGGCGTCATGCGCAAGGTCCTGTCGGAAGTGGCGCGCACCGGCCTGCCGGGCAACCATCACTTCTTCATCACCTTCCTTACCCATGCGCCGGGCGTGCGGGTCTCCTCGCGCCTGACGGAAAAATACCCCGAGCAGATGACCATCGTGCTCCAGTACCAGTACTGGGACCTGAAGGTGACCGACAGCGGTTTCGAAGTCGGCCTGTCCTTTGCCGATATCCCGGAGAAGCTGGAAATTCCCTTCTCCGCTGTGCGCGGCTTCTATGATCCCTCGGTCAATTTCGAACTGGAATTCGATGTGCGTGCCGAAGAGGTCACCAATGCCGAGGTGACCGAGCTGGCACCGCCGGCCCGCGTGCCGGAGGCAAAGCCGGTCGAGGTGGCCAAGCCTGCCGCTGCCAAGGGCGACAAGAAGAAGACGAAGGCCGAAAAGTCGGCCGAAGAGACCAAGCCGGCGGCCGAGGTGGTGTCGCTCGACTCATTCCGCAAGAACAAGTGAGCGGGGCAAGCCATGGGTGAAATCCTCAATTTGCGAATGGCACGCAAGCGCAAGGCCCGCGCCGAGCGCGAGGCTGAGGCCGCCAAGAACCGCGTGGCCCACGGCTTGAACCGCGCTGAAAAGCAGCTGGCCGAAAGCCGCCGTGCCTTGCAGATCGCCAGGCTTGATGCCCATCGCCGCTCCAAGCACGGCCCGCTTGACAGCGAAAAGTGAGCGCGGTCGTCAAGCGCTCGGTGACGATACGCGGCCACCGCACATCCTTTTCCCTTGAGAACGCCTTCTTCGCCGAACTGGAAGCCATGGCTGCGGCCAGGGCGACGTCCCTTGCTGCCCTTGTCGCCGACATTGACGCCACCCGCCCGCGCGACACCAACCTGTCGTCAGCCTTGCGGCTGGCGGCGCTGGACTGGGTGAGGAAGGGAGCGAGCGCCGGTTCGGATTAACCCGTGAGCGTTACTGGATCCCGCGCTGGCTGCCGATGATGTCCTCAATCGTCACCGAGCCTTTGGCGAAGGGGTTGGTGGCCGGCAGGTCGGCGTTGCTGTCCGTTTCCTCCCCATTCGACGGCTCCGGTTCTGCTTGTGCGGGCTTGGGTTCAGCCTTTCGGGCCTCCTCTTCAGCCTTGCGGCGCGCAGCCTCCTCTGCCTTTCGGGCGTCCTCCTCGGCCTTGCGGCGCGCTTCCTCTTCAGCCGCAGCCTTGGCCTCGGCAGCGGCTTTTTCTTCCGCTTCTGCTTTCAGCCTTGCCTCTTCCTCTGCCTTCAGCCGAGCCTCTTCCTCAGCCTTCAGGCGGGCTTCCTCTTCGGCCTTGAGCCGCGCCTCTTCCGCCAGCCGCGCCCGCTCGGTGTCCAGCGCGGCGAAATAGCGGAC
>JBGSQC010000064.1:0-9372 GCA_041738295.1 Zhengella sp. | reverse complement strand
AATGACCGGGACGAGCCGCGGGTCGCGCGCGGCCAGTGCGGCAAGCGCTGCTTCAATGTCGCCCAGTGTTTCAATGGTGGCCATGGAACGGTCCTGCTTGCCTTTTGACCCGTCCACGGTAGCAATAGCGCGATGATCCGTCCAATGGACAGGCATTTTCGATGAACCGGCCAGTCTTCCGTTTCGCGCCAAGCCCGAATGGCGAGCTGCACCTCGGCCACGCGCTATCAGCCCTTCTCAATGCGGATATGGCACGCCAGTCCGGTGGCCGCCTGCTTCTGCGCATCGAGGACATTGATCTTGCCCGCTGCACCCCGGCCTTCGAGCAGGGCATCCGCGACGACCTCGCCTGGCTTGGCATTGCCTTCGAAGAGCCGGTGCGCCGCCAGTCGGATCATTTTGCCGCGTACGAGGCAGCGCTGGACAGGCTGCGAAGCATGGGCCTTCTCTATCCAGCCTTCATGAGCCGCGGCGATATCCGCGCCTTCATCGCCGCCCACGAGGCCGATCATGGCGCTTGGCCGCGCGATCCCGACGGCGCGCCGCTCTATCCAGGTATTGACCGGTCACTGTCGCAAGCAGAACGCCTATCCCGCATGGAATCCGGCGAGCCCTATGCCTGGAGGCTGGACATGGCGCGGGCGCTGGCAAGTCTCGCCAAGCCGCTCACCTGGCAGGAAACGGGCCTTGGCCCGGCTGACGAAACCGGGACAACCAGCGCCGATCCGTCAGCATGGGGGGATGTCGTACTGGCACGAAAAGAGACGCCGGCGAGTTATCATCTGTGCGTGACAGTGGACGATGCGCTGCAGGGGATCACCCATGTGGTGCGCGGGCGCGACCTGTTCCACGCCACCTCCATCCACCGGCTGCTGCAGGAAGTGCTGGGCGTCCGCGAACCCGTCTACCACCATCACCGGCTGATCCTGGGCCGGGACGGGCGCAAGCTCTCCAAGAGCCTCAAGGACACGTCGCTCGCCAGCCTGCGCGCAGCAGGCACGACGGCAGATGACATCCGCAGGATGGTCGGATTGTGATGCGGCAGGGCGCGATGGAAGACCGAACGGTCAGCCCGCCCGGTAGAACATGCCTTTGAGCGCCGCCATCAGCGCAAGGCCGATGAATCCGGCTGTGATTCCGCCAGCCACAGCATGGGGAAGCGACCGGAAACGAATGCCGTAAGTGTTGGCGAGATAGATGCCGCCGAAGAAGCACACCACGAGGATAACCATGTTGCCGGCCGGGCCAAAACCTTCGCGGCCCATGATGCGGTCAAGCGCATAGCCGAACAGATAGCTCAGCATCGTCACCACGATGACGGCCATTACCAGCCAGTAGGGGTCAATTCTCCAAAGCATGTCCGCACCTCTTGAAAGGCAAATTCAGTTCCCTTCCCTTTCATCCTCGCATGAAAACGTTTCGCTTTGCTTACCGGTGGCTGGCTGTTAGAGCGCTTCTCGCCCAAGGAAACCCAAGATCATGCTCACCCGGATTGCCCCGCCGCTCTTTGTACTGCTCTGGGCGACCGGTTTCATCGGCGCGCGCTACGCCATGCCCTGGGTCGAGCCGTTCTTCTTCCTGGCTGTCCGCTTCGTCATTTCCGCCGTGCTGATCTGGCTGTTGGCGCTGTGGTTTGCCGGGCCAAGGCTGACGCGCGCGCAGATCATCCATTCGGCCATTGTCGGCATCCTCATGCATGGCGTCTATCTGGGGGCGGTTTTCTGGGCCATTCGCAATGGCATGTCGGCCGGCCTGTCGGCGCTCATCGTCGGCTTGCAGCCACTGATCACCGCCTTCATCGCCGTGCCCGTGCTCGGCGACCGCGTCACTGTTCGTCACTGGACCGGCCTTGCCGTCGGATTCGTGGGCGTCATCATCGTGCTTTGGCCGAAGATCGGCATTACCGGCGCGGGCGTCAACACTGCCACGCTCACCGCGTCAGTCATTTCCGTGCTCGGCATGAGCGCCGGCACCATCTGGCAAAAGCGCTATGTGCAAGGTGCCAACATGCTGCGCGGAACCTTCTGGCAATATGCCGGCGGTGCATCGGTCACCGGCATCGCCTCGGCATTTCTGGAGGAACAGGTCGTCGTCATCAACACGGACACGGTGTTCGCCATGGCTTGGCTGGTCTTGGTGCTGTCGCTCGGTGCGATCTTCCTGCTGATGTATCTCATTGCCAATGGCGCCATCTCGAAGGTCGCCTCGCTGTTTTATCTGGTGCCCGCCTGCACGGCCGTCTTTGCCTGGTATCTCTTCGGCGAGGACCTTTCGGTGATCCAGATGGTGGGCATCGCCATCACCAGTTTCGGCGTGGCGCTGGCTACGATCTCACCGAAGCGCCCACCTGCGCCCTCGCCTGCCGGAAGCGCATGATCGCGGCATTGAGCTCGGCCCCGATGATGAAGATCGCCGCGACCATGTAGAGAAACACCAGCGCGATGATGATCGAGGCGAGCCCGGCATAGGTCGTCGCGTAATTGGCAAAATTGTTGAGATAGGCAGTAAAGGCCAGCGAAGCTGCAATCCACGACAGGAAGGTCAGCGCCACGCCGGGCAGCACATCGCCCAGCCGTCGCTTGCCGCTCGGCAGCCAAAGATGCGCGCTGATAAGACCAGTCAGCAGCACCACCGCAGCCACGGCCAGCCTCAGCGCATCAAGATTGTTGTAGAATTCCCAGATGGCCGGGACATGCACGGCCACGTAGCGCACCGCCACCGGCACGGCCACCAGCAGCAGACTCGTGACGACCATCACCACAGTTGCCAGCACCACGAACAGGAAGCTCTGCGCCCTCAGCCGCAGGATGGAGCGCATCTCGATCTGACGGTAGGCGCGGTTGAGCGAGGTTCGCAAGGCTTCCACCCCGTTGGACGCAAAGAACAGCGCCAGCACCACGCCGATGGTCAAGAGGTCGCCGCGCTGCGTGGTGAGCACGTTGCGCACCTCGCGCGCCAGCGGCTCGGCAATAGTTTCGGGCCAGGTGTCAAAAATCAGGTGAACAGCGGAATCAGCAAAGGCATCGGCACCCAGGAACACGCCGAGCGCTGTCGCAAAGATCAGGAACGGGAACAGCGCCATCAGCGTCGACAGCGCGACATGGCTCGCCATCGCCCAGCCATCATCCTGGCTGAAGTGGCCAAGCGCATCAAAGATGACGCGTTTGAAGGCAATATACTTGCGCATTCCGACCGGCTGCTTCCCGTTGTTCCTCGCATCATCCTTGTCCTATATGGGACAGCACGACCGCAACAGGCAAGGCACGCTTTCCATGACCGACCAGCGCATCATCCTCGTCACCGGCGCTTCGTCGGGCATCGGCGCTTATTGCGCCCGCGCGCTCAAGGCGGAAGGCTGGCGCGTGCTGGCCACCGCCCGCAAACCTGCCGACATTGCCGCGCTGCAGGCCGATGGCATCGAGGCCTTTTTCCTCGATTACACCGATGCCGCCTCCATCGAAGCACTGGTTCAAGCCATCGTCCCGCTGACCGGCGGCCGTCTCGACGCGCTCTTCAACAATGGTGCCTATGCGCAGGGCGGCGCGGTGGAAGACCTGCCCGTGGAGGCACTGCGGGCGCAGTTCGAGGCCAATGTCTTCGGCTGGCACGATTTGACCCGCCGCATCATCCCGCTGATGCGCGCCCAGGGCCATGGTCGCATCGTCCAATGTTCCTCGATTCTTGGCCTTGTGCCGGTCAGCTTTCGCGGCGCCTATGCCGCCTCCAAGCACGCCATCGAGGGCCTGTCGCTGTGCATGCGGGCCGAGCTTGCCGGAGCGGGCATCCATGTCAGCCTGATCGAACCCGGCCCGGTGGTGTCAAAAATCGCCACCAATGGACTGCCCTGGTTCCTGAAATACATCGACATCCAGCATTCGCCGCACCGCAAGGCCTACGAGAGGCAACTGGCCCGGCTCAAGGCCGGCGGCACTGTGTCGCGGCTGAAGCCGGGGCCGGAAGCCGTTCATCGTGTTTTGCGTCATGCGCTCAATAGCCGAAACCCGCGACCGCACTATGTGATGACGATTCCGGCGCGCATCGGCGTTCTCTTGAAGCGCTTGCTGCCGCCGGCCCTTGCCTACCGGATCACCGCCGGACAGGCTTGACATCACCCGCCCGGAAAGGGACACCGGTCGCAAAACAGGATTTTTCCCGATGGATACCGTCTTCAAGTTTCTGGCGATGATCGCCATGGCTGCCGTGGCCCTGGTGCTGATCCGCGGCCTCTTCAACATGATGCGCGCAGGCGATGCCAACACCTCCAACAAGCTGATGCAGATGCGCGTCATCCTGCAGTTCGTCGCCGTGGTGCTGATTGTCGGCGCGCTCTATTTCGGCCGCCCGGCCTGAGGAGACAATCATGGTCAGGCTGAACAGGATCTACACCAAGACCGGCGATGACGGCACCACGGGCCTTGGCTCCGGTGAGCGCCGCGCCAAGCATGATTTGCGTGTTGCCGCCTATGGCACGGTGGATGAAACCAATTCGGTTATCGGCATGGTGCGCCTTCACACCGCCGATCATCCTGCTGTCGATGCCACGCTGTCGCGCATCCAGAACGATCTCTTTGATCTGGGCGCCGACCTCGCCACGCCGGACACGGGCGAAGATCTCGGCTACGAGCCGCTGCGAATCATCGCCAGCCAGGTCATCGCGCTCGAAACGGCAATCGACACGCTGAATGCCGACATCCCGCCGCTCAAATCCTTCGTGCTGCCCGGTGGTTCGCCTGCAGCCGCTTACTTACATCTGGCCCGCACCGTGGCACGCCGTGCCGAGCGGATGGTGACCGAACTGGCCACCAAGCCTGACGAAAAGGTCAACCCGGAGGCCATCCGCTATCTCAACCGGCTGTCGGATTACCTGTTTGTCGCCTCGCGCGCCGTCAACGGCAATGGCGCGGACGATGTTCTCTGGGTGCCCGGCGCAAACCGGTAGGTGCTCAGGGCCGCAAGACCAGGCATTCTGTGACCATGACGCCGTTCATCGTGTCCGCCGACACATGCGCGCGGATTTGCACGTAAGAACCCGCGTTGCCGATGACGCCTTCAATGGCAGACCTGCAGTCTTCCAGGTCAGCATCGGATTCGATCGTCACGGTGTCTCCGCCGGCGCTGTCAGGCGTGAGCTTGATCACCATGGTCATCGGGTCCTCGGTTTCCGGCGGCACCATGGTGACCGAGGCAATCTCGTCGCCGCGGATGCGGTATTCCTCGAATTTCTGGAAAGCGGCGGCGGGCGAGGCTGTCAGTGCGGCAAGAAGAAGTGAAACGGCAAGGCGCATGATCATTTCTCCGGTCTGGCCAATGCGGCATTGTCCGCAACGCCGCGTGTCATCATGCCTTTCTGGTGCCTGTTCGGCCAGTGTCGCAAATCACACCGCGCCTCTTTCCCGTTTCCCCTGTTCAGGCTAGCCTGCCGGTCCCGCAATCAACTGGCGCCGGTCCCATGTTCATACCCCTTCACGACGCCAACAGCCTGAAGCACATCAAGCTGCAATTCGTCACCATCACCCTCATCGCCATCAATGTCATTGTCTGGCTGGTCATGTCGGCAGGCGGCGAACAGGCCCAGATGGCCACCGCGCTCGGCTATGGTTACGTGCCGTCAGTGATCAACGACATCAACGAACTGACGCCCGAACTGGTGAAGCTGCCGGAAGAGCTGACCTACATCACCTATGCCTTCCTCCACGCAGACATCCTGCATTTGGGCGGCAACATGCTGTTCCTCTGGGTGTTTGGCGACAATGTGGAGGATGCGCTTGGCCATTTCAAATATCTGCTGTTCTATTTGCTCTCGGCTGCTGCCGGTGCCTGGTTCCACGGCTTTGTCGTGCCGGCTTCCGATTCCCCGCTGATCGGCGCATCCGGCGCGGTGGCTGGCATTGTCGCCGCCTATCTGATCCTGCATCCGCGCGTGAAGGTCTGGGTGCTGGCCTTCGGCCGGATTCCGCTTCGCATTCCCGCCTTCATCCCGCTGCTGCTTTGGGTAGGCCTGCAATTCGTGATGTTTGCCGGCGACAGCGAAAACCAGGTCTCCTGGGCTGCCCATATTGGCGGCATGGCGGCGGGCGCGGTTCTGGTCGTCATCCTGCGCCGTCGTGGCGTGCCGCTCTTTGACAGCAACATCGAAACGCCGCGTGCCGTGGAGACCGGTGCTCCCGAACCCGACCGGCAAGCCGGCAATGCGCCGCGCGCCGATACCCAGGCCGGACCGCCTCTCGCCCGGCCTGAACCCAAGCCGGTGCGGCGCTGGGGCAGAAGCTAGGTCGGCCTATGACCTTTATCGGGATGCTGAATATTTTGACGTTGACGTAATCGTCAATCGTTGCGCCATACCGAAGAGTATGGTATCGGCACGCCGATCCGGCGGAAATCGGAAAAAAGGTCGAAAATGTCGCCCGGACACTAGCCGGAGCCGACAGGCCTCCGCTAACGTCGCGCCAAATCGGATTCTTTGGGAGAATTGAACCATGAAAGTCCTCGTACCTGTCAAGCGGGTTGTTGATTACAACGTCAAGATCCGCGTCAAGGCGGATGGCTCGGGCGTCGAGCTCGCCAACGTCAAGATGTCGATGAACCCCTTTGACGAAATTGCCGTGGAAGAGGCGATCCGCCTGAAGGAAGCCGGTGTCGTGACCGAAATCATCGCGGTTTCCGTCGGCCCGCAGCAGGCGCAGGAAACCATCCGCACCGCGCTTGCCATGGGCGCTGACCGCGGCATTCTGGTCAAGACCGATGATCTGGTCGAGCCGCTGGCCGTTGCCAAGATCCTCAAGGGCATCGTCGAAGCCGAAGGCCCGCAGCTCGTCATTCTCGGCAAGCAGGCCATTGACGACGACGCCAACCAGACCGGCCAGATGCTGGCCGCGCTGACCGGCTGGGCGCAGGGCACCTTTGCCTCGGAAGTGAAGATCGACGGCTCCAAGGCTTCCGTGACGCGCGAAGTCGATGGTGGCCTGCAGACCATCTCGATTTCGCTGCCGGCCATCGTGACCACTGACCTTCGCCTCAACGAGCCGCGTTATGCCTCGCTGCCCAACATCATGAAGGCCAAGAAGAAGCCGCTCGATGAAAAGAGCCCGGCCGATTATGGCGTCGACATGAGCCCGCGTCTCAAGGTGCTGAAAACCACCGAACCGGCGGGCCGCAAGGCCGGCGTAAAGGTCGCCTCGGTTGCCGAGCTGGTGGACAAGCTGAAGAACGAAGCCGGCGTGCTCTGAATTGATCGAAAGGAATTAAAACAATGGCCATTCTTCTTGTTGCCGATCATGACAACGCCTCCCTCTCCGCCCAAAACGCCAAGGCCCTGACCGCCGCCCTTGCCATGGGCAAGGACGTCGACGTGCTGGTTGCAGGCCAGGGCGCCAAGCCCGCCGCTGATGCCGCCGCCAAGCTCACCGGCGTGCGCAAGGTGCTGCTCGCCGAGGACGCCACCCTTGCCAACCAGCTTGCCGAGCCGATGGCAGCGCTCATCGTTTCACTTTCAGGCTCCTATGACGGCATCGTTTCTGCCGCCACCTCGATGGGCAAGAACGTGCTGCCGCGCGTCGCGGCCCTCCTCGACGTGATGCAGGTTTCCGAAGTCATCGCCGTGGACGGCCCGGACACCTTCCAGCGCCCGATCTACGCCGGCAACGCCATCCAGACTGTGCAGGCAACCGACGCCAAGAAGGTCGTGACAGTGCGCACCGCCACCTTCGCCGCAGCTGCCGAGGGCGGTTCGGCCCCGGTGGAAAGCATCAATGCCGCCGCCGATCCCGGCCTGTCCTCCTTCGTCGAGAACAAGCTGTCGGCCTCCGACCGCCCGGAACTGACGTCTGCCAAGATCATCATTTCGGGTGGCCGTGCGCTCGGCTCGGAAGCCAAGTTCCAGGAAGTTATCCTGCCGGTGGCCGACAAGCTCGGCGCCGCAGTCGGTGCGTCACGCGCAGCCGTCGATGCGGGCTATGCGCCGAACGATTGGCAGGTCGGCCAGACCGGCAAGGTCGTCGCGCCGGAACTCTACATCGCCTGCGGCATCTCGGGCGCCATCCAGCATCTGGCCGGCATGAAAGATTCCAAAGTCATCGTCGCCATCAACAAGGACGAGGAGGCCCCGATCTTCCAGGTGGCTGATTACGGCCTCGTCGGCGATCTCTTCGTGATCCTGCCGGAACTCGAAAAGGCGCTCTGAGCGCCACCAGCAGCACACTGCTGATGAACCACTAAGACGGGGTGCGACACGGGTCGCGCCCCGTTTTTGTTTGCTCCGCATTTCACGGCGATTTGTCAATTTGCCGGTTCCCGCTTGGCATCAGACGCACTAATGTGCGCCGCAACAGAACCGGCCGTCCGGCCGGCGCAGGAACCAAGACGGGAAAGACCATGGCCACGATCAGCAAAATCGGCATCATCGGCGCGGGACAGATGGGCTCGGGCATTGCCCATGTGAGCGCACTGGCAGGCTATGAGGTGCTGCTGCACGACATTACCGAGGATCGCATCCAGAAGGGCCTTGCCACCATCAACGGCAACATGGCCCGCCAGGTCGCGTCTGAAAAGATCACCGAGGAAACCCGCAAGCAGACGCTGGCCCGCATCAAGCCAGGCGTCGGCGTGGAAAGCCTTGCCGATTGCGACCTCGTCATCGAGGCTGCCACCGAGGACGAGAGCGTCAAGCGCAAGATCTTCCAGCAGGTTTGCCAGGTGCTAAACCCGGAGGCGCTCCTTGCCACCAACACCTCGTCGATCTCGATTACCCGCTTGGCCGCCCAGACCGACCGCCCGGAGCGCTTCATCGGCATCCACTTCATGAACCCGGTGCCGGTGATGAAGCTGGTGGAAGTGGTGCGCGGCATCGCCACTGACGAAAGCACCTTCATGGCGACGCGTGATTATGTTGCCAGGCTCGGCAAATCGATCACAGTGGCCGAGGATTTCCCGGCCTTCATCGTCAACCGCATCCTGCTGCCGATGATCAACGAGGCGATCTACACGCTATACGAAGGCGTCGGTTCGGTGGAAGCCATCGACACCGCCATGAAGCTCGGCGCCAACCATCCGATGGGCCCGCTGCAGCTTGCCGATTTCATCGGTCTCGACACCTGCCTGTCGATCATGCAGGTGCTGCATGACGGGCTGGCCGACACCAAATACCGCCCCTGCCCGCTGCTGGTGAAATATGTCGAGGCCGGCTGGCTGGGGCGCAAGGCGAAACGCGGGTTCTACGATTATCGGGGCGAGACGCCGGTTCCGACGCGGTGACGCTGCGTCAATCGGCGAAGTTGCTGAAATGATATTACGCGCTCAGAATCAGGCGATTACAGCGGCCTTACGGCGAGCTGTCGGTTGGGTCGTCACGTGCTACACGGCGACTCATTCCCGACA
>JBGSQC010000063.1:0-9610 GCA_041738295.1 Zhengella sp. | reverse complement strand
GGCCTTGCCGGGGTTACGGACGCGATTCTGGCGGATCTGGTCGCGCCTGCGGTTCCCGCCGGCCTGCCCGGCCGCGGCGTGGCGATGAACATTGCGGACCCTGCCTCGGCGAAATTGCTGATCGAGGGGCGGCCCGACATCATCTTTCATCTGGCCGCCATTGTTTCAGGCGAGGCAGAGGCGGATTTCGACAAGGGCTATTCGATCAATCTTGACGCCACGCGCGCCATCTTCGACGCGATCCGCGCCGTGCCGGGCTATCATCCCCGCGTGGTCTTTGCCTCGTCCATTGCGGTCTTTGGTGCGCCTTTTCCCGAAAAGATCGACGACGAGTTTCTCTGTGCGCCGCGCACCAGCTACGGCACCCATAAGGCCATGGGCGAAATGCTGCTGAACGATTATTCGCGTCGCGGCATCCTTGATGGCGTGGCCATCCGGCTGCCGACGATTTGCGTGCGGCCCGGTGCGCCCAACAAGGCTGCGTCGGGCTTTTTCTCCAACATCCTGCGTGAACCGCTGGCCGGGCAGGCCGCCATCCTGCCGGTAGACGACACGGTCCGCCATTGGCATGCAAGCCCGCGTTCCGGCGTCGGCTTCCTGCTTCATGCAGCCAGGCTTGATACAGCCCTTTTGGGAGCGCGCCGCGCGTTGAACATGCCGGGTGTCAGCGCCACGGTTGCCGAGCAGATCGAGGCACTGCGCCGTGCTGCCGGTGACAAGGCGGTCGCGCTGATCCGCCATGAGCGCGACGAGGCCATTGCCGGCATGGTTGCCAACTGGCCGCGCAATTTCGCGCCGGAGCGCGCGCTGTCCCTCGGCTTTGTTGCCGAAACCGATTTCGACCATATCATCGCTGCCCATATCGCCGACGAGCTCGGCGGAACCCTTGCGAATTGAGGACCAGATGACCGACACACGTGCCCGCAAGAAATTCCGCAGCCAGGAATGGTTCGACAATCCCAACAATCCCGGCATGACAGCGCTTTACCTGGAACGCTACCTGAACCAGGAATACACGCGCGGTGAACTCCAGAGCGAGCGCCCGATCATCGGAATTGCCCAGACCGGCAGCGACCTTGCTCCCTGCAACAAGATCCATGTGTTCCTGGTGGATCGGATCAAGGCCGGCATCCGCGACGCCGGCGGCATCCCGATGGAGTTTCCGGTTCATCCGATCCAGGAAACCGGCAAGCGCCCGACGGCGGCACTTGACCGCAACCTTGCCTACCTTTCGCTGGTCGAGGTTCTGCACGGCTATCCGCTGGATGGCGTGGTGCTGACGACCGGTTGCGACAAGACCACACCGGCCATGCTGATGGGGGCCGCCACCGTCGATATTCCGGCGATTGCGCTCAATGGCGGGCCGATGCTTGACGGCTGGTGGAACGGCAAGCGGGCCGGCTCCGGCACCATCGTCTGGGAAAGCCGCCGCCTGCTGTCGGAAGGCGTCATCGACTACGAGGAATTTTTAAGCCGCGTCTGCGCTTCGGCTCCATCGCTTGGCCATTGCAACACCATGGGCACAGCCAGCACCATGAATGCAATGGCCGAGGCGCTCGGGATGAGCCTGCCGGGCTGTTCAGCCATTCCCGCGCCGTTTCGCGAGCGCATGGGGATGGCCTATGAAACCGGCCGGCGGATCGTCGCCATGGTGCACGAGGATCTGCGGCCTTCGGCGATCCTGACGCGCGAGGCCTTCGAAAATGCCATCGTCACCAATTCGGCCATTGGCGGCTCGACCAATGCTCCGCCACATCTTCAGGCCATTGCGCGCCATGCCGGGGTGGAACTGGACGTGACGGACTGGCAGAAGGTCGGCTTCGACGTGCCCTTGCTGGTCAACATGCAGCCGGCAGGCGCCTATCTCGGCGAGAGCTTCTATCGCGCAGGCGGTGTGCCGGCGGTGATGGGAGAATTGCGCGCGGCGGGGCGCATCCATGAGGGCGCGATGACGGTGACAGGCCGCCCGATGGGCGAGAATCTCAACGGCTGGGGCAGCCTCGATCTCGACGTGATCCGCACCGTGGCCGAGCCCCTGAGGCCGAACGCCGGCTTCCTGGTGCTGTCGGGCAATCTCTTCGACAGCGCGCTGATGAAAACCTCGGTGATCTCCGAGGATTTCCGCAGCCGTTTCCTCACCCGCGCCGGTGCCGAAGGCATCCACGAAGCGCGCGCCGTGGTGTTCGAGGGTCCTGAGGATTACCACGACCGCATCAACGATGCCTCGCTCGGGATCGATGCGGAAACCATCCTGTTCATCCGCGGCGTCGGCTGCGTGGGCTATCCGGGCTCGGCGGAAGTGGTGAACATGCAGCCGCCGGATGCGCTGCTGAGGGCTGGCATCAATCATCTGCCGACCGTGGGGGACGGACGGCAATCCGGCACATCGGAATCGCCCTCCATCCTCAATGCCTCGCCGGAATCAGTGGTTGGCGGCGGGCTTGCCCTGCTGAACACAGGTGACCGCGTGCGGCTGGATCTCAATGCCGGAACGCTCAATGCGCTGGTCTCCGATGAGGAATGGGAAGCGCGCCGCTCCGCCTGGACGCCGCCCGTCATCCACCACCAGACGCCATGGCAGGAGATTTATCGCACCCATGTCGGCCAGCTGGCGCAGGGCGGATGCCTGGAACTTGCCACGGCCTATCACCGCATTTGCCACGACCTGCCACGCGACAACCACTGAGGGGCACCGCACGACCTATTGACGGAAGGCTTTCGCCCTAAAGCAGGCCGCGGGATGCCAGGTTGGCCATCAGGGCCCTTGTGCCGAAGCTCCATTCCGGGGCTTCGGTCGAGAGGCGCACGGTGTTGACCAGCGATCCCAGCTCGGGCACCGCAATCGTCACCACATCGCCGATGTGGTGCGTGAAGCCCTGGCGTGGGCCGTCGCGGTCCTGGACGGGTGAGAACATCGTGCCACAATACAGCATGAAGCCATCGGGATATTGATGGTGGCGTCCGCGCGTCTGGGCCACCAGATCGGCCGGATCGCGGCTGATCTCGCGCATCGACGAGCTGCCAGTCATCTCGAAGCCGTCCGTGCCGGTGACCGTCAGCGACAGTTCCATGGCGCGCACGTTGTCGAGCGTGAACGAGCCGTCAAAGATGCGGATGAAAGGCCCGAGGCTGGCAGCGGCATTGTTGTCCTTGGCCTTGCCGAGGAGCAGGGCGGAGCGGCCCTCCACATCGCGCAGGTTCACATCATTGCCAAGGGTTGCTCCGACAATGCGCCCGGTGCTGTCAACCGCCAGCACCACTTCAGGCTCAGGGTTGTTCCATTTGCTGACCGGGTGCAGGCCGACGCTCGCCCCCCAGCCAACCGCAGACATGGGCTGCGCCTTGGTGAAGACCTCGGCGTCTGGTCCGATGCCCACTTCGAGATATTGCGACCACAGGCCTTCGGCCTGCAGCAGCGCCTTCACCTCGGCCGCCTTTTCCGAGCCCGGCACCAGATTGCGCAGGTTTTCGCCGATCATCCCGGCGATGCGGCCGCGGATCGTGTCGGCGCGTTCCGGATCGCCTCCGGCGCGTTCCTCGATCACGCGTTCGATCATCGAACGGGCAAAGGTCACGCCACAGGCCTTGACCGCCTGAAGGTCGCAGGGCGCCATCAGCCGGGTCACTTCGCCTGAGGGCTCAATGCTCGCTTCGGCAATCTGCGACAGCGATCCGATGTCCTCCCCGTCCATGCTCGCGACAAAGGCCGGGATATCGCGCATTTCGAGGACATCGCGCATGGTCGGCGCTGCCTTGGTGGTGATGTCGATCACCCGCCCGTCGCGCAGCGTGACCAGCGATGGACCGATCCCCTTGCGCCAGACACGGCCGAGGAAAAGCGCGGAGGAGGGCAGGTCGAGCATGGTCGGGTCCAATCATGGGTCAGCGTCGGACGGGGACAATCGCCCGATGCCTGTTGCCTTGTCCAGTGCGTGTCCGTGGCCGAGGGTCTTCTTTTTCCCCGATCCCTTCGGCTGAGCGCCTACCGCTTCCGCCACGCCTGCGTGCGTGCCAGCACGTAGCGCGACAGGAAAGCATGGGCGAGGCGCGCGCCGATGTTGGTGTAGAAGATCAACATGCCCATGGCAGCAGCGGGCGCCACATCTCCGGCATCATCCATGTTCAGCACCGCGACAGAAGCCAGCGCGGTCTTGGTGGAATAGATGAACACCACGGCTGACACCGTCGTCATGGCGTTCACGAACAGGTAGATCATGATGTCGAGGATGGCCGGCAGGCAGATCGGCACGGTGACGCGGGCAAACAGCCGGTAGAAGGGCTGGCGCATGGAGGAGGCAACCGGCTCGAACTCGGCGTCGATCTGCTTGAGTGCAGTCAGCGCTGTCAAATGGCCGACCGTGTAGAAATGCGTGACGGTCGAGATCACCAGGATCGCCATGGTGCCGTAAAGCACATTCATCGGGTTGGCGGGGTCGTTGAAGAAGAAGATGTAGGCCAGGCCCAGCACCATGCCCGGCACCGCCATGGGCAGCATGGCGAGGAACTGGAAGATGCCGCGGCCGAGTTTGAAGCCGTCGACCTTTTCCACCATGTAGGCGCCGGTGAAGACAATGGCCGTGCCGATGACGGCGGTGAAGCTTGCGAGCTTGATCGAGTTCCAGTAGGCCGCCCAGCCACCGCCATCCATGCGGTCGAAGGCATAGTTCTTCAGCGACAGGCTCATGTCATAGGGCCAGAGCTTCACCAAGGCCGCGAACTGGCAGACGAGAATGATGGTCATGATGAAGGCGGCGATGAGGATGCACCAGGCGAGGCTGAGGCCATCCACCAGCCGGTCGGGCTTGGGCTGGTAAGGCACTGAGCGGGCCGAGAGAAGCGCCACCTGCTTCTTCTGCATCTGCCGGTCAACGATGAAGGCGAGCACGGCAGGGATCAGCAGCACGACGGAGACCACAGCGCCCATGGCGAAGTTCTGCTGGCCGATCACCTGCTTGTAGATGTCGATGGAAAGCACGTTGTACTGGCCGCCGATCACCTTGGGCAGGCCGAAATCGGTGATGACCATGGTGAAGACGACGAAGGCCGCCGAGATCAGGCCATAGCGCGCGCCGGGAATGGTGACCGTGGTGAAGGTGCGCCAGGAGGAGGCGCGCAGGCTTTCGGCCGCCTCGTATTGCCGCTGGTCCGAGATTGAAAGCGCCGTGGTGATGATGATGAAGGCATGCGGGAAGGTGAAGAACACCGAGCCGATGACAATGCCAAGCGGGCCGTAGATCGACTGGCCCATCAGCAGGTCCTTGGCGAGGCCCTGGTTGCCGAAAAGATAGATCAGCGCAATGCCCGGCAGCAGCGAGGGCACGAGGATCGGCATCAGCGCGACCAGCCGGAACGCCCCCTTGAAGGGCATGCAACTGCGGTTGATCGCATAGGCAAAGCCGAAGGCCGCGCCGACCGTGAGGATGGTGGCAATGACGGAGACAAAGAGCGAATTGCCGATGGAGGAAAACAGCACCGGATCGGTGAAATAACGAACATAGTTGTCGACGCCGACAGTGGACACGGGCCGCAGGTTCACGCGCCGGAACGTGTTGCTGTCATACTCCTGCCAGTTGGCAGAGTTCTGCAGGTCCAGCCCGACAAGCCAAGGCGCATCACCGGCCGGGGCGCGCATGCGGTAGATCTTCTTGGAGCGGAAACTGAAATCCGGGAACAGGTCTGTTGCCGAAAGGCGGCCTTCCGACGATGTGGCGAGGTCGTCAGGCTTGAACTTGCCGATGCGCTCATTGAGCTCTGCCCCGGTCACCGGTTCGGAGAAATTGGTACCGGTCTCATCCGACACCTGGAATTCGTAGCGTGCCAGATCGAAGCTGAAGGTCATGAACGACTTCGACAGCATGGAATAGAGCGGCAACGCCAGCGTGAGGATCAGATAGAGCGCGACAATCCCCATAACCGCGCGCTTGATGATGGCATCGCCATCAAGGCGCACGGCGATTTCGCGTCCGGGCGGAAGGGTGGTGGCCGACGCGCTCATTAGGCTTCTCCGCGCCGGAACACAAGGACTCGCTCGGCAGGCAACTCGACGGTGACGTCGCCGCCTTCGGCAAGTCCGAGGCGGCGCACAGCGCTCATCGACAGGTTGGCGACCAGTTCATTGCCGCCCAGTTCGGTGCTGTGCAGATGGGCGCGCCAGAACGAGCCGAGGAACTCCATGGCATGGATGCGCACGGGCAGATGGTTCGCCTTGCGCTCCTTTTCATGGCCGCTGGCAATCGGCAGCACGTCTTCGGGACGGACCGCGATGGTCACCGTGTCGCCATCGGCAAAGCCCTTGCTGCGCGTTTCCAGAACAGTCTCGCCAATGGTGACGGACCCGGCGCGGATGGTGGTGGGGATGCGATTGGTCTCGCCAATGAAATCGGCGACGAACAGCGTCGAGGGACTACGGTAGACTTCGGTCGGCGTGCCGATCTGTTCGATCACGCCATGGTTCATGACGACGATGCGGTCGGCCATGGAGAGCGCTTCTTCCTGGTCGTGGGTCACCATGATGGTGGTCACGCCGAGCTTTCGCTGCAGTTCCTTGATCTCGTGGCGCAAATGCACGCGCACCTTGGCGTCAAGCGCCGACAGCGGCTCGTCGAGAAGCAAGAGGCCCGGATTGATGGCAATGGCGCGTGCCAGCGCGATGCGCTGCTGCTGGCCGCCGGAAAGCTGGGCCGGATAGGCGCCGCCACGCTCGGGAAGGCCGACAAGGGCGAGAAGCTCGGCCACGCGGGCGGTGATTTCCGGCTTGGAGCGGCCTGTGTTCTCGAGGCCGAAGGCGATGTTCTTCTCGACGGTCAGATTCGGAAACAGCGCATAGGACTGGAAGACGATGCCGTAATCGCGGCGCGAGGCCGGCAGCGAGGAAATGTCGCGTCCACCCTGGTGGATGGTGCCGCGCGATTGCGGGTCAAGGCCGGCAATGGCGCGCAGAAGCGTGGTCTTGCCGCAGCCGGAGGGCCCGAGGAAGCAGATGAATTCGCCCTTGGCGACGGAAAGCGAAACGTCCTTCAGGGCCAGGAAATCGCCAAAGGCCTTCCAGAGATTTTTCACTTCGAGATAAGGCATGGGGGCTTGTTGGCCGGCGGATGCCAGACCTGAGGGGATCGCGTTCATCGTATCCGTCCGGTGTTTGTTTTGGGGCAGTGGGATGCGCCGCCGTTATCGGCAGCGCATCCGTTGAACGCGAGGGCGTTACTTCTTTGGCTCGGACTTGGTGTCGTAGCGCTTGGACCATTCAGCCAGGATGGCGGCACGGTTGTTGGCGGCCCATTCGAAATCGTTCTTGATCATCTTCGATTCCGTCTCGGCCGGATAGTTCTGAACGGGCTTGGCAATGCCGGGCATGGCCAAAATTGCATAGCCGACATTGTACTGCTCCATGGCCTTTTGCGAGATGGACCAGTCAACCAGCTTTTTGGCAGCATCGGGAGCATCGGTACCGGCAACAATTCCGGTTGCTTCCATGTCCCAGCCGGCACCTTCCTCCGGAATGATAACGTCAATGGGCGCGCCGTCATTCTTGGACTTGGCACCGCGGAAGGCAAAGGAAACGCCGATCACGGTTTCACCGGCAGCGGCCATCTTGCAGGGCTTGGAGCCGGAATGTGTGTAGGTCTGGATGTTGGCATGGAGCTTGTCCATGTAGTCCCAGCCTTCCTTCTCGCCGAACTGCTGCAGCCAGCCCGAAACGTCGAGGAAGCCGGTGCCGGAAGAGGCCGGGTTTGGCATGATGACATGGCCGGCATATTCAGGCTTGGTCAGGTCCATCCAGCCCTTGGGCGCGGTGAGGCCGAGCTTGCCGCCTTCGACCGTGTTGTAGCAGATTGCGGCCACCCATGCGTCCATGCCGACCCATGAGGGCGGATTGTCGCCGTCGTAGTAACGCTTGTCCAGCTTGTCGAGGCCAACCGGGGCATAGGGCTCCAGCATGCCTTCTGCCTTCAGGACCAGCAGCGAGGAAGCAGCGAGGCCCCAGACCACGTCGGCCTGCGGATTGTTCTTTTCGGCCAGCAGCTTGGCTGTCACCACGCCGGTGGAATCGCGCACCCAGTTGATCTTGATGTCGGGATGTTCGGCGTTGAATGCGGCAGCATAGCGCTCAAGGTCTTCGGCCTCGATGGCGGTGTAGACGGTAAGCTCGGTTTCGGCATGGGCTGCAAAGGCCGAAAAGGCCAGGACTGCGGCTGAGATCATCAGTGTCTGTTTGGTCATGTCGTTCCCCTGAAGTGATTTTCACTTTGCTAGCGAAACCCTGCCTTATACGGCAGTTCCGGCAAGGCCGTCGCCACAGCCCTTCCAGCCACATTGGCTGGAGGATTGTTTCGGATCCGCTTGATTGCACTGTGCGGGGGGCATGAGGATAAGTAAAATATATAATTTTTATAACTGCATAAATTCCAATGTGGAAAACAGCCGGCTTATGTCGTAATTGACAAAACCACTATCCCGGATGCGATAATTGCCGCAGCAGCCATGCGCAATTGCCACGGACGCTCCCCGAAAAGGAAAACGCCGATCAGGGCCGCGAAAACCACGCTGCTCTCGCGCACTGCCGATACGGCGCCGAGTGGAGCAATGGTCTTGGCATAGAGGACTGTTCCGTAAGCGGTGACGGCGGCAAGGCCACCCACCAGGCCAACGGCCAGAACCTTGGCATCCATGGCGTGGCGCGCCTTCAGGCGGGTCAGCGCGATGGCCAGCGGCACCGGAAATTCAAAGAGGAACAGCCAGCCTATGTATCCTGCCACAGAGTATGACAGGCGCACGCCTATGCCATCGGACACGCTGTAGGCAGCGATCAGCAGGCCCAGTGCAATGGCGAGCAAAAGAGGCTGGGCCTTGGGCGTTCCGGGTGTCTTGCCGAAGGCCAGCATGAACACGCCGAAGGAGACGGCGAAGACGCCGACCCAGCCGCCGGGTGTCAGCTGTTCGCCAATGGTGAGGGCGGCGAGCAGGGCCACCGTGGCCGGGGCCATGCCGCGCGACACGGGATAAATCAGGCTGAGATCGCCCAGCCTGTAGGCGCGGAACAGCAGCGCGTAATAGCCGTAGTGCAGCACCGAGGATGCCGCAATATAAGGCCATGCCTCCGGGGCAGGCGCAGGCACGCTCAGCACCAGGATCAGCCCGACGATTGCGTGGCAGGCAGAAACCGCCGCGAGGATAGCGCCACGGTCGGCAAAGGCTTTCAGCGCAGCGTTCCATCCGGCATGCAGCGCTGCGGCGGTCAGCAACAGCGCCAGCGCATAAGCGGTCATGATGGACCGGTTTCAGCCGCTATGGCCTCTTCAACGATGGTGAGCGCGCGGTCCAGCTCGCTGCGCGTGATGATCAGCGGCGGCGATAGCGTCAGCACGGATCCCGCCGATATCTTGAAGGAGAGGCCTGCTTCGAGGCAGCGGTAATAGATGCGCTCGGCCATGGCGCGAGCGGGTTCCCGCGTTGCCTTGTCGGTGACCATGTCGACGCCGAACATCAGGCCGCGCCCGCGCACATCGCCGACATGCGGGTTCGTCTCGCCAAAGGCCTTGAGCCTGGCCATGGCATGGGCGCCGAGCTCGGCTGAGCGCTCCACCAGGCCTTCGTCGCGGATGACGGCGAG
>JBGSQC010000027.1:0-8007 GCA_041738295.1 Zhengella sp. | reverse complement strand
GGTTTCCTGAGGGGAGGACGATGGTCCAGCCGGCAAACCAGGTGAAGGCAAAGGCACCCATGGACCCGTTGTGGTCCGGACAGGAGGGGCGCGTGGAACGCGAGGACGGCCCGTCTCTGGTGGTGGATGTCGACGGGTTTGAAGGCCCGCTGGACCTGCTTCTGCATCTGGCCCGCAACCAGAAGGTCGATCTGGCCCGCATATCCGTGCTGGCGCTGGCCGAGCAGTACATCGCCTTCATCGAAAAGGCGCGTGCGCTGAAGCTGGAACTGGCCGCCGATTATCTGGTCATGGCCGCCTGGCTGGCCTTCCTCAAATCGCGCCTGCTGATCCCCAAGCCACCTGCGATCGGCGAGCAAAGCGGCGAGGAAATGGCCGCCATCCTGCAATTTCGACTGAAGCGGCTGGAAGCCATGCGCGACGCGGCTGCCCGCCTCGTCAACCGCAACCGCTTGGGCCGCGATGTTTTTGCGCGCGGCATGCCGGAAGCCGTCATCCAGGACAAGCGCTCGGTCTATGACGCCTCGCTCTATGACCTGCTGACAGCCTATGCGTCGCAGCGCCAGCGCCAGGCCATCTCCACCGTGCAGATTGCGCGCCGCGTCGTCTGGTCGCTGAAGGATGCGCGTGCCGTACTGACGCGCCTGCTCGGAACCATGCCGGAATGGACCGCGCTCGATGCCTTCCTGATCGATTATCTGACAACACCAGCCGAACGCGTGACGGCCATTGCCAGCACCTTTGTCGCCAGCCTTGAAATGGTGCACGAAGGTTCACTCGAAATGCGCCAGGAGAAAGCCTATGCGCCGCTTTTCCTGCGTGCGCGCACAGTGATCCATCCGGAGCCGGCCAATGGATGACCTGATCGACGACGATAAGGGCATTGTGGAGCAGGACAACCGGGCACCCGGTGCCGGTCAACCAGCGCCTGTTGCGATGAGCGAGGAAACCCTGCGCGAGGTTGCCCGCATGGCCGAGGCGCTGGTCTTTGCCTCAGCCGCGCCGGTTTCTGCTCGCGTGCTCTCCGAGCGCCTGCCGGAGGGAACGGACATTGCTGCCGTCATGGAGCATCTGCGCGCTGTCTATTCCACGCGCGGCGTGAATCTGGTCAAGGCAGGCGACAGCTGGGCTTTCCGCACCGCAGGAGACTTGTCCTGGCTGATGAGCCGCGAGGCCGTTCAGCAAAAGAAACTGTCGCGCGCTGCCCTCGAAGTGCTTTCCACCATCGCCTACCACCAGCCGGTCACGCGCGCCGAGATCGAGGATGTGCGTGGCGTCGAGACCTCAAGGGGCACGCTCGACACGCTGCTGGAATCAGGCTGGGTGCGCATGCGCGGCCGCCGCCGGGTTCCGGGCCGCCCTGTCACTTATGGCACCACAGCAGATTTCCTTGACCATTTCGGCCTTGAGGAACTGCGTGACCTGCCGGGCATGGATGAGCTGAAGGGCGCGGGGCTGTTGTCTGGCCGCATGCCGTCCGGCTTTGCCATTCCGGTGCCGCCAGCCCAAGGCGATCTCCTTGGCGAAGACGAGGATCCGCTGACCGATCTCGACCTGGAAGAACTCGGATTGTTGACACCCGGCGGCCGGGATGATTGATCAGGGGCCGACCGGGGCGCGCCAGCCCTTCTGACAGGTGGAGTTGATGGGGCAGGGCGACCAGACGGCAAGCCGCATACCGGCAGCGGTGACCTTTGCGGCAAAGCTGGCCTTCGAGACCGTGCACCATGCCTATGACGGTTCGCCGACGCTGCGCGGCCTGTCGCTGGTGGCTGAACCGGGAAAGGTGACCTGCCTGCTCGGCCCATCCGGTTCCGGCAAGACAACCCTTCTGCGGATTGCCGCCGGCATAGAGGCGCAAACCGCCGGCCGCATTCTGCTGAACGACCGCGAGATTGCTGGGCCATCGGTGTTCCTGCCGCCCGAAAAGCGGTCGATCGGCCTGGTGTTCCAGGATTTCGCCCTGTTCCCCCATCTCTCCATTCTGGAGAACGTCAAATTTGGCCTGACCGCCTTGTCGGGCGCAGAAGCTGCCCGCGAGGCGCAGATCGCGCTGTCGCGCGTCGGCCTTGCCCATTATGCGGATGCCTATCCCCATGTGCTGTCCGGTGGCGAGCAACAGCGCGTGGCCTTGGCGCGCGCCATCGCTCCGCGCCCGGCCGTACTCCTGCTGGACGAACCTTTTTCCGGCCTTGATTCCCGCCTGAAGGACAGCGTGCGCGCCGAGACGCTGGAAATCCTGCGCCAAAGCCGCACCACCGCCATAGTCGTCACGCATGATGCTGAAGAGGCGATGCGGATGGGCGACCGGATCGCGCTCCTGAAAGACGGTCAGCTGGTGCAGACCGGAACGGCGGAAGAAATCTACTACCAGCCGGTCAGCCTGTTTGCCGCTGGCTTCTTTGCCGAGATGAACCTGTTCCGGGCCACTGTTGCTGATGGCGAGGTGGCCACTCCACTGGGCCTTTTTGACGCAGGCGACCGGGCAGACGGCACTCCGGTGACGGTTGCGATCCGCCTGGCGGGCATCGAGGTGGATGAAAGCCATGGCACTATCCCGGCACGGGTGCTATCACGGCGCTTCCTTGGAATTGCCGAGATGCTTGATCTGGCCATTCCGGGGGTGGATACGCCAGTCAGGGCGCGCATCCGCCATGGCACCTTGAAGGCCGGGCAGCGCGACCTGAAGGTCTCCATCCGGAAATCGGACGTGCTGGTGTTTGAAACCGGACCGGAAAATGCCTAAGTCAGTGCAGGACGCACAATTATAAAAGAGGATAAAATGGGAAGTTTTTCGATCTGGCACTGGATCATCGTTCTGGTTGTCGTTCTTCTGCTGTTTGGCCGTGGCAAAATCCCCGAATTGATGGGCGATGTGGCCAAGGGCATCAAGAGCTTCAAGAAGGGCATGAACGACGACGAGGCTGACACCTCCAAGACGGTCGAGCACCGCAAGGACGAGACCCTTTCGGATACCAAGGAAAAGTCGGCCAATTCTTGATGGCTCTGGCGGTGGCGGGGACCGGTGAGGTTCCCGCTGGACGGTCTGGCGCTTGACGCCGGGCCGGATTGTCATGATGAGGCGCGTGAAATCTGATGTTTGATATCGGCTGGCAGGAGCTTCTTGTCATCGCTGTGGTGCTGATCGTGGTAGTGGGTCCCAAGGACCTGCCCAAGATGCTGCGCACGTTCGGGCGCACGACCGCGAAAATGCGCGGCATGGCCGGTGATTTCCGCCGCCAGTTCGATGACGCCCTGAAGGAAGCCGAGCTTGACGAAGTCAAGAACATGGTCAATTCCGCGCGCACCATGAACCCGGCCTCCAGCATCAAGAAGCATCTCAATCCGCTGAACGCCATCGGCGACGAGATCCGCTCCGGCCTGTCCGATGCAACCAAACCCGCCACGCCTTCGACTGAACCGGCCAAGGGCGGCACGGAACCGGCCTCCCCGGTTGTCCATGTGGCAGACCCTGTGAAGACCGGGGCTACGGCCATGCCGGGCGAGGGCGCTGCAAAGCCCGCCGTTCCCTGCACGCCCAAGCCGAAGGCAGCCCCCAAGGCTGAAGCCGCGCCGAAACCGGCCACCAAGCCGAAGGCAGCGGCCAAGCCAAAGACCAAGAAGACAGGACCCGCCGCGTGAGCAAGGATGAGGCTGACATCGAGGAATCCTCGGCACCGCTGATGGAGCACCTGATCGAGCTGCGGACCCGCCTGATGTGGGCGATCGGCGGCTTTTTCATTGCCTTCCTTGTCTGCTTTGCCTTCGCCAAGGAACTGTTCAATTTCCTCGTCCAGCCGTTCAAATGGGCGGTCGACTGGGCCGGTCTCGACCAGCGCAAGGTGGAGCTGATCTACACCGCGCCGCAGGAATTCTTCTTCACCCAGATCAAGATCGCGATGTTCGGCGGCCTCGTGATCGCGTTCCCGCTGATCGCCGCGCAGGTCTACAAGTTCGTGGCGCCGGGCCTCTACAAGAACGAGCGCAAGGCCTTCCTGCCGTTCCTCGTGGCCTCGCCGGTGTTGTTCCTGATGGGCGCAGCTCTGGTCTATTTTTTCTTCACGCCCATGGTCATGTGGTTCTTCCTCGCCATGGAGCAGGTCGGCACTGACGACCAGGTGGCGATCTCTCTGCTGCCGAAGGTTTCGGAATATCTGGGTCTGATCATGACCCTGATCTTTGCTTTCGGCCTCGTTTTCCAGTTGCCGGTCGTCACCACGCTTCTGGCGCGTGCCGGTCTTGCGACGTCCGAAGGCCTGCGCGAGAAGCGCAAATACGCCATTGTCATCGCCTTCGTGGCAGCCGCCATCCTGACGCCGCCCGATCCGGTCAGCCAGATCGGCTTGGCCATTCCCACCATCCTGCTCTACGAGGTTTCCATCTTCATGGCGCGGCTGGTGGAAAAGGAACGCGCCAAGGCCAAGGCCGGTGACGAAACGGAGACGGAAGCTGCTTCTGCGGAGCCGGAAAAGGCTGGAGGCACCTCGGGCGAGGCCGGGATCAAGGCATCTGCCGACACCAACACCCTGATTGATGATGAAGGTGCCCGCGCTTCAAGCTGACGGTTTGGCTAGGCGCAGCATTGACAGGCGAATCGCGCTATGGCTCTTGCCTGACTTTTGAGGGCATGGCCCGCCTTTGTGCGGCTTGCCCGGGCAGCAAGACCGAAGGCAAGACCCATGCTCGACATCAAATGGATCCGCGAAAACCCTGAAGCACTCGATGCTGCGCTCGCCAGCCGCAGCGCTGCGCCGCAGGCGGCTCACCTGATCGCACTGGACGAGAAGCGCCGGTCCGAAATCTCCAAGCTTCAGGCCATGCAGGAGCGCCGCAATGCTGCTTCAAAGGAAATCGGCATGGCCATGGGCCGCAAGGACATGGAAACAGCAGAAAAGCTGAAGGCCGAGGTCGCCAGCCTGAAAGAGGCGCTGCAGGCAGGCGAGGCGGCCGAGCGCGAGCTGGAAGCAGCCCTTCGCGATGCACTGGCCCGTGTTCCCAACATCCCGCTGGAGGATGTGCCCGTCGGAGCCGACGAAAGCGGCAATGTGGAAGCGCGCAAGGTTGGCCGCGTTCCCACCTTCAATTTCGCCCCCAAGGAACATTATGAACTGGGCGAAGCGCTGGGCTTCATGGATTTCGAGGCCGCTGCCAAGCTGTCGGGTTCCCGCTTCACCGTGCTGAAAGGGCCGCTGGCTCGCCTTGAGCGCGCGCTCGGCCAGTTCATGCTGGATCTGCACACCGGCGAGAATGGCTACATGGAGGTCAACCCGCCGCTGCTGGTGAAGGACGAGACCTTCTTTGGAACAGGCCAGCTGCCAAAATTCGAGGAAGACCTGTTCTTCATGCCGCATGGCAACGCGCGTCTCGGCCTCATCCCGACCGCCGAGGTGCCGCTGACCAACATCGTGGCTGGCGAGATCGTCGACGAGGCAACGCTGCCGCTGCGCATGACGGCGCTGACCCAGTGCTTCCGGTCCGAGGCCGGATCAGCCGGACGCGACACGCGCGGCATGCTGCGCCAGCACCAGTTCAACAAGGTGGAACTGGTGTCCATCACCACCGCCGAACAGGCCCTTGCCGAGCATGAGCGGATGACGGCGTCTGCCGAAGAGGTGCTGAAGCGCCTTGGCCTCTCCTACCGCGTGATGGTGTTGTGCACCGGAGACATGGGCTTTGGCGCGCGCAAGACCTATGACATCGAGGTCTGGCTGCCTGGTCAGGACGCTTACCGCGAAATCTCGTCCTGCTCGGTCTGCGGCGATTTCCAGGGACGCCGCATGAATGCGCGCTACCGCAAGGCCGGCGAAAAGCAGACGCAGTTCGTCCACACGCTGAACGGTTCGGGCATTGCCGTTGGCCGCGCGCTCATTGCCGTCATGGAAAACTACCAGAATGCCGACGGCTCGATCACCGTGCCGGAAGTGCTGCGGCCCTACATGGGCGGCATGGAAACCATCGCCAGGGCGTGACGCGCCGCTTGTTTCAATCTCACCGGAAAGCGCAACAAGATGCGGATTTTGCTCACCAATGATGACGGCATCCACGATGAGGGAATGGCCGTGCTGGAACGCATCGCGCGCACGCTTTCCGATGATGTCTGGGTGGTGGCGCCTGAAAGCGACCAGTCCGGCCTGTCACATTCTCTGTCGCTGTCGCACCCGCTGCGCCTGCGCAAGTTTGACGACCGGCATTATGCGGTGCGCGGCACGCCGACCGATTGCGTGATCATGGCTGCCCGCCACATCATGCCTGAGCCGCCGGATCTCATCCTGTCGGGCGTCAATTCCGGCTCGAACATCGCCGATGACGTGACTTATTCGGGCACCGTCGCCGGGGCCATGGAGGGCACGCTGATCGGCATCCGCTCCTTTGCGCTGAGCCAGGGCTACAATTTTTCCGACGACGGCCGCGTCGTTCCCTACGAGGTGGCTGAGAAGCATGCTCCGGCGCTGCTGGCAAAGCTGATCAAGGCGGACCTTCCCGAAGGCGTGCTGCTCAACATCAATTTCCCGAACTGCACGCCGGATGAAGTGACCGGTGTTGAGATCACCGAGCAGGGCAAGATTACCTACGGGCTGGGCGTGGAAGAGCGCCGCGACGGGCGCAATTTCCCCTATTACTGGCTGCGCTTCGGCCGCAAGGAATTTGCGGCCACGCCCGGCACCGACATTGCCGCACTGCGCGCTGATCGCATTTCGGTAACCCCGCTGAAACTTGACCTGACGGCGCGCGAAGCCCGCGCCAGCCTGGAGGCGGTTCTCTGATGCAGCCGCCGCGCGCCAATGACAAGGAAGGCATGGCTGCTTTCGTGATGCGGATGCGTGCTGTGGGCGTGGATGACAAGCGCCTGTTCACGGCGATGGAAATGACGCCGCGCCGCGCCTTTGTTCCGGCCGAATACCAGTCTGCCACCCATGGTGCGCGCACCATCCCGATTGCCTGCGGTGAAACGCTGGAAGGCCTCGATCTTCAGGCGCTGGTTCTTGCTGCCCTTGAAATCACCGGCGACAACCGCATTCTCGAGATCGGCACAGGCTCCGGCTATACGGCTGCCGTCATGGCGCGTCTGGGAAGCCGGGTCACCACGGTGGATCGCTACCGCACCCTGGCTGCCGATGCCCAGGAGCGGTTCCGCACGCTTGGCCTTACCAACATCGTTCAGCGCCATGGAGATGGCGAACGCGGGCTGGAAGGCGAGGGGCCATTCGACCGCATCGCGGTCTGGGCGTCATTTGATGCGCTGCCGCGCAATTTTGCCGATCTGCTGTCATCAGGCGGCATCATGGTCTGCGCCATTGGCGGACCCGAAGAGCGCCAGATCCTGGTGAAGCTCACCAAGGTTGGCAGCCGGTTCGAGCGCGTTGACCTCGGCCATCTCCGGTTCCAGCCACTGGCCCGAGGAATTGCCGCGCGCCTTTGAATTTCCTCGAAATATCCAGATCACCCGCCACGCCTTAACCCGACGGTAAGATTAACGCGCTTTAATCATCGCACGTAGTACCGTGTAATGGGTGGGTTAAGTGTCATGGCAATGAAGATCACAGGCGTTCTTGCGCACCATCTGGCCAGAGGGGCCGCCATTGCGCTGATTGGTGGCTTGGCTGCCGGTTGCAGCTCGGATTCGTCCCGTTTCACCGATGGCTTCTACACCAATTCCGTGGCGTCGCGTTCGCCGCAACCTGCAGCGCAGCCCTATCCCGGCGATCTCGACACCACCTCCACCGGCTCGGTTTCACGCAGCGCGGCTGACGCCATTCCCGGCGGCCGCATTGCGCCGAAGGCTTCCATCGGTGAGCAATCCTATTCCTATCCTGCCAGTCCGAGCCAGGCCTACCCAGGCGATGCCCCTGCCTACCGCGCAGCGCCGGCCCGCCAGGCAGTCCAGCCCGTTGCAGTATCGCCGGTTGCTGCTCCTGCCTCTGTGCAGCGCAGCGCCCTGGCAAGCCCGCTTCCGGCTGCCAAGGTTGATCGCATGGCAACGGGTTCAGTTGCCAAGCCGGTGACCCT
>JBGSQC010000013.1:0-3161 GCA_041738295.1 Zhengella sp. | reverse complement strand
GCCAGGCGCTCCGGCGTCAGGTCCTCATAGGCGTCCTTGAAGATCATGACCATCGGCGCGTTCACGCAGGCGCCCTGGCACTCGACCTCTTCCCACGACAGCGTGCCGGTTGCGTTCAGATGGAACTGGTCGTGATGGATCTTGGACTTGCAGACCGCCATCAGGTCTTCCGAGCCGCGCAGCATGCAGGGCGTGGTGCCGCAGACCTGAATATGGGCGCGGGTGCCGACCGGCTGAAGCTGGAACTGGGTGTAGAAGGTGGCCACTTCCAGCACGCGGATCTTTGGCATGTCGAGCATGGCGGAGACGTGCTCGATGGCGGCCTTCGTCACCCAGCCTTCCTGCTCCTGCGCCAGCATGAGCAGCGGAATGACCGCCGATTGCTCGCGGCCCTTAGGATATTTCTTCTGCCACTTCTTCACTTCGCCCTGCATCGCCTTGTTGAAGGCAAAGGTTGCGGGCTGGAGACGGTCTTCTGCGAGACGACGGACGGACATCAGCGATCCACCTCACCAAACACGATATCAAAGGAGCCGATGAGGGCCGGAATGTCGCCGAGCAGATGCTTGGTGCCGATATGGTCCATGGCGGCCAGATGGGCAAAGCCCGGTGCGCGCAGATGCACGCGGTATGGCTTGTTGGTGCCATCGGCGACCAGATAGACGCCGAACTCGCCCTTGGGGGCCTCGACGGCGGCATAGACCTCGCCGGCCGGCACCTTGTAGCCCTCGGTGTAGAGCTTGAAGTGATGGATGAGCGCTTCCATCGAGCGCTTCATCTCGCCGCGCTTGGGCGGAACGATCTTGCCGTCGGTGGTGGCGATCGGGCCGCCGCGCTCTTCGTCGAGCAGGCGCTTGATGCACTGGCGCATGATGCGCACCGACTGGCGCATTTCTTCCATGCGCATCAGGTAGCGATCAAAGCAATCGCCGTTCTTGCCAACGGGAATGTCGAATTCCATCTCGTCATAGCATTCATAGGGCTGGCTCTTGCGCAGGTCCCAGGCAACGCCGGTGGAGCGCACCATGACGCCGGAGAAGCCGCGTTCCCACGCCTCTTCCTGGCTGAAGACGCCGATATCGACATTGCGCTGCTTGAAGATGCGGTTGCCGGTCAGGAGCGCATCGAGGTCCTTGACGACCTCCAGGAAGGGATCGCACCAGGCGTCGATGTCTTTCAGCAACTGGTCCGGCAGGTCCTGGTGGACGCCGCCCGGACGGAAATAGGCAGCATGCATGCGCGAGCCGGATGCGCGCTCATAGAATACCATCAGCTTTTCGCGTTCCTCGAAGCCCCAGAGCGGCGGGGTGAGTGCGCCGATATCGAGCGCCTGCGTGGTGATGTTGATGATGTGGTTCATGATGCGGCCGATTTCCGCATAGAGCACGCGGATCAGCTGGCCGCGCTTCGGCACCGTGACGCCCAACAGGCGCTCGACGGCGAGGCAGAAGGCATGCTCCTGGTTCATCGGGGCTGCATAATCGAGGCGGTCGAGATAGGGCACGCACTGGAGATAGGTCTTGTGCTCCATCAGCTTTTCGGTGCCGCGATGCAGCAGGCCGATATGCGGATCGGCGCGCTCCACGACTTCGCCGTCCAGCTCCAGCACGAGGCGCAACACGCCGTGGGCCGCCGGATGCTGCGGGCCGAAATTGATGTTGAAATTGCGGACGTTGTGTTCGGTCATGACGCGCCTCCGGCGCTGGAGCGAATAGCGAGTAGCCAATAGCGAATAGCAGACATCATTTCTGAACCCTTTCCTGCAAACGCCTTATCATCGACCTTACCATTCTTCCGATTTCGTCTGCCCGGTCGAGCAGTGCTTTTCCTTGTTCCCCATCCAGATATCCAAGCCTGCCGGCAAGGATCAGATGGGTCTCCAGTTCTTTCAGGGAGCCTTGGGCAATCCGGCAAAATTGCACGAATGACCCGGTGTTTTCCCTGCCATGACCTTCTGCCAGATTTGCAGGCACAGAACTTGCTGCCCGCCGGATCTGGCTTGTCAGGCCATATGTCTCTTCCTTGGGGAAACCCACCGTTGCCCTGTGGCATTCGACAGCCATGTCCATGGCCAGTTGCCAGACTTTCAGGTCCCGGTAGGAGTTGATGCTCAACCTCTTCCCCTATTCGCTATTCGCTACTCCCTATTCGCTTCTCACCCGCTCTTCTTCTCATCACCCGGCAGCACGTAGTCGGTGCCTTCCCACGGCGAGAGGAAATCGAAATTGCGGTATTCCTGCTTCAATTCGACCGGTTCGTAGACAACGCGCTTGGCCTCGTCGTCGTAGCGCACTTCCCAGTACCCGGTCAGCGGGAAGTCCTTCCTCAGCGGATGGCCTTCGAAACCGTAGTCGGTGAGGATGCGGCGCAGGTCCGGATGGCCGGTGAAGAGCACGCCATACATGTCGTAGGTCTCGCGCTCGAACCATTCAGCACCGGGGAAAATGCCGGTGACCGAAGGAACCGGCGTGTCCTCGTCGGTTTCCACCTTGACGCGGATGCGCTGGTTCTGGCGCGGCGACAGCAGGTGGTAGACCACATCGAAGCGGCGCGCGCGGGCCGGATAGTCAACGCCGCAGATATCGATGAAGGAAATGAACTGGCACTGCACATCATCGCGCAGGAAGGTCAGCACGGCGGTGATGTCGCCGCCTTCCACGCCGAGCGTCAGCTCGCCATTGGCGACCGTGGCCGAGCCGATCTGGCTGTCCATCTTCTCGGTGATGTAGGCCGCCAGGTCCTTGAGGGATTCCTCGTTCATGGCCATGCCCTCTCAGCGCTCGATCGTGCCGGTGCGGCGGATCTTCTTCTGCAGCATCAGGATGCCGTAGAGCAGCGCTTCAGCCGAAGGCGGGCAACCGGGAATGTAGATGTCGACAGGCACGATGCGGTCGCAGCCGCGCACCACCGAATAGGAATAGTGGTAATAGCCGCCGCCATTGGCACAAGATCCCATGGAGATGACGTAGCGCGGCTCGGGCATCTGGTCGTAGACCTTGCGCAGTGCCGGGGCCATCTTGTTGGTCAGCGTGCCGGCAACGATCATCACGTCGGACTGGCGCGGCGAGGCGCGCGGCGCGAGGCCAAAGCGCTCGACGTCATAGCGCGGCATCGACATCTGGATCATCTCGACGGCGCAGCAGGCGAGGCCGAAGGTCATC
>JBGSQC010000004.1:0-5742 GCA_041738295.1 Zhengella sp. | reverse complement strand
GGATGCGGTGATCGCCACATCGCCGGAGGCGGCCGCGCTGGTCCCGAATGTCCGGGCGGTCGTGCCGCATGGCGTGGACACGGAGCGCTTTTGCCCGCCGGCTGACCGGGCTGCGGCGTGGAAGGCAACCGGCTATCCCGGAGACTACGGCATTGCCACGGTCGGGCGCATCCGCCCTGAAAAGGGCACTGACCGTTTTGTCGAGGCGATGATCAAGGCGTTGCCGCACCTGCCCGGCGCGACCGCGCTGGTGATCGGCAAGGCGGCACCGGAGCATCGCGATTTCCTGAAAGGCTTGCGCGATACGGTTGAGGCGGCAGGCCTTGGCGAGCGCATCCTGTTTCCAGGCGAACTGCCCAATGAAGCGATGCCGACTATCATGAAATCCTTGTCAATTCTCGTGGCGCTGCCGCGATACGAGGGCTATGGTGTGACACCCTTGGAGGCCATGGCCTGCGGGGTGCCCTTTGTGGCCAGCGATGCGGGTTATTTTTCCGTCTTTGCCGGTGATGGTGAAGCCGGTGTGGTGGTTGCGCAGGACGAAGCGCTGACCTCAAGAGCGGCAGCAGCAATTGCCGAGCTGGCAGGCGATCCTGCCCGGCTGGAAGGGTTGTCGCTTGCAGCACGCAGGCGGGCAGTTGGTGAGTTCGGGGTGATGAGCGAGATCGCGTCCATTGCCCGTGTCTATGAAGAGATTTGGTCTGCACCATGAGTGGCCATCAAGACAGGATCAGCATCACGGGCGGTTTCGTCGTCCACTTGCCCAGAGCCACGTCCCGTTTTGCACAAGTAGAGCGCATCATTGCCGCCAGCCCCGTTCCGCTTGAAATAGCGGAAGCAGTGGATGGCAGCGCGCTCAGCGAAGAGCAGGTGGACGATGTCACCGGCTATGCCCTGCATCTGCCTGTCTATCCCTTCCGCCTGACGCGCGGGGAGATGGGCTGCTTTCTCAGCCACCGCCGCATCTGGCAGATGATCATTGATCGCGACATGCCGGCTGCTCTCGTGGTCGAGGATGATGCTGAGCTGGACACACACCTGATGGCTGAGGCGCTTGCCCTGATCGAGGAGCATCTTTGCGACGGTGACTATGTGCGCCTTCCGGCCAAGCTGCGCGAGCGGACACGCATGATGGTGGCAGAGAAGGGGACAACGCGCCTCATTCTCAACAGCCGGATCGGGCTGACGACCTTGGCACAGGTGGTGACATGGGGCGCGGCAAGCCGCCTTCTGGGGGCTACCCGCCAGTTCGACCGGCCAGTCGACAGCTTCCTGCAAATGCCCTGGCTGACCGGCGTACGCATGCTGACTGCTTCGGGCACCGGCATCAGCGAGGTGTCAAACCGGCTGGGCGGGTCGATCATCCAGCGGCCGCGGGGTAGAAGCCTGCCTTTCAAGCGGGAGTTCCTGCGCTTCGGCTATCGCCGCAGGATTGCCAAGCTGCAGGATGGCTATGACGCCATTCACGATGGATAAAAGAGTTCGTAGTCGCGGGCATAGATCTGTTCCAGCCGCTTGCGGGCCTGCGGTGTGATCACCAGTTCAATCTTGGTGGCCTGCCGGTTGGCCTTTTCAGCCTTCTGGCGCGCAGTGATGAAATCCGGCCGCCCCATCAGGGTGAAGGCGTGGGCGACATCGGCTTCGTAGTTTTCCAGCTTTCCGATGAAATCATAGGTGATCGCGCCGTCGCCGAGATTGAGGTGTTGGGGCCGGAAGTGGGAATCGCAGTAGAGGCCGCGCAGCGCCATGGATTCCTCGACATAGGCGACGAAAACATCAAAATTCTTCTGGATGTCGCCGCCGGGCACATAGCCGCGCCGCTGCATCGGCTTGTCATGCTTGTAGAGGCCGGGGTTCTTGCGATCAACGAAGAAGTCAAAAAAGGCTGATCGCGCGCGCGACACTGGCTCACGCACGAAGGTGAAGCGGAAGGTTTCAGGCTTGGCCACCGCCTCGTGAAACTCGCGCCAGAAGCGGAAGCCCATGGGCAGGCCATTGCGGGTGCGGTGAACGCGCGTCTCGGGCGCCTTGCCGAGTTCCATTTCAAAGAGCAGCTTGGCGATGGTGGTGCAGCCGGCCTTGGAATTGCGCAGGAAGAAGGTGCCGTAGTCGGCGGTCGCCATGCCGTTGGTGTAGACCGGGATCAAACGCGGATCGAGGCCACGCGCGGCAAAATTGGCGCGCGCGCGATAGCTGAACGGCAGCATGGGCAACTGGCGGAACAGCCGCAGGCTTTCGCGCACCGGAATGTCACTTCCTGAAAGGGGCATGGTCTTTTCCCACCTCGTTTGTGTCCTGTCTTGACCAAAGCCGCGTGATCATGCAAGCCCAAACAGGCAGTGACACCGCTGCGCCGGCGATCCGCCCCGGTGGGCAACCGGTGACATGGGTCATTGCCGGCGGCCAGGACCGAGACCGGACCTGCAGGCAGCTGTCACCAGGATCGGACTTTCATGCTGCTCTCCACCGAAAAGCGGTTCATTTTCGTTCACGTGCCCAAAACAGCCGGGACATCCGTGACCACGATGCTGGCACCTTACTGCGTGCAGCCGGAGCGTACGGATTATCGGCGGTTCCTGTCACGGCTGCCGGTGCCGGAAGATCCGCTAAAGGCCTTTCATCGCAAGCATGACAAGGCGTGGTGGCTGAAGCTCAAGCTGCCGGCGGAGATGTTTGACAGCTATTTGAAGTTCGCGGTGGTGCGGAACCCGTTTGACTATGCGGTTTCCTATTATTTCTACACGAGGCGCAAAGATACCCATTCGCGCCACAAGATGGCGATGCGCAGCAGCTTCAGCGAGTATTTGCGGGCAATGGGGCGCAAGAACCGGCTGACAGCGGTGACGCAGCATTCCTGGCTAACCGATTTCTCGGGTAGGCGCGTCCTCGTCGATCGCATCCTGCGGTTTGAAACCCTGCACGCCGACTTGTCGGCGCTGTGCGATGAATTGGGCATTCCCATGGACATGCCGCATGCCAATTCCTCGTCCCACACCCATTATTCCACCTATTACACAGCGCAAGACCGGGCCTTTGCTGAAAAGCTGTTTGCTCGTGACCTTGAGATGTTCGGCTACAGCTTTGACGACAAGGCGGGGGAAGACGCCCCCAAGGCTTGAGGATTGCCCGGTCAGGAAACCGGGAGAACGCCTTCGTCTTTCACCTGGCGGATGGTGAGAGCGGTGCGCACCGTGTCCACATTGGGTGCGGCAGTCAGCGTCTCGATCACAAAATCCTGGAAGGTCGAGAGATCCGGTGCCACGCAATGGAGCATGAAGTCGGTCTCGCCCGACATGGTCCAGGCCTGGCGCACCAGCGGCCAGCCGCGCACGAGCTGGGTGAAGGCCTTGATCTCGGCGTCCGACTGGTGGTGCAGGCCGACAAGGCAGAAACCCACCACATCAAGCCCGAGCGCCGGGGCGTTGAGCTGCGCGCGATAGCCACGGATGATGCCGGTCTCTTCCAGCCGCTTGACCCTGCGCAGGCAGGGCGGCGCGGAAATGCCGATGCGGCTTGCCAGTTCCACATTGGTGATGCGGCCTTCGGACTGGAGGATCTTGAGGATTTTCCAGTCGGTCTGGTCGAGATCTGCCTTGATGGACATGGCCTGCCGATCTTGTGCGGAATGTGCGTGGCGCTGAATACAGCTTTCCCGTACCTTTCATAAAACCGGCGGGCAAGTCAAAGCCTTGTGCGAAAACCGGGTTGGTTCGCGTCTTGCCCTTGAAACTTCAATCATGGCAACCTTAGATCACTGAAGAAATTGCGCGTGCCGGTTCACGGCCGATCCGCCATGCCTACGGCGCGCACCCCCGCCATACAGAAGGAACGAGCATGTCGCCCATACACGCCCCCGTGCTGATCATCGGATCAGGCCCGGCCGGATACACCGCTGCCATTTATGCCGCCCGCGCCATGCTGAAGCCGGTGCTGATTGCCGGCATGGAACAGGGCGGCCAGCTGATGATCACCACGGATGTGGAAAACTATCCGGGCTTTGCCGATCCGATCATGGGGCCGGACCTGATGGCCGCCATGCTGAAGCAGGCCGAACATGTTGGCGCGACCATTGTCAACGATCTGGTGACGTCGGTTGACTTTGCGGGCAAGCCCTTCCGCATGATGACCGACAGCGGCCAGGAATGGACGGCTGATGCGGTGATCATCGCCACCGGCGCGCAAGCCAAGTGGCTGGGCACTGAAAGCGAGGAAGCGTTCAAGGGGTTCGGCGTTTCGGCCTGCGCCACCTGCGACGGCTTCTTCTATCGCGGCAAGGATGTGATCGTGGTCGGCGGCGGCAAGTCCGCCGTCGAGGAAGCGCTTTATCTCTCGCACATCGCCCGTCACGTGACTGTCGTGCACCGGCGCGACAGTTTCCGCTCGGAAAAGATCCTGCAGGAGCGGCTGTTTGCCAAGGAGAACGTCACGGTGGTCTGGGACAGCGTGATCGACGAGTTCATGGGCACCAGGCCCAAGCCGCCCATGGCACCTTCGGTGACCGGTGTGCGGCTGAAGAACATCAAGACCGGCGAGACGCGCGAGATGCCGATTGACGGCGTGTTCGTGGCGATCGGCCATGCGCCGGCCGTATCCCTGTTCCAGGGCAAGTTGAAGATGAAGCCAAACGGCTATTTGTGGACCGAAGCTGACTCGACAAAGACCGACGTGCCGGGCGTGTTTGCCGCCGGCGACGTGACGGACGACGTGTTCCGCCAGGCGGTGACGGCTGCCGGGCTCGGCTGCATGGCAGCGCTTGAAGCAGAGCGCTATCTGGCAGCCCACGGCTGACGCGACGAATGCCGGGGCAGGCTGCCTGCCTGCCCGGTTCAATTTGAGAGGGACGGCCATGCCGGTGGATTGGGACAAGCTCAGGGTGTTTCACGCCGCCGCGCAGGCAGGCTCGTTCACCCATGCCGCCGACAGCCTCCATCTTTCGCAATCTGCGATCTCGCGGCAGGTCAGCGCGCTCGAACAGGAACTCGGCGTGCCGCTGTTCCACCGCCATGCGCGCGGGCTGGTGCTGACCGAGCAGGGAGAACTGCTCTATACAACGGCGCAAGACGTGCTGATGAAGCTCGACAGCGTGCGCAACCGGCTGACCGAGGCGACCGACAGGCCATCGGGCCTTTTGCGGGTGACGACGACAGTGGGGCTTGGCACCGGCTGGCTGTCGAACCGGGTGGACGAGTTCCTTGAGCTTTATCCCGACATCCGCCTGCAGCTGATCTTTTCCAACGAGGAGCTCGATCTGACCATGCGGGAGGCAGACTGCGCCATCCGCCTGCGCCAGCCGCAGCAGCCCGACCTCATTCAGCGCAAGCTGTTCACCGTGCATTTCCATCTCTGGGCCTCGTCGGATTATGTGAACCGGCACGGCAAGCCGAAATCGATTGACGAACTGGCCGGCCACCGCCTGATCACCTTCGGTGAACCGGTCATCACCTATCTGCGCAACCTCAACTGGCTGGAGAGCATTGCCGGGCCGGATGGCCAGAATTTCCAGGCATCGCTGCAGATGAACGATCTGAATTCGATCAAGCGGGCGGTGCAGCGCGGGGCGGGCATTGCCATGCTGCCGGACTATATCGTGGAGAAGGATTCCGGGCTGGTGCAACTGCTCCCGCAGACCGAGGTGCCATCCTTCGACACGTTCTTCTGCTATCCCGAGGCGATGAAAAATCAGGCAAAGCTGAACGTCTTCCGCGACTTCATGCTGGCCAAGGCACGCAACTGGAACTTCTG
>JBGSQC010000350.1:0-4793 GCA_041738295.1 Zhengella sp. | reverse complement strand
CTTTCCGCTGACGGTGGAAACGGTTGCCGCCTGGGCGCGCGAGGCACGCAAGCGCGGCGTCGAGATTGTGCCCGTCTCGGCGCTGGCTGCCGATCCGGGCCGCTGAGGGGAACTCCATGGGGAAGAAGACAGTGAAGGCGGAAGACCTGCCATACCGCCCGTGTGCGGGCGTGATGGTGCTGAACCGTGAGGGCCTTGTCTGGGCAGGCCGTCGCATTGCCAAGCATGACAGCGAGATGGCTGGCACCAGCCATCTGTGGCAGATGCCGCAGGGCGGCATCGACAAGGGCGAGGAGCCGTTGGAAGCCGCATGGCGCGAACTCTTCGAGGAGACCGGCATCCGCACCGCCTCGCTGATCGCCGAAGCGCCGGACTGGATATATTATGATCTTCCCGCCGAGATCGTCGGCATCGCGCTGAAGGGCAAGTATCGCGGCCAGAAGCAGCGCTGGTATGCCTTCCGCTTCGAAGGCGACGACAGCGAGATTTCCATCACCCCGAGCGATCCCGGCCTTGAACAGGAATTCGACGCCTGGGCTTGGAAGCCGATGCAGGAACTGCCCGGCCTGATCGTTCCCTTCAAGCGCAAGGTCTACGAGGAGGTCGTCGCCGCCTTCAGCCATCTGGCGGGAAGCAAGGCGTGAAACTGATCGGCCTGATCGGCGGGATGAGCTGGGAATCGACCGCGCTCTATTACCGCCTGATGAACGAGGAGGTGCGCGCGAACCTCGGCGGCCTGCATTCGGCGCGCATCCTGCTGCACTCGGTTGATTTCCACGACATAGAACAGCGCCAGCACAGAGGCGACTGGGATGGCACGGCAGAAATCCTGGGCGAGGCGGCGCGCGGCCTGAAAGAAGGCGGCGCGGAATTTCTCGTGCTCGCCACCAACACCATGCACAAGGTCGCGTCGTCCATTGAGGCCGCGTCCGGACTGCCGCTGTTGCACATCGCCGACCCGACCGGCGAGGCACTGGTTCGCGACGGCGTGAAGCGCGTGGCGCTGCTCGGCACCCGCTTCACCATGGAGCAGGATTTCTACCGGGCGCGGCTGGAAAGCCGCTTCGGACTTGAGGTGATGGTGCCGGAACAGGGCGAACGCGACGACATCCACCGCATCATCTATGAGGAGCTTTGCCTCGGCGTGACGATGGCGCAATCAGCCGAGCGCTACGCAGCCATCATCGCCGCCATGAAGGCGCGAGGCGCAGAGGCCATTATCCTCGGCTGTACCGAGATCACCATGATCGTGAGCGATGCCAACTCCGTGCTTCCGGTCTATGATACCACGGCGCTCCACGCCCGCGCCGCCGTGGCGGCTGCACTTTCCTGACAGGAGATCACCATGTCACCGGACACGCTTCGCCTGCTGATCATTGTTTCTGGCTTCATCATGGCGGCCATCCTTGTTCTCCTGAAACCACTCGGCGGCCTGATGGATTATGCGCTCGCCGCAGTCGTGCTGGTCAGCGATGTGATCGCAGCGTCGGTCGTTCATTCCATCCTGTCGAAACGCCAGCGGAAATAGACCCTCCCCTTCTTTTGCCATTTGATTCCGGGCCTCTGTGAAGGCAGAGTGCCGCTGGGGCATATGAAGCAGGCGGGGAGTTCTGCCGATGTCTTTTGCGCGCCTGTTGGGTCCTGTCGCTGCCGCTTTCCTCCTGCTGTTTGCACCCCCGGTCCTGTCTGCCGAGGTTACCGTGCTGGATCTTGGCGCCCCCAATCTCAATGACGAGGAAGTCAGCGGCTATCGCTGCCACTACCGGCTCAGCGGAACGCTCGAAAACGGCGATCTCGCCAAGCTGGACGCCGTGGCGATCAATGGCGGCCTCCTGTGCCTCGACAGCCCCGGCGGTTCCTATGGCGAGGCGCTGCGCATCATTGACTACATGCAGAAGCAGAAGATGCAGGGCACGCGGCTGGAAGAAGGCGCGACATGTGAGTCCGCCTGCGCGATCATCTTCATGGCCGGGATTCATTATTCCTTCGAAGTTGGCGAGTTCCCGTGGCGCGAAATGCACCGCACCGCGCGCCTCGGTTTCCACAGCCCGGCGCTTGTCGTGCCGGAAGGCACCTATGATGCCACGAGCGTCGGCAAGGCCTACACTGTCGCGCTGGCCAGCATGGCCGATGCTCTCGGCAAGCTGGTCCTGAAGCGCGATTTCGACGGAACGGTTTGGATGCAGCCCTCTCTGCTCGGTATCATGCTCGCGACGGCTCCGGAAAATTTGGAACATGTCGACACGGTCGGGGAAGCCGGCCGTTGGCGCATCAAGGTGCTCCCTGACCTGCCCTCCGCCAGTCTGGACGAGGAGACGCTGAAGCGCTTTTGCCGCAACATCATGGCCTGGTCGCGCGACGATGCCGCCGCCGCAGGCCCGGACACCGAAGGCCGCCTGCTGGTGATTTCCCGCACGCCTGAAGAGCGCGGCGAAGGCGAGACGATCAGCATCACCGAGGAAGGCATGTGGGTGCGCGGCTGCAAGTTCGCCGTTCCGCGCGGCGCAACATCGACGGACGACTACGGCATCCGGGTCACGCCTTTCTCCGACGTTTCAGACGAGCCAAAGATGCTGGCGCAAAACATCCACCTTCTCGATCCGGCGACGCCTCTCACCGCCATTGCGGCAGTAGCGTCACCCTCGGCAAGCCCCGCAAGCGCGCCAAAATCCGAACCCGCAGTGGCCTTGCCCGGCGGCACCATGACCTGCACTGTCAGCGCTGGTGGCGCCGTGACCGACCGCGAACCTTGCACAAAGGTTATCCGCGAGCAGTCCGCAGCCGGCATGATCATCGACTTTGTCTGGCCGGGCGGTGGCAAGACTGTTCTGGTAACCTCTGCGCAGGGCCGCAAGATCAATGGCGCGCAAGGCGTGCAGGTTCTGCCCCCTGCAGGCCAGGCTGGCGATTGCACGATGAACATGCAGACCGGCAAGACATTTTGCGCCGATCCGGGCTGAGGCCTTCCGTTACAACGCTTTTAACGAAAAACGGGCCCGAAGGCCCGTTCAGTTCCGTATGGCTTGGATCGCAATGGTCAGGCGGCGAGGCCGCTCTGCAGCGTGGTCAGCTGGTCGAGGAACTCCTGCGCCCGCTGCTTGGCATCGTCGGTCTGCGCATCCGTCAGATCCTCGCGCGCATCAGCAATGCGGCGTTCCAGAGTGCCCTTGTCGATGTCCTTCACCGCGGTTGCGGCTTCGGCGAGGATCGTGAGGCTCTCCGGCGTGACATCGGCAAATCCACCGAAGATCACATAGCGCTCGGAAGCACCGGTGCCATTGACCGTGATCACGCCCGGACGGATCGAGGTCATCATCGGCGCATGGTTGGCAAGGACGGTGAACTCACCATCGGTGCCTGGAACCACGACCGACTCGACCTCTTCCGAAACGAGCAGACGCTCGGGCGAAACCAGTTCGAACTTGAAGGACTGAGCCATTCTCTTCTAGCGAATAGCGAATAGCCAATAGCAACACCGCTATCTCTATCCCTATTCGCTACTCCCTATTCGCTTCAATCAGGCTGCTTCCGCAGCCATCTTCTGGGCCTTCTCGACGGCTTCTTCCATGGAGCCAACCATGTAGAAGGCCGGTTCCGGCAGATGGTCATACTCGCCTGCGCACAGACCCTTGAAGCCCTTGATGGTGTCTTCGAGAGCAACCAGCTTGCCCGGTGAACCGGTGAAGACTTCGGCCACGAAGAAGGGCTGCGACAGGAAGCGCTCGATCTTGCGGGCGCGCGACACCGTCAGCTTGTCGTCTTCCGACAGCTCGTCCATGCCAAGGATGGCGATGATGTCCTGGAGCGACTTGTAGCGCTGCAGGATGGACTGTACCTGACGGGCAACCTGGTAATGCTCGTCACCGACGATCATCGGGTCCAGCATGCGCGAGGTCGAGTCAAGCGGGTCCACGGCCGGGTAGATGCCCTTTTCGGCGATCGAACGGTTGAGAACCGTCGTCGCGTCAAGGTGGGCAAACGAGGTTGCCGGCGCCGGGTCGGTCAAGTCGTCGGCGGGCACGTAAATGGCCTGCACGGAGGTGATCGAACCCTTGTGGGTGGTGGTGATGCGTTCCTGCATCTGGCCCATGTCGGTGGCCAGCGTCGGCTGATAGCCCACGGCGGACGGGATACGGCCGAGCAGAGCCGACACTTCCGAACCAGCCTGCGTGAAGCGGAAGATGTTGTCCACGAAGAACAGCACGTCCTGGCCTTCGTCGCGGAAATGCTCGGCGACCGTCAGGCCGGAGAGCGCAACGCGGGCGCGCGCACCTGGCGGCTCGTTCATCTGGCCGTACACCAGCGCGGCCTTGGAGCCTTCGCCGCCACCATGCTTGTTGACGCCCGATTCGATCATTTCGTGGTAAAGGTCGTTGCCCTCGCGGGTGCGCTCACCCACGCCGGCAAACACCGAATAACCACCATGCGCCTTGGCGACGTTGTTGATCAGTTCCATGATCAGAACGGTCTTGCCGACGCCGGCGCCGCCGAACAGGCCGATCTTGCCGCCCTTGGCGTAAGGAGCCAGAAGGTCGACGACCTTGATGCCGGTGACGAGGATCTGGGCTTCCGTCGACTGATCGATATAGGCCGGCGCTTCCTGGTGGATTTCGCGCTTGGCGGTCTCGCCGATCGGGCCGGCTTCGTCGATCGGCTCGCCGATGACGTTCATGATGCGGCCGAGCGTTTCCATGCCCACCGGAACCATGATCGGGGTGCCGGTGTCAGTCACCGGCTGGCCGCGAACCAGACCTTCGGTGGAGTCCATGGCGATGGTGCGCACGGTGTTTTCA
>JBGSQC010000327.1:0-2872 GCA_041738295.1 Zhengella sp. | reverse complement strand
CATGACGGCGCTGATCGAGGCGCCGCTTGCCTGGCTTCGCCTGCGCGACCGGCCGCTGGCTTTTCTCGGCTTCATCCTCGCCCGCGCCGTCACCCAGATCGCCCTTGTCTGGATCGTGCTGGATGCGGGCTTCGGCGCCTCGGGCGTGCTGGTCGCCAATGCCTCCGTCGACATGATCCTTGCCGCGACGCTTGCCACTGCCTTCCTGCGCGAAAACGGAATCCGGCTTGATGCCGCGATGACGCGCAGGCTCGGCGCCTACGGTCTCCCCATTGTTCTATCGGGTGTCGCCATGTTTGCACTGGGCGCCGCCGACCGCTGGTTCCTGGCCGGCCATGTTGCGCGCGCTGACATGGCGCACTACGCCATTGCCGCCAAGCTGGCGCTGGCAACCGCTCTGGTCATCCAGCCCTTTGGTCTGTGGTGGTATCCCCGCCGCCTTGCCTTGCTGGCCACGGCCGGTGGGCGCGGGCAGAACGCCACCGCCTGGCTTGGCGGCCTCGCCATCCTTGTGGCTGGCAGTGTCGGCGTCCATCTCGCCATGCCGGTGTTCGTGGCGCTGGCGCTGCCATCAGCCTATGCGCAGGCGCTCCATTGGCTGCCATGGCTGATTGCCGCCATTGCGCTGAACGAACTGGTAAGCCTCTCCAATGCCGGTGCCTATCTGGGAAGCAACACGATGCGTGTCCTTGCCACCAATGGTGTGGCAGCGCTGATTGCCGTCTCGCTCTATGCCTTGCTCATCCCGATTCACGGCCTGCATGGCGCCATCTGGGCAACGCTCGCCGCGCAAGGCTTCCGTCTTGCCGCCTTTGTCTGGCAATCTCGCCATCTGGCCCCGGTGCCGCTGTTGACCCCCGGCGCAGCCCTCATCGCGCTGGCAGGCCTCTCTCCAGCCCTGATGCTCCCGGCTGATGCAGGACTGGCATTGACGGCGGGGGCTGCAATCCTGTCGCCGGTGCTAGCATTGGCCGCCTTCCTTTCCGCCCGTCCCGCCCTCCTGCCCGGGATGCGCCGCCATGCCATCCGTGCTTGACCGCGTGCCACGCATTTCCTTGCCGCAAGGCATGACCGGCAAGGGGCTGGCCGTGGCGCTGGCCTTTGCCTTTGTCTCGGTGCTGCCGGTGCTGGCCATGTCGCATCCCGCACTCGTGGTGCCGCTGGCCGCCGCCCCGCTTGGCCTCATCCTCATCATGCGCATTCCGGTCTGGCTGGTTCTGGGCTTTGTCTCCTTCACCTTCTTTCGCCTGCACGAGGCCTTCCCCTTACTGATGCCGTTCCGCATTCCGCAGTTGCTCGCCCTGCCGACGCTGCTGGTGCTGGTCTGGCACATCGGCGTGATGCGCAAGATCAAGCCCTTCTGGGGAAGCCAGCTCACCGCCTTTTCGATCTTTGTCGGGCTGGTGACCCTCGGCCTTCCCTTCGCCTCCAATCCCGGTATCGCCATCGCCTACTGGACCGGTGCCTATTCCAAGATCGCCATCATGACGCTGTCGATTGCCTGGCTGCTGAGAAAGCCATCGGATTTCCAGCTGGCCGCGCGCGCCATCGTTCTGTCGGGCATGGCGGTCTCCTATGTGGCGATCACCAACAAGCTCGCCGGCATCGGTCTGGTCGAGGAAACGCGCGTCACCATCGGGCGCGAGATGGGCTCGGTGCTCGGCGATCCCAACGACCTGTCGCTGGTGCTGACCTTTCCCTTGTCCTTTGCCATCTCCATGGCCACCACGCGCGGCGGCTGGCTGAACCGCACCCTCGGCGCCGTCGCCGTCGTGATGATCATCTGGGCGGTGCTGTCCACCCAGAGCCGTGGCGGCCTGCTCGGCATCATGGCGGTGTTCGGCGTTACGGGCCTGCGCATCGTCAAGTCAAAGCTGGTGCTGGGGTCAATCGGCGGCCTTGCCGCGCTGGTGCTGTTCGCCGCTGCCGGCATTTCTGATCGCTCATCCGGCGGCGCTGCCGAAGACGGCATTGATGAAAGCGCCATGGGCCGCATCTGGGCCTGGACCGCAGCCTTGAACATGGCCATGGCCCGCCCGCTGAACGGCGTCGGCCTCGACAATTTCATTCCGAACTTCTGGCTCTACACACCGCACTGGACCGGCTTCAACAAGGCCGTGCACTCCACCTGGCTCGGCGTTCTGGCCGAAACCGGCTGGCCGGGGCTCATCTCCTTCGTTGCCATGATCATCATCACAGCCCGGGTGGCCGTGAAGGCCTCGCGCAAGCTGCGCGAGGCCGGCGCGCCGATGCCGGTGCAGGTCGCAGCCTTCTCGGCCACCTCCGGCATTGCCGGTTTCTGCGTGTCGGGCACCTTCCTCACCCAGGGCTTCACCTGGCCCTTCTACATCCTGCTCGCCATCACCTCGGCGGCTTCGCACTTTGCAAACCTCTTCGCAGATGGCGAAGCCAAAAAGCCGCAAAGACCGCAAATCCGCATTCTGGACCGCATTTCGCCCGCCCTTTTGGCTGGCACGGAACCTGCAATCCCTTCCGGCAGAGCACCCAACCAACAGTCGAAAGGACTTTGAACCATGTGCGGAATTTTTGCTGTCGCCGGCGCCAGTGATGTCGCCACCACCCTCGTCGAGGGGCTCAAGCGCCTCGAATACAGGGGTTATGATTCAGCCGGTCTCGCCGTTGCCGGCAAGGCGGGCATCACGGTCCGCAAGGAATCGGGCAATGTATCGTTGCTCGATGCAGCGCTTGGCCGCGAGCCGGCTCCCGGCGCTACCGGCATTGCCCACACCCGCTGGGCAACCCATGGCGCACCGGCCAAGGTCAATTCCCATCCTCATCTCGCCCCTGGCGTTGCCGTCGTGCACAACGGCATCATTGAGAACCACAGCGCGCTGCGCTCGGACCTGACGCG
>JBGSQC010000061.1:0-3583 GCA_041738295.1 Zhengella sp. | reverse complement strand
GTGCCCGCAAGCGCGCTGCCGCAGCCGCTGCCAGCCACGCCACCCCGGCCGCCGGCTGATGATCATCGGGCTGGGTTCCGACCTCATCGACATCAGGCGCATCGAGAAATCCCTGGAGCGCTTCGGTGACCGCTTCGTCTCGCGTATCTACACAGAGATCGAACAGAGAAAATCCGACCGCCGCAAGGAGCGCGCCGCTTCCTATGCCAAGCGCTTTGCCGCCAAGGAGGCCTGTTCCAAGGCGCTCGGCACCGGGCTCTCGCATGGCGTCTTCTGGCGCGACATGGGCGTGGTCAACCTGCCGGGCGGCAAGCCCACCATGGCGCTCACCAACGGGGCGCTGACCCGCCTGAACGCCTTGATGCCCGCCGGTCACAAGCCGGTCATCCATCTGACCATCACCGATGATTATCCGCTCGCTCAGGCCTTTGTGATCATCGAAGCGTTGCCAGTTTCGCAAACCGACGCACAATAGCCATCATTTCTGCTTCAACCGGTCCGCGCTTTCCGCCTTGGCTTTGCATTGCAGCCCCGCGCGTGAAGGGTTATGAGGGTCCACCCCATTCGACGAGGAAGACATGAGCGTGAGCGGCAAGACCGAGAAGAAATCCAGCGGCCTGATGGAGACGGTGAGCGTCATCTTCCAGGCAGTCATCCTGGCTGTGATCATCCGTTCGCTGCTGTTCCAGCCCTTCTCGATTCCATCAGGCTCCATGCGCCCGACCTTGCTGGAAGGCGATTATCTCTTCGTCACCAAATGGTCCTACGGCTATTCCCGCCACGCCTTGCCCTTCTCGCCCAACCTGTTTGAGGGCCGCATCTGGTCGTCTGATCCGCAGCGCGGCGATGTGGCGGTGTTCCGCTATCCGCCCAATCCCTCGCTGGACTACATCAAGCGCGTCATCGGCCTGCCGGGCGACAAGATCCAGATGAAGGAAGGCGTGCTCTATATCAATGGCGAGGCGGTCAAGCGCGAAAAGGTCGGCCAGATCGACAACCCGGATGTGACCGAGGTTAACCGCCCGGTCGATGTCTGGCGCGAGACGCTGCCCAACGGCGTCAGCTACGATACGCTCGACATCAATCCCGACAGCTTTTCTGACAACACGCGCGAATTTCTGGTTCCGCCCGGCCATTTCTTCATGATGGGTGACAACCGCGACAATTCCAACGACAGCCGTATGCAGGTGGGCTTCGTGCCGCTGGAAAATTTTGTCGGCAAGGCCAACATCATCTTCTTCTCCATCTCCGGTGGCGCAAGCCCGTTGGAGATCTGGCGCTGGCCAGGTGAAATGCGGACCGGACGCATTTTCAACTGGATCCGCTGAGCCGCATGGCCATATGGCCGGGCAAGGACACATGACACGAACCATCCAATCAGCCGAAGCCCTTGCCGCCGAGATCGGCGGCAGGATCGGCCACGTCTTTGCCAATCCGGCGCGCCTTGAGCGTGCGCTGACCCATGCCAGCGCGCGCAAGCAGGGCGGCTCGGATTACGAGCGGCTGGAATTCCTCGGCGACCGGGTGCTCGGCCTCGTTGTCGCCGAAATGCTGTTTGCGCTGTTCCCGTCCGCCGATGAAGGCGAGTTGTCGGTTCGGCTCAATCAGCTGGTCAATGCCGAGACCTGTTCGGATGTGGCCGAAGAACTGGGCCTGCACGAATTCATCCGCACTGGAACCGAGATCAAGTCGCTGGCCGGGCGCAAGCGCATGAACCTTCGCGCCGACGTGATGGAATCGCTGATCGCCACGCTTTATCTCGAAGGCGGGCTGGAGGTGGCGCGCGCCTTCATTGTCAGGCATTGGACCAGCCGCGCCAAGGCCGACAATGCCGACCGGCGCGATCCCAAGACCGCGCTGCAGGAATGGGCGCACCAGCAGGGCGGCGTGGTGCCAATCTACAAGGTGGAAAGCCGCGACGGGCCGGATCACGATCCGGTCTTTTCCGTCTCGGTTGCGGTGGGCACGCGCAAGCCGGAACAAGGAACAGGGCGCTCGAAACGCGGCGCCGAACAGGAAGCAGCCACCCGGCTGCTCATCCGCGAAAAGGTCTGGCAGCAGGCCGGAGAAAACACATGACAACCGAAAATGACGGCGCTCCCGTTGCCACCCCGGTGCAAACCGACACCCGCTCGGCCTTCGTGGCGCTGATCGGCGCGCCGAACGCCGGCAAGTCGACCCTGATGAACCAGCTGGTCGGCGCCAAGGTTTCCATCGTCACCCACAAGGTGCAGACCACGCGCGCGCTGATCCGCGGCGTCGCCATCCGTGACCGCTCGCAGATCGTCTTTGTCGATACGCCCGGCATTTTCCAGCCGCGCCGCAGGCTCGACCGCGCCATGGTCTCGACCGCCTGGTCCGGCGCGCGCGATGCCGACATCATGCTGGTGCTGATTGACGCCGAGCGCGGCATCAAGGGCGATGCCGCCGCCATCCTTGAGAACCTGAAAGAGGACCGCCGGCGCAAGGCGCTGATCCTCAACAAGATCGACACGGTCAAGCGCGACACGCTGCTGGAGCTGGCGGCCAAAGCCAATGAGGGCGGCAGTTTCGAGCAGACCTTCATGATCTCGGCGCTGAACGGTTCGGGCTGCGACGATTTGATGGACTGGCTGGCCAAGGAAGCCTCGCCCGGCCCCTGGTACTATCCCGAGGACCAGATCTCCGACCTGCCGATGCGCCAGCTGGCCGCCGAGATCACCCGCGAGAAGCTCTATCTGCGCCTTCATCAGGAACTTCCCTATTCGTCCCATGTCGAAACCGAAAATTGGGAAGAGCAGAAGAACGGCTCGGTCAAGATCAACCAGGTCATCTATGTCGAGCGCGACAGCCAGAAGAAGATCGTGCTGGGCTACAAGGGCGAGACGATCTGCGCCATTGGCCAGGCTGCGCGCGAGGAAATCGCCGGCATTCTCGAACAGAAAGTGCATCTCTTCCTGTTCGTGAAGGTGCGCGAAAACTGGGGCGACGATCCCGAACGCTACCGCGAGATGGGGCTTGAATTCCCGCGCTGACAGGCGGACCATCCCGCCATGCAGTGGAAAGACGAGGGAATCATCCTGGGTACCCGCAAGCATGGCGAAACCAGTGCCATCCTTGAAGTGATGACCTCTGCCCATGGCCGCCATCTCGGCATGGTGCGCGGCGGGCGCTCACGCCGCATGCAACCCGTCCTCCAGCCCGGCAACCTTGTCGAACTCACCTGGAATGCCCGCCTTGACGAGCACATGGGCACCTTTGCCGTCGAGCCGCTGGAACATCATGCCGCGCGCCTGTTTGAAAGCGCCATCGGCGTTTATGGCCTGCAGGCCTGCGCCTGCCATTTGCGCCTGCTGCCCGAACGTGATCCGCACCCGCGCCTCTATGAGGCATTGAGCCTCGTGCTGGCCCATCTGGACGACCCGCAAGGGGCAGGCGAACTCTTCGTGCGCTTCGAACTGCTGGTGCTGGATGAACTGGGCTTCGGCCTTGACCTGACGCAGTGCGCGGCCACCGGAAGGCGCGACGAGCTGGTCTGGGTATCGCCGAAATCCGGCCGTGCCGTCTGCCGCGAAGCAGGCCAGCCCTGGGCCGGCAAGATGCT
>JBGSQC010000300.1:0-8043 GCA_041738295.1 Zhengella sp. | reverse complement strand
GGACCCGGCGCGGGCGCAAGCGGTCAAGGCCGCCATCGGCGCCACGCGGCCCGTCACTGCCAGCAACACCACCTATTTCATCGGCAATGATCCTGCAGCCCCGATAGTGGGGGACCTGCGCATCACCTTTGAAGCAACACGGGCTGACACGGCGAGCGCCTATGGCCTGCTCAGCAATGGCACGCTTGATTATTTCAAGGCCTCCAACGGTGTGTCGATCGGATCGGTGAAATCCGGGATCTCGACCGCGCAGGAAATGTTCGATGCCGATATTTCCGCCAACACGACGATGACCTGGATCATCCGGATTGTCGGCCTGATCGCCATGCTGATCGGTTTCCGCATGATGTTCTCCATCATCGGCGTGCTGGGCGATGTGATCCCTTTCGTCGGCGATGTGTTCCGCTTTGCCACCGGCATGGCCGCCATGGCGCTGACGGCGGTGGTGGGCACGCTCACCATCGGCATTGCCTGGATCTGGTACCGCCCGCTGCTCGGCATCGCGATCATCGCCATCGGCGTGGTGCTGGCCTTTGTCTTCCTGCGCCTCGGCAAGGGCAGGGCGCAAGCCGCCCGGCAGGCTGGCGCGCCGCAGGCTGCCTGACATCACAGGCCGGGCAGCCTTGTTGCCCGGCTCCACCATTCCCTTCCCTTCGGATCAAACCAGAGGATAAGCCCCCATGGTCTTTTCGTCCCGCCTCCGCCTTCTTGCTTCTGCTGCCGCGCTGTCTGCTGCCCTGCTTTCGGCTGCTCCTGCCATGGCGCTCGACATCCAGGCCCTTGTCACCCGCTTCAAGGAGCTCGGCCTGAAGGTTTCCAATGAAGAGCCGACGCCGCAGAACCTGATCAAGATGAGTTATTTGTCGCTGCCCTGGGAGGCGCGGATCAGTGATGCCGACATCCAGATGATGGCCGGGCTGCCCAAGCTCACCTCGCTGGATCTCAGCGGACGCAAGGAGTTGACCCCGGCCATTGTGCCGGCGCTGGCGGAGTTTCCTTCCATGGAGCGCCTGTCGCTGCGCTCGCTCCACCTGACGGATGAGAGCGCTGCCATATTCGGCCAGATGGACAGCCTTGAGGAACTCGACATTGGCTCGGCGCGCGGGTTGACGCCCAAGGGCATCGCGGCCATTGCACAATCGCGCTCCATCAAGCGGCTCAAGCTCTATGAGGTGACGGTGGGCGACGAGGGGCTGGCGGCGATTGCCGGCATGAGCCAGCTGGAGGAACTGGAAATCCAGCGCGCCAAGGGCATCACGCCGGCCGGCCTCAGGGAACTCGCCAAGCTGAAGAAGCTGAAGAAACTCGACATGGCCGAGACCTGGGCCGATGACAGCGTGCTGGAAGTCTTCAAGGGCCATGCGTCGCTCGAATCGCTCAGGCTCAACAAGGTCGATACGATCAGCGATGCGGGCCTCGCCTCCATCGGTTCCATGGTCAGCCTGCAGGAGCTTTACCTGGACGAGACGCTGATCGACGGTTCCGGCCTGGAAGCGCTCGCCAATGCCTTCTCGCTGGAAAGGCTGTCGCTGCAATACTCGCTGGTGTCGGATGCCACGGTGAAGGGCCTCGACAAGTTTCCGGTGCTGAGCCAGCTCAATCTCGGATACACCAAGGCAGGCGACGCGGTGGCCGCACAGGCCGGTGCGCTGAAGACGCTGGAAACGCTCTCCATCAATGATTCCCGGCTGACCGATGCCGGGATGAAGGCAATCAGCGCCATGCCGGAACTGCAATATCTCACCATGGGCAAGACCGCCGTGACCGATGCGGGCCTCGACGGGCTCGACATGCCGAAGCTCTCTTCGATCGACCTCTCCGGCACCAAGGCGACGGCGGCCACGCTTGACAGGCTGGCCACCCACCCGACGCTGCGCACCATCTCGATGCGCGAGATCGAAATCACGCAGGAGCAGGTGGATGCTGCGCTGAAGGCACGCGGGGACACCAAGGACAAGCTGAACATCTACAAGTGACGAGGCAGGTCGGGGTCCGCTTGCGTGTAGAGGCCAAAACTTAGCAAATCGGCAAAGTATCTGTTGATGCGCTGCCTGATGCGTGATACTTAGCGATATGGCTAAGCATGATCCTGACCTTTCCCGGCTGTTCCACGCGCTTGCTGATCCGACGCGCCGGGCGATCCTGTCGCGCCTCGCCGGGCAGCCCGTGCAGGTGACCGAGCTGGCCGCCCCGACGGGGTTCAGCCTGCCAACTGTCATGCGCCATTTGTCCGTCCTGGAAGAGGCGGGTCTGATCACCACGTCCAAGGATGGCCGGGTGCGCACCTGCGCGCTTGTACCGCAAGCGCTGGACCCGATGCGCAGCTGGCTCGACGAGCAGCGCGTCCTCTGGGAAGCGCGGCTGGACCGGCTGGATGCCTATGTGACCACCATCATGAAGGAGCGTGCCCATGACACCGACCCCGACTGACAATGACGCCGCCGACCGCACCATGGTTCTGCAGCGGGTGATCAAGGCACCCCGGGATGCCGTCTGGAAAGTCTGGATGAATCCCGACACCTTGCCGCAATGGTGGGGGCCGGACGGATTTTCCTGCCGGACGAAACGCATCGACCTGCGGCCCGGCGGCGAATGGGTGTTCGACATGATCGGCCCGGATGGCACGGTCTATCCGAACCATCATCTTTATCATGAGATCATTGACGGCGAGCGGTTCACCTACAGCCTGCTGTGGGGCGAGAACGGACCGAAGCATGCCGACGCATGGGTGACCTTCGAGGCCGAAGGCGGCGCGACGCGCGTGACGCTCGGCATGGTCTTCGCCACGGCGGCAGAGTTCCAGAATGCCAAGGGCTTCGGTGCAGTGGAGCTCGGACAGCAGACGCTTGGCAAGCTCGAGCGGTTTATTCTCGGCTGAGCCCTATCGTTTAGCCAAGCTCCTGCTTGCCGCGATCGGTCAGCAGATCATTGGCGTCAGAATGCGCCCGTTCCTCATCCACCTTGCGCGCAATGGTGTCATCGGCTGACGTGTCGGCTGCAATGCCTGTCTCGATGCTCTTGGCCTCGGGCTTCGCCTTCGGTTGGGCCGCGCGTCCCGGGCCATCGGGCCAGCCGCCCTCAAGGCGCAGCCGGTAGCCGGGTTCGGGCAGGCGGATGCCGTTGGTTTCCATCGCGTGCTTGACCAAGCGCATCGCCTCGGATCGTGCCTGGGTGAAGCTGGTCGAGGACTGGTCCACCCAGCCGGCGAACTGCGCCAGGACTGCACTGTCGCCGATCTCGGTGATCCAGGCTTCCGGTGCAGGCTTGCTGAGCGTGAAGGGAAGCGCCTTGATGGTGGCGATCCCCAGATCGAGGGCAGCGCGCTGGTTTGCAGCCGGGTCGATGCCGAGGGAAAAATCGAAGCGGCGTTCAGGGTTGCGGGTGTAATTGCGGATCACGCCCTTGTAGACGGTGGAATTCGGGATGCGGACATGGTTTCCGCTGGCATCCATCAGGATGGTGGCGCGCGATGTCAGCATCACGACCGATCCTTCCTCGCCGCCGATTTCCACCCAGTCATTGGGGCGGAAGGGTTGGCGCACCGAAAGCAGGATGGAGGCGATATAGTTTTCCACCGTGTCTCGCACGGCAAAGCCGACGGCGAGGCCCACAATGCCGGCAGCGCCCAGCACAGTGCCCAGCACGGCCGTCGCGCCCAGCACATCGAGCGCAACAACCATGCCTAGGCCGAGAAAGGCCAGCCGCACGATCTGGCGCAGAAGGTCGGCAATGAAGGAATTGGGGGCAATGCGCGAATAAGGCCATCGCCGTGCGGCAAACCAGTAGCCGACCACCGAGATGAGGGCAAAGACCAGCGCCGACAGGCCGATCATCGGAAGCTGGTAGACCAATTGGATGGTGCGGTTGCGGATGTGCTCCCAGGCAGGCACGATCCGCTTGGCAACCGAGGTTTCCTCGGCAATCTCGTTGCGGACGGCGACGACGCCTTCCACACGATTGGCAAGCTTCCCGGCTTCGCGGATCAGAGCGGGTTCGGCCACATGTCCATGCAACGTCACCACGCCGGACTTCACGGAAGCGAACACATCCTCCAGCCCGTCCAATTCTGCCAGGATCTGCTCGATGCGCCGGTCGATGTCGCGGTCGGAAGGTGCCTTGTCGGAGGTGGCGATGGTGCCGGACGGTTCCACGGTTTCCTGCGCACTGACCGCGCCTCCGGCCAGTGCTGCGGCAAGAAGGATGAAGGCTGCAAGAAGCGCGCGCAAGGGCATACGATCATATTACCTGTCATGGGCCCCGAATGTATTGAACCGGGGCAGGGGCGGAATGTCCAGTGGCGAGCGGCCCTGCAACTAGCGCTCGGTCAGCTTCAGCTCAATGCGGCGGTTGCGGGCACGCACTTCTGCCGTGTCGCCTGCTTCCAGCGGCTGGAACTCGCCGAACCCGGCGGCAACCAGCCGCTCGGCCGGCACGCCCTGCGTGATCAGATATTTCACCACCGAGAGGGCGCGCTGCGAGGACAGTTCCCAGTTGTCGGCATAGCGGCCCGTGCCAGATAGCGGCACATTGTCGGTGTGGCCATCGACGCGCAGCACCCAGTTGATCTCCGGCGGGATCTCGCGGGCGAGTTCAAGGATGGCACCGGCCAGCTTGCCCATTTCGGCTTGACCAGCCGGGTTAATCTGGTCGCCGCCGGAGGCAAACAGCACTTCGGATTGGAAGACGAAGCGGTCGCCCACGATGCGGATGTTTTCGCGGTCCGACAGGATTTCGCGCAGGCGGCCGAAGAAGTCGGACCGGTAGCGGTTCAGCTCCTGCACGCGCTGGGCCAGCGCCACATTGAGACGCTTGCCAAGATCGGCAATCTTGGCATTGCTCTCGCGGTCGCGGTTTTCCGACACATCAAGCGCATCTTCCAGCGCGCCGATTTGCTTGCGCAATGCGGCAATCTGCTGGTTGAGGATTTCCACCTGGCTCAGCGCGCGCTGGCTGATGGCCTTTTCGGCGTCCAGCGCGCCGGACAATTCGCCGATCTTGCGGTCGGCTGATCCGGTGGCATTGGCACCTGACGCGAGCAATGTCTCCAGCCGGCTCTTTTCGCTGGTGGCGGCGTCAAGCGAGGCCTGAAGGTTGGCGAGTTGGTCTGCCAGATCCTGTCCGCTGGTCTGCTCCATCGCCAGAAGGCGCGTCAATTCGTTGATCTGGGAGTTCAGCCGGTTCAGCACCTGATCCTTGCCGGAGATTTCCTGGGAAAGCAGGAACTGCGCCAGCACAAAGACCGACAGCAGGAACATGATGGCGAGCAGCAGCGTCGACAGGGCATCGACGAAGCCCGGCCAATAGTCGATCCCGCGGTCGCGGCGGCGGTTGCGGGCGAGCGCCATTTACTCGCCCCTGTCCTTTTCAAGCGCGCTGGCTACGCGTTCCATGGTGGCGCGCAGTGCCTTCTGTTCATTGGCCTGCGATTCCACCCAGTCGCGCATCATCTGCTGCTCGGAGCGCATGGATTTGACGAGGCCCGCCACGCCTTCAGCCAGCGTTGCCATGGCAGCGGTGACACGGTGCGAAGAGCCGCCTGCCTCCTGCAATCCGCGCAGGCTTTCGGCCATGGCGCGGATTTCGTCCGACGAGCCGGGGCGCGAAGCCGCAGCCACGATGTCGGAACCGACATCGGTGACGCTCGACAGCCAGTTTTCCAGTTCCACGTAGAAGCGGTTCTGGGCGCGGCCGGCCTGAAGGTCGAGGAAGCCCAGCACCAGCGATCCGGCCAGGCCGAACAGCGAGGAGGAGAAGGCCGTGCCCATGCCTTCGAGCGGACGGGCAAGGCCGGCTTTCAGCGCGTTCAGCGTGTCATTGGCATCGCCCGATCCGGCGTCCAGCGACTGGATGGTGTCGCCGATGGAGCCGATGGTCTGGAGCAGGCCCCAGAAGGTGCCGAGCAGGCCGAGGAACACCAGCAGGCCGATCAGATAGCGCGAGATGTCGCGGCTTTCGTCCAGACGTGTCGCGATCGAATCAAGGATGGAGCGCATTGACAGGGTGGAAAGCGATGTTGCCGAGGAGCGCGCCAGCAGTGCCTGCATGGGGGCGAGAAGGACCGGCGGCTTGGCTTCCTCACCATCGCGGAAGGAATTGACCCAGCGCACTTCGCGGAACAGCCGGATCACCTGCAGGAAGGCCAGCAGCACGCCGACCGCCAGAACGCCCAGAATTAGGCCGTTCAGGCCCGGATTGGTGACGAAAGCCGATGAAATCTGGCGATAAAGAATGGCGGCGACAAAGCCGGATATCGCCAGGAAGACCAGCATGGAAAGCAGGAACACCTGTGGCGAGGACAGCCGCTCCGGGTCATGGGTTTGCGCCGGGCGGTGTGCCACACTGTCTGGTGCTGTCATGGGGGCCGTCCTTGGTCTTAAGGGTCCGCAAATCGCAGTTGTAGCTGCGACTGTAAGCGGAAATATGACCAAAAGAAAAGGCGGCGGGCCGAAGCCAGCCGCCTTGGCGGTGATCACCTTGTCCGGATCAGACCGGGCGCGCGACGGTTTCCAGGAGCTGGCGATGGATTTCTTCATTGCCGGCTAGGATTGTTCCATTGTCGAGCATGGCGCTACCGCCATCGGTGTCGGAGACGAAGCCACCGGCCTCGCGGATCAGCAGGATGCCTGCTGCCATGTCCCAGGGGCTGAGGTCGCGCTCCCAGAAGCCGTCAAAGCGGCCGGCGGCAACCCATGCCAGGTCGATTGCGGCTGAGCCGGTGCGGCGGATGCCGGCGCTCTCGCCCATGACGTTGCGCAATTCGCGCAGCGCGGTGCCGTGGTGACCACGGCCGAGATGCGGAATGCCGGTGCAGATCACGCAATCGGTCAGCTTGCGGCGCGCTGCCACGCGGATGCGGCGGTCATTGAAGAAGGCGCCGCCGCCCCTTTCAGCCGTAAACAGCTCATCCATGATCGGATTGTAGGTGACCGCCGCGACGATCTGGCCCTGGCGCTCCAGCGCAATCGAGGTGGCGAAGACCGGAACGGAGTGCAGGAAATTGGTGGTGCCGTCGAGCGGATCGACGATCCAGCGGTGCGATTTGTCGTCACCCTCGACGATGCCGCGCTCCTCCATCAGGAAGCCGTAGCCGGCGCGCGCCTTGGTCAGCTCCCTGTAGATGATCTCCTCGGCCTTGTGGTCGGCGGCGGAGACGAAATTCGCCGGCCCCTTGACCGACACCTGCAACTGCTCGACCTCGCCGAAGTCGCGCGTCAGCCCGCGTCCGGCCTTGCGCGCCGCGGCCATCATCACGTTCATCAGGGCGGTGGCGGCCATCGGACTCTCCGGATCGGATCGTTGGACGGGCGGCGCAATGGGGCCGTCCCCGTCGGGTTGAAGCGCGGGTGCGCCGACGGGGTGCTGCAACCCGGTCGGAGCTGACAAAGAGCAAGCCGGTGGAGTAGAGCCTTCAGGCGGCGATGGCAACCGCTCCGATCGTCCGAGCTTCCTGTTCGCTCGCTTTCGGCAAGACGATGGCTCGCCTCCGACATGACAGCGAGGATGGCAAGCGGGCGCGGAGAACTAATGGGGCCCGCCTCACAACTACACCGTGGCCGTGCTCGACACGGCCATCCAGTCTCTTTTCTCAGGCCCCTGAAGTCTGGATGGCCGGATCAAGTCCGGCCATGGCGTTGTGAGGGAGGAGTGGCGATCCAGGGGCGCGTCTACTCGATCATCTGCACCTGGCTCTTCTCGCGCCAGTCGATCGCGGCCTTCTCGGCTTTCTGGCGGTCGGTTTTGGGTAGCGACGAGACGAGCTTGTCGAGCACCGCGTCCTCGATTTCGGCGGCGGACTTGGCGATCAAGCGCCACTTGGCCGCTTCGACGGCACTCTTGTCGACGCCGATGCCTTCCGCGTAGACGTGCGCCAGCCGGTTCTGTGCGACGGGCGAGCCCTTGTCGGCGGCCTTTTTCAAGAACTCGATGGCGCGCGGCTCGTCGGCGGTCAGCCCCAGGCCGCGCAACAGCATCACCGCGTATTCGAGCTCGGCCTCGGCGTGGCCCTGGTCGGCGGCGCGGCGGATCCAACGCGACGCCAGATCG
>JBGSQC010000285.1:0-5986 GCA_041738295.1 Zhengella sp. | reverse complement strand
GGCGCGTGCCGAAAGCGTCACCAAGATCATTGCCGACGAGGCGCTGACGCGGCTTGAAGTGGACCGGCGCGGGCTGGACCAGCTCGACCGGCGCTACCTCACTTTGATAGCACGCAATTTCGGCGGCGGGCCAGTTGGAATTGAGACCATCGCAGCGGCGCTTTCGGAACCCCGCGACGCCATCGAGGACATCATCGAGCCCTACCTGATCCAGCAGGGCTTCATCCAGCGCACGCCGCGCGGGCGCGTGCTGACCGCCAATGCCTGGGGGCATCTCGGGCTGGAGACGCCGAAGGATCTGGCCGCCATGCAGGCGAACCTGTTTCAGGATGGCGACAGCTGAGCCTCGTTCCGTGGCTCGGAACTTTATGGTTTTTTCAACCATGACCTGCGGTAAACCGGATGTGTCTTGATCCCGCAATAAAATCGGGTTCAACATGCGCCATCGCTGATGCACCCGGAGATAGGCCATGGCGTTCAATAACCTGTCACGACGGATGGTGCTGGGCGGCCTCGCCGGCACGGGTGCCTTCTTCCTTGGGGTTTCTGCCTTCGGCAAGGAAGTGATGAAGGACATCAAGGACCTGAAGCCGGGAGAGTTCACCTGGCATCCGGAGCGGCAGGGCAGCGGGCCGGTGGCGGTCGTCGTGTCGATCCCCGAGCAGCGCGTCCATGTCTATCGCAACGGCATCCGCATCGGCGCGTCCACCTGCTCGACAGGCAAGCCCGGCCACGAGACGCCGACGGGTGTTTTCGTCATCCTGCAGAAAGACAAGAACCACCGGTCATCCACCTACAATGACGCGCCGATGCCCAACATGAACCGGCTCACCTGGTCGGGCATTGCGCTGCATGCGGGAAACCTGCCCGGCTATCCGGCCAGCCATGGCTGCATCCGCCTGCCGATGGCCTTTTCCGAGGACCTGTTTTCGATCACCCATCTTGGCACGCCGGTGATCATTTCCGGCTCGCATTCCGATCCGTGGGAGCTGATCCATCCGGGCATGGTGCTGGGTGATTATGCAGAGTCGGAGTTCGTCCATGCCGTCAACGCGCTGACCGGCAAGAAGCATCCGTCGGACTGGTCGGAGGCCGAGCGCTATCCGGTTCATTCGGTCATTGCCTCGTCGGCGAGCAAGGAAATCGAGCTGATCGAGAACAATGAGGTCATCGCCCGCTCGGCCCTCACGCTGAAAGGCAGCTCCACTCTCGGCTCCAATGTCTTCGTGCTGGTGGGTGCCCATGACGGGGCCAAGGGCCTGCAATGGAGCGCGATCAGCCATCATCACGAGGCGGGTGCCGCGCCGGGCGCAGGCGACCTTCTGACCCGCATGAAGGCTGACACCAGTTTTGTCGCGGCCATGACCAAGCGGCTGCATCCCGGCATGATGCTGATCACCACCGATGCGCCGCTGGAAGCCGACCGGCGCTCGGGCAAGGATTTCGTCATCGTCACCAGCTGAGTGCCCGCCGGACTTCGAAACACTCCCTTCCCCTGGAGGCAAATGTCATGACGCTTTCCATCCGCGAGATCCTTCTTTCCTGCGTGGTTCCCTTGTCCCTGTTGGCCGCTTCCCCTGCCGTGCAGGCTGCCGACGATGTTCGCACCGAGGTCGTTCATTTCGCCAAGGGGGCGAATGGCACGGAACTCAAGGGGTCCATCAAGGGCTATGGCTCGGTGTCCTACAAGATCGGCGCGAGTGCCGACCAGACCATGCGCCTGAAGCTCACGACAAGCCATACGGCGACCTATTTCAATCTCTACGGCCCCGGCAAGGGTCCGGGCGACGAGGCCATCGCCAATTCTGAGATGACCGATCCGCTGAATTCCTATGAAGGCGTGCTGCCTGCCAATGGCGATTACACGGTTTCAGTTTACATGATGCGGTCGGCAGCCCGGCGCGACGAAGTGGCAAACTACACGCTGGGCATTGCCATTGATGCAGCCGCGCCCGCAGCATCAACCGATGCCAAGGTGGCCGGCACGACTTATGAGGCGACCGGCGAAATTCCCTGCTCGATGGGCGGCGGCGCGCCGACCGGCTCCTGCCCCTTCGGCGTGGAGCGCCAGGGTGAGGGCTCGGCATTCGTGACAGTCACCAAGCCGGACGGGCGCACGCGGATGATCATTTTCGAAAAGGGCGTGGCGACCGGCTATGATTTTTCGCAGGCCGACAACCAGCCCTTCTCGGCCAGCAAGGACAGCGACCTTTCCACCATCATGATCGGGCAGGAGCGCTACGAGATCCCCGATGCGGTGCCGTTCGGCGGGTAAGGCTAACGCCGTGCAGCCTTGCCGATGACGTCGCGCACGTCCGGCTCGGCTGGACGGCCATCAAACTCCTGCATCACGCCAAACGCGCCGCCATAGCCCCAGACCGACCAGGCAAAGCCGTGCTTTTGCGCAAGGGTGATCATCGCCTCCACATAGGCGGCACGCCACTCCGGCTTCATGACGTAAGGGTTCTGGTATTCCTGTCGGATCATGCCGAATTCGCCGAGTAGGATGCGGGCGGGATCAATGCCGTTCTCCCTTGCCCAGCTGGACACCTGAGCGAAGGGCTTTTCCATCTCTGTGGCAAGTTTTTCCGGGGTGTCGAGCTTGGCCAGTTCCTCTTCGACGAAGGCCATGATGCCCGAGCGGCGCAGGAAGGGTGCGTCGGCGTTCACCCGTTCGCGGATGGCTTCAACTGCCCTTGCGGTCTCTTCGGCGTTTTCACCATGGGGCGGGAAGGGGATGCCTGTCGCATAGGGACTGACATCGCCGGTCCAGCCTGCGCCCTGATGGGTCAGGATGAAGGGCGCATAGGAATGGAAGGACCAGATGACATTGCCGTCGGCAATGTCCTTGGGATCGACGGCAGCGAGACCGTCGGCCCCGCCCCAGCAGGCGCCGGTCAGCACCAGCGTGGTTTCAAGGGCGGAAGCGCGGGCGGCCGCGTAAAGCCGCTTCAGCCTCGCGTTCCAGCCGGCCTTCTCGGCGTCGGTCTTGCAGCCTGACACCGGCTCGTTCATCAGCTCCAGCGCCACGCCTTCCGGATCCTCACGCGCAATGAGGCGGGCAAAATCACGCACGGTTCCAAGATAGGCGTCAAACAGCGCCTCATCCGCCAGCACCTGCACCGTGCCGATGGAGCGGTTCGATCCGGCGGGCAGGGAATGCAGATCAAGGATCACCGTCAACCCGTGCGAGCGGATCAGGCGAACCGTCTCCAGCACCGACTGCATCAGGTCTTCGCGCAAGGCGCGGGTTTCTCTCGACAGAAAGACCGACGGATCGACCGGCAGGCGCAGCATGGTGATGCCGGTGGCCTTGTTCGCCTCCAGGTCGCTGTCGTCGAGATGCTGGCGCCATTCGGGGAAGGGCAGCATCACATCGCGCTCGCCCCAGCGGCTTTCGTCGGGCCATGTCACCCAGATGTCCATGGAAAGGCCCGGCCCCATGCGGAAGGCGGGCGAGGCGGCAAGGGCCGGTCCTTGCGCCAGAGCCAAGGCTGCGAAAAAGGCGCCAGCGGCCCACAGGGTCTTGATTGCAGGGTTCATCAATGCCATCCGGAAAGGGTCGGCTGCGATTATGGCAGAAACCGGCGGCAGAGCGGTTAAGGCAGGGCGAAATGAGCGAACATGGTAAAGGCGGCGCTTCCCTCCTTGCGCCGCTGTCGGGCGAACTGACCGCAGAGGGGCACCGGCTGCTGGCGCGGGTCTACTATGCCGACACGGATTTTTCCGGCGTCGTCTATCATGCGCGTTATCTGGAGTTTCTTGAACGCGGGCGCTCGGACTATTTGCGGGTTGCCGGCGTGCTGCACACCTCGCTTGCCGATGGCGAGTTGGGCGAGCCGATTGTCTGGGTGGTCCGGCGCATGGAGATCGACTTCAAGTCACCGGCACGCATTGACGACATTCTCGAGGTGACCAGCTGGACGGAAGCCATTTCCGGCGCGCGCATCACCATGGGCCAGACCATTCATCGCGGCGATCAACTGCTGATCGGCGCCCGGGTGGAAGCGGCGATAATGAGCGCTGCCGGAAAGCCCCGGCGCTTTCCGAAGGAATGGATCACCGCCTTTGCGCCGCGTAGCCTGACCGCCGGATAAGCGCCAAGACACTGTCAAGCCTAACACATCCTTAACCATGTTGATTCAAGCTTGTTGCGTGTGCGAAGGCGTGATCGGCAACGCCTTTGTTTAACCAAATTTTGCCCGGAAAAGGCCGGGAATGGCTGGTTCTGAAAAAGAACACGGCATTCCGGCTTTCAGCGGACCAACAGGACAAGGGCAAGCCTCGCCAATCTGGCGGTGCCAGCACCCAAAGGGATTCGAACCAAAATGGAACAAGTGGCACTTGCAGCGCCCGGCGCAGAACTTTCGGTCTGGGCGCTGTTCATGCAGGCCGGCCTGATCGTCAAGACCGTGATGATCGGCCTGCTTCTGGCGTCAGTCTGGACCTGGGCCATCATCGTCGACAAGCTGGTGGCCTTTTCGCGCATGCGCATGGCGCTCAACCGTTTCGAGAACACCTTCTGGTCGGGCCAGTCTCTGGAAGAGCTCTACCGCACGCTGGCAGACCGCAAGACCTCCGGCATGGGCTCGATCTTTGTGGCGGCCATGCGCGAATGGAAGAAGAGTTTTGAGAAGGGCGCGCGCTCGCCGCTGGCGCTGCAGACCCGCATCGACAAGGCCATGGATCTGGCACTCACCCGTGAAATGGAAACGCTGGAGAGCCGCATCGGCTTCCTGGCAACAGTCGGTTCGGCTGCCCCCTTCATCGGCCTGTTCGGCACGGTTGTCGGCATCATGACCTCGTTCCAGGCCATTGCCGGTTCCAAGTCGACCAACCTCGCAGTCGTCGCACCCGGCATCGCCGAAGCCCTGCTCGCCACCGCCATCGGCCTGCTTGCTGCCATTCCCGCCGTCATCGCCTACAACAAGCTGTCGTCGGATGCGTCCAAGCTCGGTGCGCGCATGGAAGGCTTTGCCGACGAGTTCTCCGCCATATTGTCGCGGCAGATTGATGAGAAGACTGCACCGCGGTCCACGCAGGCTGCGGCCTGACCGCCACCACATTGGGAAGGCACTGAACCATGGGCATGTCGATGGGCAACAAGGCATCGGGCGGCGGGCATCGCCGTCGCGGACGCCGCGCAGGCGTGATCTCCGACATCAACGTGACGCCCTTTGTGGACGTCATGCTGGTGCTGCTGATCATTTTCATGGTGACCGCACCCATGCTGACGGCCGGCGTGCCGGTCGACCTTCCGCAAACCGATGCCAAGCCGATGAATTCGGAAACCCAGCCGCTGGTCGTCTCAGTGGACGGGCAGGGCCGTGTCTTCCTGCAGGAAGAGGAAATCAGCCTTGAGGATGTGGTGCCAAAACTGCAGGCGATCCGCTCGACAGGCTCTGACGCGCGCATCTTCGTGCGCGGTGACCGCACCATCGATTATGGCTCGGTGATGCGGGTGATGTCGCGCATCCAGGCAGGTGGCTTTGAGAATGTCGGCCTTGTGACCCTCCAGGATGACAATGGCTAAGCGATGAAGGCTGGTCTCACCACATCCTTGCTTCTGCACGGCGGTTTGCTGGCCTTCGGCCTGCTGACCGTGACCGCGCCGAAGCCGTTTGAAGTGGTGGAGAGCCTTGCCGTCTCGACGATCACAGAGACCGAGCTTGCACAGCTCGTCAAGGGCGACAAGAAGGCCCCCGTCAAGGAAACGCCTGCGCCGAAGCCTACCAAGCGCCCGGAAACGGTGAAGAACGCGGTCAACGAGGGCGACAACGACATCGACCTTGAAACCGCGCCGACGCCCACGCCTGCGCCGCGCAAGGTGGAAACGGCTGAAGCCCCCAAGTCTGAGCCGGATCCCGCCCCTGTTCCCGTGCCCAAGCCCGAACCCAAGCCGCAGCCGAAATCCGAGCCGAAGCCGGTTCCGGCGACCGAAGCCAAGGTTGAGCCGGCGCCCAAGCAGGACGTGAAGCCGGACCCG
>JBGSQC010000283.1:0-6931 GCA_041738295.1 Zhengella sp. | reverse complement strand
CAGCACGAAGTCCACCATCCTGGCGCAGGCCAGCGCGCAGCTCTCCGGCCCGGCATGGCCATAAGCGCAGCGGTAGCAGTTGAAGGGTGCCACATGCTCGCTGCCCGGCAGCAGCGGCCCGGCAATCTTGCTGCAGAAAGTGGCTTCGCCGCCAACCGAGGATGCTCCGAAGCCCGCGCCATGAAAGGCATCCCAGAAGCTCAGCGTCTTGAAACGGCCGGTGGCGGCGCGCGCGATCTTCAGCGCCACCTCGTTGGCATCCGACCCCCCGGTGGTGAAGAGCACTTTGCCGAGGTCGCCGGGCGTGATGTGCCCGAGTTCTTCGGCAAGCCTTACCGACACGTCATTGGTGAAGCGGCGCGGAGAAAAGGACAGGCTGTCGAGCTGGTCCTTGATGGCGGAGACAACACGGGGATGCGCATATCCCAGATGATGGACCGAGTTGCCGTGGAAATCCATGTAGCGGCGGCCTGCGGTGTCCTCGATCCAGATGCCTTGAGCTTTGGCAATGGTGCTCACGCAGGGGCTCGACAGGCTCTGGTGCAGGAAAGCGTCGGCGTCGCGCGCCAGCAACGCGCGCGTGGCCGCGTCCGGGTGCTTTTCAGCCCAGGCACGGCGCGCGGCAGAAGTGTTGGATTCGCCTTCGGTGTGGACAATAGCCATGCATTGTCTTTCAGCCGGACTGTCCGGCATGGAGTTGGTTCATGACCCTGGGGTCATGCAATCGCGGTCACCACGGCAGTGAGAAGGTCTTGACGTTGGTGAAGGATTTCATCGCCTCGATCACGCCTTCCTTGTAGCCGTTGCCGCTGTCCTTGATGCCGCCGAAGGGCGACATCTCGATGCGGTATCCCGGCACTTCCCAGATGTTGACGGTACCGACCACCAAGCCTGAAATGTAGGCCTGCATGCGCCGCCAGTCATTGGTGCAGACACCCGATGACAGGCCGAAGGGCGTGGAGTTGGAGATCGCCATGGTGGACTCGTCATTGTCCGGCACGCGGACGATGGGAATGACGGGGCCGAAGGTCTCCTCCATCACCAGTTCGCTTTCGTGCGCCACGTGATCGACCACGATGGGCGGCAGCAGTGCGCCCTGCCGGCCCGGATGGTAGAGGATCTTCGCGCCAGCCTTTTCGGCATCGAAGACGCGGCGCTCGAAGGTCTCGGCAGCGCGCTCGTGCACCACGCAGCCAAGCTCGGTTGCCGGGTCCATGGGATCACCGAAGCGCAGCGCCTTGGCGCGTTCCAGAACAAGCGCCGAGAAGCGGTCGGCGACGCTTTCCTGCACCAGGATGCGCTTGACGGCGGTGCAGCGCTGGCCGGAATTCTTGGTGGCACCGGCCACGGCGAGGTCGGCCGCCTTGGCAAGGTCGGCATCGGACAGATCGTTGCAGATGATCAGCGGGTCATTGCCGCCCAGCTCCAGCACCTGCCGCTTGTAGACGGCCTTGGCGGCGATCATCTTGCCGACGGGAACGCCGCCGGTAAAGGTGATCAGGTCGAAGTCCGGATTGGTGATCATCTCGTCACCGATGTCCTTCGGCCAGCCGGTGACGACGGACAGCATTTCCGGCGGCAGACCGGCCTCATAGAGCGCATCGGCCAGCCAAAGGGCGGTCAGCGGCGTCAGTTCGGTCGGCTTGACGACAATGCAGTTGTTGGTGGCGATGGCGGGCGCGATCTTGTGGCTCACCATGTTCAGCGGATGGTTGAAGGGCGTGATCGCCGAAATGGCATTCAGCGGCTCGCGGGTGGTGAAGATCTTGCGCGCCTTGCCATGGGGCGTGAGATCGCAGGAGAAGATCTCGCCATCGTCGATGATGCACATCTGGCCAGCCAGCGTATAGACATCATAGGCGCGCCCGCATTCGTACAGCGCATCGGCCAGCGAAATGCCAAGCTCGGCGGTGATGATCGGCGCCAGTTCCGCCTTGCGGTCGGCGATGATTTTCGCCGCGTTGAGCAGGATCTTCTGGCGCTCATAGCGGGTCAGCTTCGGCTTGTAGGCCCGCGCAATGGCAAAGGCCTCGCGGGCATGCTCGGCGGTGCCTGCGGGCACGGTGCCGATCACCTCGTTGGTCCAGGGATAGTGGACCGGAACCCGGTCCACCGTATCGACCTTGTGGCCGGCGATGCGCATGGTCTCATGGCGCATCGCGATGGGTGGGGCTTTCTTCAGCATGGTCAAAGCGCCGCTGCCGTCGTGGCAAAGAAGAAGGCATCGAAATTGCGCAGCACCGGGGCGCCGGGCAGGTCGATCTTGCGGTTGACGATGAAGGGCACTTCCTGCTCGGTCAGGCCGCCATGGCTGCGCAGCGGCTCGTTGAGCGCAGCAAGGTCATGGCGATGCGCCGAGGTGCCGATGGTCATGTTCTCGCCCGAGATCATCACGATGTCGCCGATGCGGTCGGCCGGCAGTTCGAAGCGCTTCACGGCCTCGGTCTTGTCGACCACGAGGATGATGCCGGGCGTGGCACGAAGTTTCGCGATCACGTCGGCCTGGTCGGCACCGGCCGGCAAATAAGCGGTGGCGAAGGATCCGAGTGCGCCGTGGTGGACCACATAGGGGTCGGTGATCGGCAGGATGGTGCGTGCAGCGTCCTTGCCGAGCCACTCATCCAGCAGGTCCTGCACATAGACGACCGCCGGGCTGCCATCGGCCAGATGCTTGGGCTTCATGCCATGGTCGGCAGTGACGACGATGGCCGCGCCCATGGCGTCCAGCTCAGTGAGATATCTGTCGAACATCTCATAGAAGGACTGCGCATCGGCGTCTTCCGGCGCATATTTGTGCTGCACATAGTCCGTCGTCGTCAGGTACATGACGTCCGGCTTCCATTCGCGAAGCAGCTTGACGCCGGCGGCAAAGACGAATTCCGACAGGTCGGCGGAATAGACTTCCGGCACGGCGCGGCCAAGCCAGGCCGACGCATTGTCGATGCCGTTCTCTGCCTTGGTCGCCTGGTCAGAGCGTTCCGACGAGAAGCAGATGGCGCGGTCCTCGTCGAACTTCAGCCCGGCACCGAGCAAAGCGCGCAGCTTGTCCTTGGCGGTGACGATGGCAACGCGGGCACCGGCATCGTAGAACTTGGAGAAGAGGGTCGGCGCACGCAGGAAGCGCACGTCGTTCATCATCACTTCCTTGCCGGTCTCCGGCTCGTAGAGATAGTTGCCGCAGATGCCGTGGACGGCCGGCGGACGGCCGGTGGCAATCGAAAGGTTGTTGGGGTTGGTGAAAGACGGGATGACCGAATGGGCCAGCCTGTCGGTGCCCGTCTCGCGCATGCGCTTGAGCGTCGGCATCAGGCCCTTGGCGATGGCGACATCGAGATAGGCGGGCTCGCAACCATCCAGGCAAATGGCGATCGCCGGAACCTTGGGCCAGGGATAGACCCGGTCATTGGCGGAAACCGGCGTGCGGGAATGAGCATTCATGGAACTGTCTTTCGTTTCGGTGTCTTTAAGCCTTGTCAGGCGGCGAGTTTGGCGCGTTCGGCAAGGGCGATGGCAGGCGGAGCGGCATTGCCGACGCCCATTTCCATCAGGCTTTCGGCGGCAGCTGCCACCACGCGGCGCATGATGGCCTCGTCCATGCGGCCGATGCAGCCGACGCGGAAGGAGTCCACCACGGTGAGCTTGCCCGGATAGATGATAAAGCCCTTGGCCTTCATGCGTTCGTAGAAATCAGCAAAGACGAAGGCCGGATCGGACGGGCAAAAGAAAGTGACGATGATCGGCGACAGCCAGCGGTCGGCGAGCAGCGTCTCGAAGCCCAGCTCGCGCATTCCGGCAACCATCACGTCGCGATTGTTTGCATAGCGCGCGCCGCGTCCGGCCACACCGCCTTCGGCAGCATGCATCCTGAGCGCTTCCAGAAAGGCCGCGACCACATGGGTCGGCGGGGTGAAACGCCACTGGCCGGTCTTGACCATGGTCGCCCACTGGGCATGGGCATCAAGGCTCAGAGAATGGGCATTGCCCTTTGCGGCTTCCAGTTCCGACACGCGGGCGATGACGAAGCCGAAACCCGGCACGCCTTCGATGCACTTGTTGGCGGACGACACCATGGCCTCGTAGCGGATGCGGTTGACGGAGAGGTCAACAGCGCCGAAGGCGGACATGGAATCGATCAGCAGCTTGCGGCCATTGTCATAGACGGCCTGCGAGATTTCCTCGACCGGGTTGAGGATGCCCGAAGATGTTTCGCAATGGATGGCGATCACATGGGTGATGGCGGGATCGGCCTTCAGCGCGGCATCCACTTCGTCACCCCGCGGCGGCAGGTAGTCGCCCTTGTCGATCAGGGTGAAGGCGCGGCCCATGACGCGCAGCGTCTCGGCGGCGCGCAGGCCATAGGCACCATTGGCCAGCACCAGCACTTTGCCGTCCCGCGGGACGAAGGTGCCGAGCATGGCTTCAACCGCAAACGAGCCGGAGCCCTGCATCGGCACACAGGCGAATTCGCCCTTGGTGTCTCCGGCCAGCGCCACAAGCTGCTCGCAGAGCGATTTGGTCATGGCGCGGAAATCGCCATCCCAGGAGCCCCAGTCGCGCAGCATGGCTTCCTTGACTGAATAAGCGGTGGTGAGCGGGCCCGGCGTCAGCAGAAACGGTTCCCCAAGGCGCGGATCCGGAAACAGGGACGAATCGGTGAGCGGCATGGTTTCCTCCGGGGTTTCCGCCTGTGTTCTAAACCCACATTTCCATCATTGAGTTGTATCTGTAAAATCGTTATTTCAGATGAAACTATAAATTCAATCGATGTCTCTTTTGGCGCTGGCCAGACGGCTGTCCAGCAGGACGCCGCGTTCCTGGAGGATGGGATAGGCTACCTTGGCGATCAGCGAATTGATCTCCTTCAGGCCGCGCACGATTTCCAGATGCATGTCGCTGGTCTCGATGCTTTCGGGCCGGCGGGACTTCAGCCGCTCCAAATGCCGGTCCTGGCTGGTGCGTTCCAGTTTTCTCAGCACCGTCTTTTCCTCGGCCAGCTGGCGCGCGCTCTCAAGATCGCCGGAGACCAGAACGTTCAGCGCCATTTGAACATTGGCGAGAACCCGGTCATGCAGGCTGATCATTTCCTTCCAGCCTTCATCGGAGAACTTCAGTTTCCGGTCGGCCTTCTCCTCGGCCAGCGTCAGCAGGTTCTTGGCGATGATGTCGCCGACGGCCTCGAAATCGGTTGCGAGGCTGGCCAATTGGAGCCCCTTGCGCGCCTCCTCATCGTTGATGTCTCCGCGGTTCACATCGGCAATGAAGAGCTTGATCCCGGTGTGGCGCTTGTTGATATGCTCATCAAGCGTGCGCAGTCGCACGATCTGGCCGTGGTCGCCGGACTCCATCACATCCATCACCGGGCGCAGCATGGTCTCCAGTGTTTCGCCCATTTTCAACAGTTCGCGCTGGGCGCTGGCCAGGGCCAGGGCAGGGCGTGAAAGGGTGGAGCGGTCAAGGGCGGAATGAAAGGCCGCTGCGCCATCCAATTGATCGGTCGGCTCGGGAAGCAGTTGCGTGGTCAGCCTGTCCATCAGTCCGGTGAAGGGCAGGCAGAAAATCAGGAGCGCCAGGTTGAAGGCGACGTGGAAATTGACAAGCGCAATGGAAGGGGGCGCTTCCGAGATGGCATCGGGCAAGGTGAACACCTGCAGAAGGCCGAGCGCCACCAGCGTCGCCAGCCCGCGAAAAATGAGATTTCCCAGAGGGATGCGGCGCGCCTTGGCCGGCACGGTGCGTGTCAGCCAGAAGGCCAGCATGCCTGCGCCCAAATTGGCGCCCAGCACCATGGGCCATGCCGCCTGAAGCGGAAGCAGGCCGGAGGCGGCAAAGCTGGCAAAGAGCAGGAGCGTGGCAACGGAGGAGTGAAGCAGCCACGCGATGCCGGCGGCCACCAGATAGGCCGTCAGCGGATCGGTGCGCAGATAGGCGATGATTTGAGGCACCAGCGTGCTGTCGCGCAGCGGCTCGGTCGCTTCTCCCAGCATTTTCAGCGACAGAAGGATGAAGCCGAGACCGAGCACGATGCGTCCGACCTGACGAACGGCGCGGCCCTCGAATTTCAGGAACATGGCGGATCCGGCAAACAGCAGAAGCGGGACAAGTTCCGACAAGTTGAAGGAGAGCAGCTTGACGACAAGGGCCGAGCCGAGATCAGCGCCCAGCAGCGCTGCAATGCCGGTGCCGGTGGAAAGGATGCCGGAGGTGGAGAAGCCGGTCGCCAGCACAGCAACCGCCGTGGCGCTTTGCAGCACGATGGCGGTGACCATGCCGACGACTGCCATCAAGGCGGTGCCCTGGCGGGCGCGGCGCATGGCATCACGCAATTCCGCCCCATAGGCGCGCTCCACCCCGGTGCGCACCATGCGCACAGCCCAGAGCAGCAGCATGACGGCTGCGCCCAGATGCAGGAGGAGCAAGATCAGCGGCATGGCACTCTCCGTGTCGATCAGCAACCAGACAGCGCCATTGCCAATCATAAATCAAATCGTTACTTTTTATCCAACCATAAATTTTGCCGGATAATGAAACCATGCGTTATGTCCAGCTTCGCGCCTTCCACTACGTGGCCCTGCATGGCGGCTTTTCGCGCGCTGCCGATGAGTTGTTCCTCACCCAGCCGGCGATTTCAGACCAGGTTCGCAGACTGGAGGAAGAATATGACGTCATCCTGTTCAACCGGCTGAGAAAACAGGTGACGCTGACCCAGGCCGGCGAGCATTTGCTACAGATCACGAGGCGGCTTTTTGACAGCGAACAGCAGGCACTGGAGTTCCTGACCGAAAGCCGCGCACTTCGATCCGGCCATTTGCGCATCGTCGCTGACAGTGCGCATCATCTGCTGCACATCCTGGCACAATTCCGCAAGCGCCATCCCGGTGTGCGGGTGACGGTGAATGCCGGGAACACCGAGACGGTCATCACCAGCCTGAAG
>JBGSQC010000258.1:0-3009 GCA_041738295.1 Zhengella sp. | reverse complement strand
GCCGGGCGACAGTGCCGACGCGCTCTTTTTCCCTCCCTTGCAAAAGCGCTCCGCGCTGCGCTTCGCCACCGCGCTGGAACGGGCGGGGCGGCGCTTCTGGCCGGTCTTCTCCGGCGTCATCGTGGTGGAGGCGCAGAAGCGGCTCTATCAGGGACGTCCGGTGACGCAGCGCTCGTCGCGGCGCGTCTTCGTGCCGGTGCTTTCGCCGCAGGGCGCTTCGCGCGCCTCCAAGGGTGTTTCCCTCGACAAGAGCCCGCGCGCCTAGTATGTCCGCATTCCAGAAAACCTGCTTCCGGATGGACCTGCCATGAGCACGATGAAGAGTGAAACCCTGCTGCAACCCAACAAGGGCGTGATGGACATTTCCGCCTATGTGCCGGGGCGCGAGCACGTGGACGGCGTGGCCAAGGTTTACAAGCTTTCTTCCAACGAAACGCCGCTCGGCTGCTCGCCGAAGGCGCGCGAGGCGATGGAGCAGGTGCTTGCGCGGTTGGAAATCTATCCCGACGGCCAGTCGAATGAACTGCGCAACGCCATTGCAGAAGTGCACGGCCTCAACCCGGCCAACATCATCGCCGGAAACGGTTCGGACGAGCTGCTGGGCCTTCTCGCCCATACTTATCTCGGAGAAGGCGACGAGGCGATTTACACGCAGCACGGCTTCCTTGTTTACAACATCCAGATCCGGGCCAATGGCGCGGTGCCGGTGGTGGCAGCGGAAAAGAACCTGACGAGTGATGTCGATGCCATCCTTGCCTGCGTGACGGCCAAGACGAAGATGGTATTCCTTGCCAATCCGAACAATCCGACAGGCACCTACATTCCGGTCGACGAGGTGCGCCGCCTGCGCGCCGGGCTGCCCTTGCACGTCATCCTCGTGCTGGATGCGGCTTATGCCGAATATGTGCGCAAGAACGATTACGAGGCGGGCATCGAACTGGTCTCGCAGAACCGCAACACGGTGATGACGCGCACCTTCTCCAAGATCTACGGCCTTGCCGGGCTGCGCATCGGCTGGATGTATGCGCCGGCTGAGGTTTGCGACGCGATCAACCGCGTGCGCGGGCCGTTCAACGTCAATGCTCTGGCGATCAAGGCAGGCGCTGCGGCCATCCGCGACCGTGGCTTTGTGTCAGACGCGGTGGACTTCAACGAGGAATGGCTCGGCAAGCTGACCAAGGGCCTGACCGACCTTGGCCTCACAGTGACGCCCAGCGTCGGCAATTTCCTCCTGATGCATTTCCCCGAGGATGGCGTGCACAGCGCGGCAGCGGCTGACGAGTTCCTGTGCTCGCGCGGCTATGTGCTGCGCCGTGTCACCGGCTACGGCTTCCCCAATGCGCTGCGCCTTTCGGTTGGCACGGCGGAAGCCAATGAGGGCGTGCTGGCCGCGCTGGCGGAATTCCTGAAAGGCTGATCATGGGCATGCATGAGGGGAAGGCAGGCGGCGAGCCGATGTTCGCGCGCATTGCATTGGTCGGCATCGGCCTCATCGGGTCGTCGCTTGCCCATGTCATCCGGCGCGAGGGGCTGGCCGGCGAGATCATCATTTCCACCCGTTCGGTCGAGACGCTGAAGCGGGCCGAGGAACTTGGGCTTGGCGACCGCTATGAGGCGGATGCGGCCAAGGCCGTGGCCGACGCCGATCTGGTCATCGTCTCGGTGCCGGTGGGCGCGTCCGGCAAGGTGGCGGCTGAGATAGCGCCCGCGATGAAGGCCGGTGCGATCCTCACCGATGTCGGCTCCACCAAGAAGAAGGTGGTGGAGGAGATGGCGCCGCATGTGCCGGGCCACGTTCATTTCATTCCGGGCCACCCGATTGCCGGTACCGAGCGCTCCGGCCCGGATGCGGGCTTTGCCGAACTGTTCGAGGGGCGCTGGTGCATCCTGACGCCGATGGAGGGCACTGATCCTGTCCAGCAGCAGCGCCTGCGCGCCTTCTGGGAGGCCTGCGGTTCCAGGGTGGACGTGATGGACCCTGACCATCACGACATGGTGCTGGCCATCGTCTCGCACCTGCCGCACATCATCGCCTACAACATTGTCGGAACGGCCGATGATCTGGAAGCGGTGACCAAATCCGAAGTCATCAAATATTCGGCCTCTGGTTTCCGCGACTTCACCCGCCTTGCGGCATCCGATCCGGTGATGTGGCGCGACGTCTGCCTGCACAACAAGGATGCGATCCTGGAAATGCTGGCGCGGTTCAGCGAGGATCTGTCGGCCCTGCAGCGGGCGATCCGCTGGGGCGATGGCGACAAGCTGTTTGATCTCTTCACCCGCACCCGCGAAGTGCGCCGCTCGATCATCGAGGCCGGACAGGACACCGCCGCGCCGGACTTTGGCCGCCACGCCACACCTGCCAAGCAGGGCTGAGGCAAACCGTCAGGGCAGGCGCGGCAATGGTGCCAGCGTGAAGAAGCTGATGGCCGGGCGGCCGTCCGTGACCGTGATCGGCAGGCTTGAGCCTTCCGGTCCGTTGGCTGCCATGGCAAGCGCCATGGAAGCCTTGGAAATGTTGTCGGCCTGTTCGGGGAAAATGGCAGACAGCACAGAAGCCAGGCGCCCCGGCTCGCGGATCACCAGCGTGAACTGGCCGTTGAGGCGGCCCTGCATGTCCACGCTCCAAGGACCGGTAAGGCGGATGCCGGTGGCCGCGTCGGTCGCATTGATGGTGAGATCGCGCAGCGTGCCGGAGCGGCCCCGCAATGAACGCTTCCTGTCCAGCAGCCATGATGCGCCCTCGGACAAGGTGATGTCAGCAACGCCGTCGAGAACGGGAAGCAGGCGCCCCTCGGCCAGCCGCTCGTCGATCTTCAGGCCGGTCAGGCTGCCGGCAAGATCAAGGTCGCCCTGGTTGGTGCGCATGTGCGCCTGACCGTTTTCGGCGGTCAAAAGTGACGGCCCGCCTGCGGTGGCCGTGATGGTCAGGTCGCGGGCTTCCAGCGAGGCATTTTCCGGCAAGGGCCGCGACAGGCGCGCACTGGCATGGAGCAGCGACCAGTTGAG
>JBGSQC010000222.1:0-8404 GCA_041738295.1 Zhengella sp. | reverse complement strand
TGGCAGCCTGCGGCAGCGCGAGCGCGATGGACGGCAGGATCAGCGCCTTGAGGCCCGGCCAGATGCCATTGCCCCAGCCCGGAAAGCCGCCGGCAGGCACCAGCCGCAACCAGACGGCAAAGACATAGACCAGCATCAGCGCCAGCCAGAAATTCGGGATGGCGACGCCGACCTGGGCCAGCCCCATGGAAACGGTGTCACCGGCACGCCCGCGCCGCGAAGCCGAAAAAATGCCGACCGGAATGGCGATGATGATGGTGAGCGCCAGAGAGATCAGCGCCAGCGGCAGCGACACCACGAGGCGCTCCAGCACAAGGTCCAGCACCGGCACGGAATAGGTGTAGGAGCGGCCGAAATCACCGGTCAGAAAGTTGCCTATCCACATCAGGTACTGCGTGATGGCAGGCTCGTTCAGGCCCATCTGCTCGCGCAGTCTTTCAATGGCATCCTCGGTGGCGTTCATGCCGAGCATCAGGCGAGCGGGATCGCCCGGAACCACCTGCAGCACGGCAAACACGATCACCGATGCAAAGAGCAAGGTGACGAGGCCGATCAGCAATCGCTTGAGGATGTAGGCGGTCATGACATCGGGCTGTGAGGGAAGGAAAGGGCCGCGACGGCGGTCGCGGCCCTTTCCTGTGTCAAAGTCCTCAATCCACCCACTTCACCTTGGTCAGGTCGTTGGCCTGGACGGGGGAATTTTCCCACAGGCCTTCGACCTTGGCGTCCCAGACGCCAGTCTTGGGCAGCTGGAAAAGGAAGCCGTTGACGGCATCCTTGGCGAGGATTTCCTGGGCCTGCTTGTAAAGCGCGTTGCGCTTTTCCTGGTCGCTCTCGGCATCCAGCGCGGCCATCACCTTGTCGAACTCGGCATTGTCATACTGGAAATAGTAGTCCTTGCGGGCATAGATGCCGATGTCGTTCGGCTCGGTGTGCGAGACGATGGTGAAGTCGAAATCCTTGCCCTTGAACACTTGCTCCAGCCACTGCGCCCATTCCACCTGGATGATCTCCAGATCAATGCCGATCTCGCGCAGCTGCGAGGCAATCACCGGGCCGCCGTCGCGGGCGTAAGGGGCGGGCGGCAGCTTCAGCGTTGCCTTGATGCCACCTTCGAGGCCAGCTTCCTTCATCAGGGCCTTGGCCTTGTCGATGTCGCGCGGATAGGTGCCGGTCAGATCCACGTAGGCCGCATTGGCGGGCGAGAAATGCGAGCCGATGGGCGTGCCATTGCCGGCAGAGGCTGCCTGGATGATGGCGGTGCGGTCCAGCGTGTGGGCAATCGCCTGGCGAACCTTCAGATTGTCGAAGGGGGCCTTCTTGTTGTTGGTCGACAGGATGGTTTCGCCTTCGGTGGCGCCGATCACCACCTTGAAGCGCGGATCAGCCTGGATCTGCGGCAGCGCATCACCGGCCGGCATTTGCGGGAAGGCCTGCACATCGCCTGAGAGCAGCGCGGGAATGGCGGCTGCGGCATCCGGCACGATGCGGAACTCGGCCTTGGTCAGCATGGCCGGCTCGCCCCAATAGGCGTCGTTCTTGACGATGGTGATGGACGAGCCCTTGGCCCAGTTGTCGAACTTGAAGGGTCCGGTGCCGACCGGCTTGTCCTTGTTGGTCTCGGCCGATTCCGGTGCCACGATCACCGCGTCGCCCCAGCCCATGTTGTAGAGGAAGGAACCCTGCGGGTTCTTCAGCGTGATCTTGACGGTTGCCGGATCAACGGCTTCCACCTTGTCGATGGCGGCAAACAGGCCCTTCTGCGCATTGGTCGAGGCTTCGCCCCGGGCGCGGTCGAGGGAGAAAACGACGTCGGTTGCCTCGAAATCCGTGCCGTCATGGAACTTCACGCCGGTCTTCAGCTTGAAGGTGTAGGTCTTGCCGTCGGCCGAGACATCCCAGCTTTCAGCCAGCGCCGGCGAAACTTCGCCGGTTGCGCCGATGCGGGTGAGGCCCTCGAAAATATTGGCATAGACAACTTCGTCAATGGCGGCGGCTGCGCCTGCCGTCGGGTCGAGATGCGGCGGCTCGAGCACGATGCCCAGCACCAGGTCGGTGCGCGCGGCAAAGGCCGAGGTGGACATGGCCAGCACCAGAAGGCCGGCGGCGAGAATGCCCTTGTTCCTTGATTGCATCATGATCGTTTCCCCTTGTTGTCGTGCCCGGCGGGCAGGTTGGTCGGAGTTAAGCAGCAAAAAAGAGCCCTGTCAGCAGGGTTCGCAGGCCATCATGTGGGTTTTGCCAAGCAGCAGGCGTTCAAGGCTGATGGCCATGACGCGTGCGGAGTCCAGCATGTCGTCAATGCCCACCCATTCATCGGGCTTGTGGGCAAGATCGAGAATGCCCGGACCATAGGCGATGGCATCGTGCAGGTGGCCGATGCGGGCCATGTGTTTCTGGTCATAGGTGCCAGGCGAGATCACATAATCCGGTTCGCGGCCGAAAACCTCGCGGATTGCCTCGGCAACGGCCAGAACCACCGGCGCATCGCGCTCTGTCATCAAAGGCAGCACCTCCATCAGGTCACGGATGGAGAAATCAAAGCGGGAGCGCTCGCGCTTCAGCCGGTCAAGGATGGCGAGGACCTCGGCCTTCACCTCGGCAATATCCTCTTCCAGCAGGAAGCGGCGGTCAATCACCATGCGGCAGCTGTCGGGCACGTTGGGTGAGGGAAGGCCGGAATAATCCTCGCTCTGGCCGCCATGCAGCGAATTGATGTTGAGGGTGGAGCGGCGCGCGCCTTCGGGTACCACCGGCATGGTGGTGCGCTTGCTGTCGAGCAGCGGGAACAGTGATTTCTCGAACGCCTCCAGAACGGCGCCCATGTGGCGCACCGCGCAATCGCCAAGGAAGGGCATGGAGCCATGGGCGATCTCGCCCTTGGTTTCGATTTCCGCCCACCAGACGCCACGATGGCCAAGGCAGATGCGGTCCTTGTTGAGCGGTTCGGGGATGATGACGTGGTCGACGCGGGGCTTCGAGAAATAGCCCTTGTGGGCCAGATAGGCGACGCCGCCGAAGCCACCGGATTCCTCGTCCACCGTGCCGGAAACCTCGATGGCACCGGGAAAACCAGGATGCCGGTCGATGAAGGCATCGACCGCGATGATGGATGCGGCAAGCCCGCCTTTCATGTCACAGGCGCCGCGGCCATAGACCCGGCCATCCTTCACGACGCCCTCGAACGGGTCGACCGTCCAGCCGTGGCCCGCCTCCACCACATCGATATGGGAGTTGAAGTTAACGGTGGGGCCGGGGCCTTTGCCTTCGCGGCGCGCCACCACATTGACGCGTGGATAGGCGTCGGTATCGCCGGGCGTTCCCTCTGCGCGGATGTACTCGATTTCAAAGCCGCGGCGCTTCATTTCCTGCCCGACAAACTCCGCGCAAGGGCGATAGGCCTCGCCTGGCGGGTTGACAGTCGGGAAACGGATGAGGTCGCGGGTGAGCGCTACCAGGTCGTCGCGGCGGGCTTCAATGCGGGTTTTCAGATCGTCTGTCATCGGCACATATGAGAATGGTTTCCGTGGCTTGGCAAGGGTCTGCATCACGGAAATCCACTGTGTGCAGGGCCAGCGCGTAAACGTAAAAAGGTAACCCTAACAAGCAGAAGGAAGTGTCCTGTCCGCCTATCAACGGAATGTGTAATGGAATTCACGGAGCGTTGTAATAGTTTGTGATAGTCGAATGGGGCATCAGATGAAGAGGGATCAGACCATGAAAAAAATGATCATGTCGCTTGCTGCGGCCACAATGATGGTGATGGGGACGGCGGTTGCCAGTATGGCCGCGAGCCTTGTTGCCCATATTGACGTTTCTTCGCAGACCATGACGGTCAAGAAGCACGGCGCGGTCGTCGGGCAGTGGAAAGTGTCGACCGCGCGCAGCGGCTACTCCACTCCGCGCGGCACCTACCGTCCGACGCGCATGCACACCATGTGGTATTCGCGCAAATACGACAATTCGCCGATGCCGCATTCCATCTTCTTCCGTGGCGGCTACGCCATTCACGGAACCGGCGCGGTCAAGGCGCTGGGCCGCCCTGCTTCCCATGGATGCATCCGGCTTCATCCCGAAAATGCGCGTGCGCTTTATTCCATGGCCAAGCAGGTCGGGCCCAAGAATGTGCGGATCGTGATCACCAACTGATCTTGCATTTGTCGGCCGGTTTGGCCGGTTCGGTGTCAACAAGGCCGCGGGCACAATGCCGGCGGCCTTGTGTTGCTTCAGGCCTGCAGAAGGGACTCTTGTACCGATGACTGGGCGGCGGGTTCGGTGCGGACCCTGTCGTCATCCTCCAGATAGGTGCCGGACCGCAGTTCATAGATCACCAGCGGCTCAAGGCCGGTGTTGCGCAGCGAATGGATGGCGGCCGGAGGGATGGTGAGCAGGTCTCCCGGCCCGACCACCTGGATGCGCTGGTCAATGATGGCCACGCCCTGACCGGAACTAATGGTCCATGTTTCGGTCCGCCGGAAATGGCACTCCGGCGTCAGCACACCGCCGGGATCAATTTCCAGCCGCAGCATTTTAATGCCGTAATCCTCCTCGACCAGCTGTTCGGCACCCCATTGGCGCATGCGCAGCTTTGCGGTTCGGCCCGTTTCGATTTCGCCGGGGCGGCGATAGTGGTTTTCAGCCTCATGCTCGTGACCGGGAGCTGCAATGAACACCCCACCTGCACCCTGGATGATACGGCAACCGCTGATGCCCGCCGCATGGATCGGCATGGGGCTGGCGCCGTCATCATCTGCCGGGTTGGTGTCGGCCCAGCCGTTCAATGATTTCAGCCTGTTGCCGACCGGTTGCAGCAGGATGCGGGCTTTTCCGGCGAGCAGGAATTCGGCCGCTCCGTAGCCGGTCGACAGCGACAGGAACCCCGAATGCGGGTGGATGACGGAGCCCGTCCTTTCCGCCAGTTGAAGGGCTGTGATCGCTGATTTCAGGAGCACTGGCGCGGCTTCCTTCAAGGCATCCATCAGGACCGGTGCGTGGCAATAGAACGTACCGACAGGCACCTGCAGACTGGAGGCTTCAGACAGCGCGGGGTCCGGCACATCGGCATCCAGGGTGCGGATGCCTGCGACCGAAAACAGCCGCCCACCTTGAAAACTGTGTCCCGGATCAAAGGCAATGCCGCTGTCGCCCGGCCGGTTGGTGCGGGTCTGAACCAGCACTGCTGCCGGATCAGCCAAGGTCGAAATAGAGCGGGCAAGCAGGTCCGGCAAGCTTTCCCCAGTCGCCGCCACCATGGTTGCCGGAATGAACAGAAGGCCGCGGCGGCTGCTGGTTGCCGAAAGTTCGATCGCCGCCATGGCGGCAGCCGTGCCGTTGCGGGTGTCTTGGGGGACCGTCATCACCTTGACGCCGCGCTCGCGCCAGGGAGCGGTCTGCTCGCTGGCAGCCCGGATGGAGGAGTCCGAGCAGACCACCAGAGGCGGGGCAAAGCGGGAATCCGAACAGAAGGACTCCAGCAAATGCTCCAGCGGTGATTGTGGCGAGGTTCCGCGCCGGAAGCACCAGGGCCGCTCGGGACTGGAGCGGGGCCAGAAGCGCTTCAGCGGATGGCTCGCAAGGATTACCGGGACCGGCAGGTTGGGATGGCGTTGCGGCTCTACGGTCAAATCATTCTCCTCACGCTAGAGTGGCGAAGAATGCGATATACAACCTTTTATAATTGTCGCTCCAAGATACAACTTCAGGAAGCTGAAGATTGTTGGCGCAGCGCGTCCCGTTCCTGCTTGCGCTTCAGGCGGCGTGACGCGCCGCGTCCGCCCTTCCAGCGCTTGTGGAACCACATCCACTGGCCGGGATCGGTGCGCACCCAATCCTCCACAACGGATGTGACAAGCTGGGTCAGCCGGTCATCATCGACCTTTCCTGCTGGCGTGCGGGGAATGTCGAGCCGGTCAAACAAGGTGAGTTGGAACCGCCCGCCGGGCAAGCGGATGCAGCGGGCGGGATAGACATCGCAATCAAAATTGCGCGCGAGCTTGGCCAGCAAAGGCGAAGTGGCGCAGGGCCGCCCGAAGAATTCCGTGTAGGTGCCGCGCTTGAAATTCTGGTCGACCAGCATGCCGGCTTGGCCGCCTTCCTCCAGCACGCGGGCGAGTGCCAGCGAGGCACCGGCGCGTGATGGCACCAGATGGCCCATGGCGGTGTGGCGCGCGCCCAAAAGGCGTTCAGCGAGAAACGGATTGTTGGGCGGGCGGAACAGGGCGGTCACTTCCAGCCCGTAAGTGGCGGCGGCCACCGGCAGAAGCTCGAAATTGCCCATGTGTGCTGTGAAGAAGATGGCTGGCTTGCCCTTTGCTTCCAGCAGGCGCTCGAAGATTTCCACGCCTTCCACTTCCACGCGGCCTTCGTTGGGGCGTGCGGGGTCGTAGTCGAAGATGCGGTCAAGGAAGACATATTCGCCCATCAGGCGGGCCATGTTGCCCCACATGTCGCGGGCAATGGTCTCGCGCTCTTCCTGTGTCTTTTCCGGAAATGCCTTTTCCAGGTTGTCGAGCGCCACGCGGTGCCGGCCGGTCCATGGCCCGAAGCGGCGGGCAAGGCGCTCCAGAAGGTTCATGGAGGCATCCGGAGGAAGCTTCTTTACCAGCCAGAGCAGGCCGAGGATCAGCTTCGCCGTTACCCAGTATTCCACCGTCTTGACGGCTTTCACCATCCGGTAGACGAAGCGCTGGCGCGGGGTGAGGCTGGTGGACATGGCCCCGTTCAGTTCACGCGCAGGATGATCTTGCCAAAGACGTTGCGCGTTTCCATACGGCCCAGCGCGACGTCGATATCCTCGAAGCGGCATTCGGTGTCGATCACCGGTTCGACCAGTCCGCGCGCCATTTTCTGCATGGCGTCGGCCATGTTCTCCATGCGGCACCCAAAGGAACCGAGGATTTTCAGTTGCTGCTGGAAAAGCTGCATCAGGTTCATCGAGGTGGAAACACCCGAAGTGGAACCACAGGTGACAAGGCGGCCGCCGCGCTTCAGGCACAGCATGGAACCAGCCCAGGTATCGGCACCGACATGCTCGAACACCACATCCACACCCTTCTTCTTGGTGATCTTGCGCACCACACCTTCAAACCGGTCGGTGCGATAGTTGATCACATGGTCAGCGCCCAGCGCCTTGGCGCGCTCGATCTTGTCGTCGGAGCCGACCGTGGTGATGACGGTGCAGCCCATTTTCTTGGCGAGTTGGATCGCAGCCGTGCCGATGCCCGAACCGCCGGCATGGACGAGGATGGTTTCGCCGGGCTCCAGCTTGGCATTGTCAAACAGCATGTGCTCGACCGTGCCGAAGGTGACTGGGGCAAGGGCTGCGCCAATATCGGATACACCGGGAGGGGCGGGAACCAGCAGGCGGGCGGGCAGGTTCATTTTTTCCTGCGCGAAGCCGTCCAGATGGAAGCCGTGGACGCCGCCAACATGTTCGCACAGATTGTCACGGCCGGCGCGGCAATGGCGGCAATGGCCGCAAGTGCGCGCGCCATAGATCGAGACCAACTGGCCGGGCAGCACATTGGCGACGCCGGGGCCGATGGCCTCGACCACGCCGGAGGCTTCCGCGCCGATCACCAGCGGCATCTTGCGCTTGGCGAAGGCCATGCCGCGCCAGCCCCAGACATCGATGTGGTTCAGCGCCACAACGCGGATTGCCAGCGTGACTTCACCGGGGCCGGGCGGCGGCGGGGGAGCGAGATCCACGATCTCAAGCTTGCGATCCTCGATGAGTTGCAGTGCGCGCATGATTGTTCCGTCCGTTCTCGGCGGCACTTTGGCCGCAGGCAAGCCCGATTCCGGGGCAGCAATGCCACCCCTTTTCATCAGCCAAGGTTGAACAGGCGTCTAGACCGGTTCACGCGCCATGACAAGGCAGGTATTCTGCCCGCCAAAGCCGAAAGAATTGGAGAGCACCGTCGCTACATTGGCCGCACGCCCGGTGTTGGGCACGCAATCGATCTCGATGGCCGGATCGGGATGGTCGTAGTTGATGGTCGGAGGAAGGAAGCCTTCCTGCATGGTCATCAGCGAGATGGCGGCCTCGATGGCGCCGGCTGCAGACAGCGTGTGGCCGATCATCGACTTGTTGGATGAGACCGGGATGGACTTGATGGCCTCGCCAAAGACAGTGGAAAGGGCCAGCCATTCCATCTTGTCGTTTTCCGGGGTCGAGGTGCCATGGGCATTCACATAGGAAACCGGCTGGCCTTCCATTCCGGCATCGGACAGGGCTGCGCGAACGGCGCCAATGGCCGGCGAGGCATCGGGCTTGGAGCGGGTGCGGTGGAAATCATCGGATTTTTCGCCGCAGCCCAGCATGATGCCGAGCACCTTGGCACCGCGCGCCGTGGCGTGTTCGAGCGATTCCAGTACGAGCGCGGCAGAACCTTCCGACATGACA
>JBGSQC010000201.1:0-7407 GCA_041738295.1 Zhengella sp. | reverse complement strand
GTCGACCAGCGTCCAGTCGGTCTCGTGGCCGACGGCGGAGATGACCGGAATGTCCGAAGCTGCCACCGCGCGCACGAGCGCCTCGTCGTTGAACCCCCAGAGATCCTCCAGGCTGCCGCCGCCGCGCGCCACGATGATCACGTCCGGCCGGGCAATCCCGTCCGAAGAGGAAAGCGCATTGAAGCCGGCAACGGCGCGCGCCACTTCCGCGCCTGACGTCTCGCCCTGCACGCGCACCGGCCACACCACCACATGAAGCGGGAAACGGTCGGCAATGCGGTGGATGATGTCGCGGATCACCGCCCCTGTCGGGGAGGTGACGACACCGATCACCATCGGCATGAAAGGAAGCAACTGCTTGCGCGCCGGATCGAAGAGGCCTTCAGCCGCGAGCTTGCGCTTGCGTTCCTCCAGCAGCGCCATCAGCGCGCCGGCACCAGCCGGCTCCAGCGCATCAATCACGATCTGGTATTTGGATGATCCCGGAAAGGTGGTGAGCTTGCCGGTGGCAATCACTTCCATGCCCTCTTCGGGGCGGAAGCGCAGGCGCGAGAACACACCCTTCCAGATCACGGCTTCAAGCCGCGCGCGCTCATCCTTCAGCGCGAAATAGGCGTGACCGGAGGAATGCGCCCCTCGATAGCCGGAGATTTCACCGCGAACACGGACGTTTCCATAGACATCTTCCACCGTGCGCTTCAGCGCATTGGAGATCTCGGAAACGGAAAATTCCGCTGCATTGCTTTTCGATTCGCTGTCCATCGCCCCATTGGGGCAAGGCGGCTGCCTGCGGTCAAGCCTTCCCTACCATCCGGCCATCACATGGCCGGGCTTGGGCCGGGTGCCGCGCTTTCCAGCCGCCCCGCTCTGGTAGTCAAAGCCGCCATTGCCCGAAAAGGTCGAGGGAACGGTCAGATTGTCGAGGCTGTCGGCAATGTGGCGGGCCAGCGCATCCACCAGCGCCGGATGGTTTGAGCGTCCACGCAGGATGCCGATGCCCGCATCACCAAGGCTCTTGAAGCCTTCGGCCTCGCCCAGCACCCGCATGCCGGGGCGCAGCGCACACTCCGGCAGCACCGAGACCGCCTGGCCCGACAGAACAGCTGCGGCAATCACCGTGGCCGACCAGCTGTTGAAGATGACCTTGTGCTCGCGGTTCATGGCGCCCAGCACATTGATGGCCCGTTCGCGCCATTTGCAGGAAGGGCGGCCAAGCGCCAGAGGCAGAACCGGCTCGGCATGCACATCATGGGCAGAGGATGACACCCAGAGCAGCGGTTCGCGCCGCACGATTTCGGCGGCATTGTCCATGTCGGTGCGCGTGATCAGCGCGATGTCGAGCGCACCCTTGCGGATTTCCTCCACCAGCGTCACCGTCGGCCCGCACAGCACCGTCAGTTCCACCTTGGGGTTGGAGCGCATGAAGCGGCCGATGATCTCCGGCAGGAAGCGCTCGGCATAATCATCCGGCGTGCCGATGCTGAGCTGCCCCTCAAGACGGCTGTCATCAAAGGCCGCCATGGTCTCGTTGTTAAGCTGCACCAGCCGCCGCGCATAGACAGTCAGCCGCTCGCCATCCTCTGTCAGCCGGTTGGTGCGCCCGTCCTTTTCAAACAGCGGCTTGCCGAGCCGCTCCTCCAGCTTGCGCATCTGCATGGATACCGCCGATTGCGTGCGGTGCACGATGTCGGAAGCCCGCGTGAACGAGCCGGTGTCGGCAATGGCGAGGAAGGTTTTCAGCTGGTCAAGGTCAAGCGGCGCAGACATCGGTCAATCCATCAGCATTGATGATGATTGAGATTAGAAACATTCGTTAGACTATTCAATAGCGCGGGCGCATCCTCCCTTCATCCCGAAAGGAAAGAATGATCCGCGGGCGCCGGACAGCAGGCTTGCTGGCCTGGCGGGCGGAGCTTCATGCCTTGCGGGACCCTTGAGGCCAGCAAAAGGAGTTACGGCCATGTCAGCACCTGCCATTTCAACGACCGCTTTCCAGCATGTTGCAGCCGCCCCGGCCCGCATTGCCGGCCGCGCCGTGGCAGCCGTGGCCCGCTTTCTGACCGCCTGGAAAAACCGAAATGCGCTTTACCTCCTTGGCGCCTGTTCGGACGCTGAACTCGCCGACATGGGCATCACGCGCGGCGATCTCTTCGATGCCTCGGGCAGCCGCTGGCATGAAGACCCGACCCGCCAGCTGACCGCCATGCGCAGGCAGCGCCTGATCACGGCAGAAATGGCAGCGCGCCGCGTCTGCTGATCCTGTTCGTCCTCCCACGGACTTCGCAGGCCACCATTGCACATGCGCCGGATCCCCTCCGGCGGGCCTGCGTCTTGACCCGGTCCGATCCCCCGTCGGCCGGGTCTTTTTCATGAACTGAGACATGAAAAAAGCCCGGCGCAGCGGCCGGGCTTTGCTGATGGTCGTCCTTCGCATAGCTTCAGCGGTGCTTGTCCATGCCACGCAGGAACTTGTCGAACACGCCCTTGATGTTCTCCTCATAGCCGTCGCGCGTCTTGGCGCCGCTCTCGAACATCTCGCCGAAGAGATCGTCATAGGGGTTGCGCGGCCGGCCCGAAGGATTGGTGCGCGGCCGAGGCTCGGGTTCCGGCTCCGGTTCGGGTTCCGGGTCCCGCATGCCGCGCTGGTAGCCGGTGATCATCTCCTCGAAGATGCGGCCGAGCGGATTGTCGCCCATCGGATTGCCCTGCGGCTCAGGGCGGCGTTGGGGCTGCTGAGGCTGGCGCTGGCCACCGCCGAACATCTCCTCCAGTACCTTGCCGAACGGATTGTCGAACGGGTTTTGCGGCTCGGCGCGCGGCGTGCGCTGCGGTGTGCCGGTCGGCATGCCGCCCTGGCGCATCATCTGCTCGATCAGTTCGCCGATCGGGTTGCCCGCCGCCCCGAACATACCTGCATTGCCCATCTGTCCGGTGGTCTGCTTGAACAGACCGCCCATGATGAGGTTGGCCAGAACCGGCAGCATTTGCTTGAGGATGTCCGGGCTCACACCCGACAATGCCGAAGCCTGCGCAGCCACGGCGCGGCTGACATCGGGCGAGCCGAACAGATGGCCAAGGATCGCGTTGCCATTGGTGACGCCCTGCGGCTTGAACGCCGCCATCATGTTGTCAACGTAATTGCCGTGCTGGCCGGTCGCCAGGGCGTTGAAGAAATTGGCAATGCCATAGGGATCAGCCGCATTGCGCTTCAACCCGGTCGAAAACGCCGGCATCAGCGCTTCCATGGCGGTCACCGTCTGCTCCTGCGAAAGCTGGAACTGGCGGGACAGTTGCTGCACGGCATCGCCGTTCTGCATCTCAAGCATCATGTCAAGCAAAGACGCCATGGAAGGTCACTCCTGAATGGTCGGGAGCCGCAGCACCCGGTTGCATGAGCGCATCATAAACTGATTTCGCACCAGGACGAAATGCTGTCAGCCCGACAATCGGTCAGTACGCATACTCGGTGAACATCGGCTCCACCGAATGGTCCCAGCGCATGTGCCAGGCCTCGAGCATCACCTGCGCTTCCGTGGTGCCGCGCGCGGCAACCTCTTCCAGCGGGGCCAGGAAATGCGTCTCGTCAAACCCGTCGCCATTCAGCCGCTTCCGGTTCTTCAGGCCGAGGCGCGAAATCTTCAGCGCTTGCTTCGCCACCTCGTGCATCGTGGTGCCTGCAATCGGCGTGGCCAGCCCTTCGCGCGGCGCACGGTCGCGCGCGGCGATCACCTGGTCTGCAGTCCAGTGGCGCGTCAGCTCCTCGGCGGCATCCAGCGCCTCGTCATCATAGAGCAAGCCGACCCAGAAGGCCGGGAGCGCGCAGATGCGCCGCCGCGGCCCGCCATCGGCGCCGCGCATTTCAAGGAAGCGCTTCAGGCGCACTTCCGGGAACAGCGTGGAGAGATGGTTGGTCCAGTCGCCCATGGTAGGTTCGGGATGCGGCACATGGCCCTTCAGTCCGCCATTCATGAACTGGCGGAAGGTCACATGCGTGGCATCATGGTAATGCCCGTCGCGGATAACGAAATACATCGGCACGTCGAGCGCCCATTCGGCATAGTCTGCAAAGCCGAAACTGTCGGAGAAGATGAAGGGCAGGATGCCCGAGCGCTGGTTGTCGGTGTCGCGCCAGATGTCACCGCGCCAGCTTTGCAGCCCGTTCGGCTTGCCATCGGTGAAAGGAGACGTCGCAAACAGCACCGTCGCCAGTGATTGCAGCTTCACCGAAACCTGCATCTTGCGGCGCATGTCGCGCTCGCTTTCATAGTCGAGATTCACCTGGATCGTGCAGGTGCGGTACATCATGTCGAGGCCGTGGCTACCCACCTTCGGCATGTAGTTGGTCATGATGCCATAGCGCGATTTCGGCATGCGCGGGGTCTCGGCCAGCTTCCATTTCGGGCTGCCGCCCATGCCGAGGAAGCGGATGCCGAGCGGCTCGGCAATCTCGCGCACCTGCGCCAGATGGGCATTGCCCTCGCGGCAGGTCTGGTGGATCGTTTCCACCGGCGCGCCCGACAGTTCGAACTGTCCGCCGGGCTCCAGGCTGATGGCGCCCTGTCCGGTCGGCTCCACCAGCCCGATGATGTTGCCGGCATCCATGATCGGCTCCCAGCCGAGCATGGCCTGCATGCCTTCGAGAAGCGCCTTGATGCCGCGAGGCCCCCCATAGGGCACCGGCCGGTTGCCATCCACATAGAAGGGGAATTTCTCGTGCTCGGTGCCGATTCGCCACTTGTCGCGGGGCTTGCAGCCCTCGGCCATCCAGCCGACCATCTCGTCAAAGCCGCCCAGCGGCCGTTCGTCGGTCGTGTCCCGCGCCATCGAAGCGTTTCCTTGTTCGTCATCAGGTGGCGGGTGCGCCGCTCGTTCGGGCGCATTGATGGACGCAAAGGGGAGGGGGGATCAAGCGAAAAGTCGTGAACAGCCCATCAAGGAATATTGACGCTTCACCAATCGCCTTTCGCCGCCTGCATCACCGCCAGCGCGGCGACGGCTGCGGTGTCGGCGCGCAGGATTCTTGGGCCCAGCGGAATGGCGCTGACGAAGGGCAGGGCGTGAAGCTGGCGGCGTTCGTCGTCCGAAAACCCGCCTTCAGGCCCGATGAGCACAGCCAGCCTGCTTTCGGTGATCGCCGACAGCACCGGCAGCGGATTGTTTCCTTCCGCGCTCTCGTCGCAGAAGATCAGGCGGCGGGACCGGTCCCATCCGGCGAGCAGCCGGTCGAACCTCACCGGCTCGCGCACCTCCGGCACGGCGAGAATGCCGCATTGCTCGGCAGCTTCCAGGGCATTGGCCTTCATCTTGTCGAGGCCGGGCCTTGAAACCTGAGTGTGCTGAGTGATGACCGGCTGGATGATGCCTGCCCCCATCTCCACGGCCTTCTGGATCATGTAGTCCAGCCGCCCGGCCTTCAGCGGTGCAAAGCAGTAGATCAGGTCCGGCAGGGGTGGTTGCGGGCGTGTCTGTTCGGCAGGCGTCAGCAGTGCATTCTTTTTCGATGCGCGGGACACATGGGCAAGCCACTCGCCGTCGCGCCCGTTGAAGGTCAGCAGCTCCGCGCCATCCTCCAGCCGCAGCACGTTCAGCAGATAGTTGGATTGGCCGGCATCAGCCTCGATTGCCGCCCCTGCGGTCAGCGGGGCATCAATGAACAGACGGGGAAGCTTGTAGTTCGCGCGCATGGATCAGGGATGGCGGAGGCGGGGAGAGAGGTCAAGGGGGAACGCAGACGCCCTACCTCCCCCCTGCGTGGGGGAGGTCGGAGAGACGAGCGAAGCGAAGTCGATCCGGGTGGGGGAGTTAGGCAGAACCGTCGCAAACTACCCCCACCCCGTACCCCTCCCCCGCAAGCGTGGGAGGGGGAGCGGCATACGTTGGTGCATCACCCCCACACCGGCCTGTAGCCGCTCCTGAGCGCCGCAACGCTTGCGCGCGGTGTCACCAGCGTCACCGGTGCGCGCATCAGGTCCGACAGTGCCGACGGCGCGCCATAGCCTGAAAAGTGCCACGGCAGCGCCCGACGCTCTTTCAGCGCAAAATAACGACCGCCTGATTCGATCATCGTGCCATCCGGCAGGCTCGGCAGGTCGATGGGAGACAAGCGCTGCGGCGGTCCTTTGGCCGACAGCCGTCGCTCGCCATGCAGCACCGCATCCATCTCCGGCGCGCTCACCTTGGCCATGTTTCGCCCCTGCGCGAACGCGGCAGCGAATCGCTCGGCATCATCGTGCCGGCAGAAGAAACAAGGCCGGTGCCCGGCGGCGAGTGCGGTCACCTCATCGGCAAAGAACAGCTCCGTCCAGCCCGCGCCGCCTTTCGGCCCATTACTGCCCCAGACCTCGCGCCTGCGTCCCTTCCAGTCGAGCGTGCAGCAGATCCAGGCCTTCGTCGTCCAGCGCCTTCCGGTCAGTGTCTTCGTCTCGGGATCATGGATCACACCTCGATTGCCGGTGAACAGCCCGCGTGCGTTGTTGTCATGCAGCGCGCCTGAGGGATCGACGCGGTTTTGCAGCGCCATGGCTCACGCTGCCCGCTTGACCAAGAGCGACGCAAAGCCCGCCGAGATCAGGAAGGCCGCACCTGCCCGCGTTGCCCCGCGCAGCACCTTCGGCTGGCGGATCACGTGGCGGGCAGACCCTGCAAGCCAGGCATAGGCTGCGGCGTTCAGGATACCGAGGATGACAAAGACGCCGATCAGCACGGCAGCCTGGGGCGCAAAGGCGCGCGCCGGATCGATGAACTGTGGCACGAAGGCCATGAAGAAGACAATGCCCTTGGGATTGAACAGGGTGACAAGGAAGGCATCGCGGAACACTGCAAACTGCGTGGCCGCCGCCCCGCCAGCTTCGCCTACGCTGTCAGGCAGGCTAACAGGCGCTCGCCAAAGCTTGATGCCGATCCAGATGAGATAGGCCGCGCCCATCCACTTGATCACGGTGAAGGCGGTGGCGGATGCCGCCAGCAGCGTGCCGACGCCGATGGTCGAGAGCGTTGCGGCCATCAGGTCACCAAGCCCCACACCCACCACGCTCGCCAAGGCAATGCGCCGCCCATGCGCCAGGGCTTGGCTCACCACCATGATGATGGTCGGGCCGGGAATGGCTAGCAGCACCAGAGCGGCAACGGAATAGGCGGCCAGCACGGGAAGGTCGACGGGGAAAGGCATGAGGAGGACTCCGGCACGATTTGGCCGATTGAGCCTGCCGGTGATCACCCTGTCAATTGGGCCATTCCGGCGCGCCATTCAATTTGCTATTCCGGCACTGCGCAAACAGGGAAACCAGCATGTCGGTCCTCGTCATTCTCAACATGGAAGACACCTCGCTTGGCATTGTCGGCGAGGCGCTGGCCGAGGCCGGGCACGCCATTGATGCCCGCGCCGCCCATGCCGGCGATGCGCTGCCG
>JBGSQC010000192.1:0-5418 GCA_041738295.1 Zhengella sp. | reverse complement strand
CGGGTCGGCACCGACGACGGGCGCCAGCGCCTGCGCCAGCTTGGCGATGCGGGCGACACGATCACCCTGGCTGCCGAGCTTGGCGTGGAAGGTGACGTTCAGATGGTCGAGTCGGGCCATGCGCTGGTCCAGCGGCTTCTTCAGATCAAGGCCAAACTTGTCGGCACTCGCCTTCAGGTCGCCAAGGTCCGGCAGGTCGGCCTGGTCGGTCTTCCAGAAATAGAGCGCATCGGACAGGCGGGCGCGCACCACCTTGCCATTGCCATAGGCGATTTCCTTGCCGCCATCGGTCGCCTCGATGTTGGCGACGAGGATGAAGCGGTTGGAGAGGTGCCCCTCGCCCTTCGAGGCTCGCCCTGCTCGCTCCTCAGGATGAGGGGCGTCGCCAGCAGCACCCTCATGCTGAGGTGCCGGCGAAGCCGGCCTCGAAGCACGGGTGACAAAGCATTTCTGGTTGGTCTTGATGGTGAGGCGCGTCACCTCGTCCGGGATTTCGAGGAACTCCTCCTCGAACTCGCCCATCAGCACCACCGGCCATTCGACCAGCCCGGACACTTCCTCCAGCAGGCCCTCGTCTTCCACCAGATCCAAACCTGCGGCAAAGGCAAGGTTCTTGGCGTCGGCGAGGATCACCTGCTTGCGGCGCTCGGCATCGAGAATGACCTTCGCCTTTTCGAGCTTGGCCACATAATCGTCAAAGCGGCGCACCTCGATGACCTGCGGCGCATGGAAGCGGTGACCCCAGGTGACATTGCCGGCCTTGATGCCGTCGACCTCGAAAGGGACGATCCGGGTTTCCTCGGTCTCCGGGCCGAAGGTGCAAAGGATGGATTGCAGCGGGCGCACCCAGCGCAAAGAACCGGGCTCGGCAGAAGCCGGACCCCAGCGCATGGATTTCGGCCAGGGGAAGGCGCGGATGATGCCCGGCATCACGTCCGCGATGATCTCTTCGGCACCGCGCCCCGGCTTGGACAAATGAGCGACGTAGAAATCGCCCTTCTTCGGATCGGAATGGACATGGGCTTCTTCGATGGAGGACAAGCCCGCCTTGCGCAAAAAACCCTGCACGGCCTGTTCCGGCGCACTGACCGACGGTCCCTTGATCTCTTCGCGGATGTCCTTCGAGCGAGCTGTCAGCCCGCGAATGTCGAGCACTAGGCGGCGCGGCGTCCAGTATTCGCGCGCGGCCTCATAGGTGAGGCCTGCTTCCACCAGCGCATCTGTGACCAGTTTCTTCAAGTCGCCGGCGGCTTTGCGCTGCATGCGCGCGGGAATTTCCTCGGAGCGGAGTTCAAGCAGAAGATCGGGCATGGCGCACGTCACTCAATTGAAAGACTGCGCGGACTTACCAAGGGGCCGGGAACTTGTCATCCGCTTTCACGCACAAAAAGGGGCGCCTGGAAGCGCCCCTTCTGCCGTCATCTGGGAGGGTTGCGTCAGTTGGACGGCAGGATGACCTTGTCGATCACGTGGATGACGCCATTGTCGGCAGCGATATCGGCAGTGACTACCTTGGCACCGTCAACCATCACGCCGTCGGCGCTCTTGGTGACTTCGATCATCATGTCGCCGGTCTCGTTGAGCGTCTTCACCTCGGTCTTGCCGTCGGCAATGTCGGCAGCCATGATCTTGGACGGCACGACGTGATACTTCAGGATCGCGGCGAGCTTGGCCTTGTTTTCAGGCTTCAGCAGATCTTCGACGGTGCCGGCCGGCAGCGCCTTGAAGGCATCATCGGTGGGAGCGAAGACGGTGAGGTTTTCGCCCGTCGACAGGGCTTCAACCAGGCCTGCGGCCTCGACAGCGGCCAGCAGCGTGGTGAAGGTGCCGGCGCCCTTGGCAGTGTCGACAATGTTGGCGGCAAAGGCAGGAACTGCTGCCATCGAGGCGAGCGAAAGGGTGGCGGCGAAAGCGAATTTCCGCATGATGTTTCTCCGTTTTTTCCAGTTGCACGGACGCCTCTCCTGTTGGGCATCCGTTGACAGCTATTACGCTCCGGGCTGTGGCGCAGTTCAGTTTTCGGCCCTGAACTTATTGTGACCGGCAGATTTGCAGGCGGAGTGATCCATCGCGGTTTTGCCACAGTCGGTGGACGGCACATGAACGCCAGCTAAACAGCGCCATCAGCGCGGGTTCAAGGGGAGGGAAGCAAAGTGGTCCCATCAACCCGATTGAAGGCCGCCACCGATGAAAACCGCAACCGCCCTCATCCACCTGTTCCTGCTGGCAGCCTGCCTTGCCAACACAATGCCGGGCGGCGAATTCAAGATGTCGGGCATGCGCCGCGCGGTGGAAGATGCCACCAAGGAAGGCTACCGCCTGCCGAAGCTGCCGGGCGTTGTGGTGGTCAACGTGTGACGGGCAAACGAAAGCGGCCCGCTGCGGGGCAACGGGCCGATGCACTGCCATTTGCAATCCGATAAAAAGTCAGAGCACCTTGTGCGACCCGTCGCAAAAAGGCTGGCCGTTGGTCTGCTTGCAGGCGCAGAACCACTTGGCACCATCTTCCTCGGCCTCCCACTTCATCGGGGAAAATTCCGAGCCCTTGTGCGTGCCATCGCAGAATGGCTGGTTCTTCGATTGTCCGCACGTGCACCAGAAATAGGCTTTGCCGGCTTCGACATCGACCTTGATTGGCGCCTTGGCGGCCACGTGACCCTTCTGCATGGAAAGTCCCCTTTTTGAAATCTGGAATGATTCCAGACTAGCGTGCGAGCAGTCCGGCGCGAAGGGTCCGTTTCATGAACGCTGTGTGGCGCGGAACCGCTATGCTGCGACCGGCTTCTTCCAGTTCGCGCCGCCAGCTTCGGTTTGCAGGAAAGCTTCGCCGCACTGGCGCGAGAGGTTGCGCACGGCGAGAATATAGCGCTGGCGGTCGGTGACCGAGATCACGCCGCGCGCATCCAGCAGGTTGAAGACGTGGGACGCCTTGATGCACTGGTCATAGGCCGGCAGCACGCATTTGTGGAGCGTCCCCTCGCCGCCCGAGGCACCGGCCTTCAGCAGCGCCTCGCATTCCTTTTCGGCATCGGCAAAATGGCGCAGCAGCATGGCGGTGTCGGCAAACTCGAAATTATGGCGCGAATATTCCTGCTCGGCCTGCAGGAAGACATCGCCGTATGTGACCTTGTCGGCGCCCTCGCGGCCGTTGAAATTCAGGTCATAGACATTGTCGACGCCCTGCACATACATCGCCAGACGTTCCAGCCCGTAGGTGAGCTCGCCTGCCACCGGCGCGCATTCGATGCCGCAGACCTGCTGGAAATAGGTGAACTGCGAGACTTCCATGCCGTCGCACCAGCATTCCCAGCCAAGGCCCCAGGCGCCGAGCGTCGGGCTTTCCCAGTCATCCTCGACGAAGCGCACGTCATGGACCAGCGGATCAAGGCCGATGGCCTTCAGCGAGCCGAGATAAAGCTCCTGCAGGTTGGAGGGGTTCGGCTTCAGGATCACCTGGTATTGGTAATAATGCTGCAGGCGGTTCGGGTTCTCGCCATAGCGGCCATCCTTGGGGCGGCGCGACGGCTGCACATAGGCTGCGTTCCAAGGCTTTGGCCCCAGCGCGCGCAGCGTGGTGGCCGGGTGAAAGGTGCCGGCGCCTACTTCCATGTCATAGGGCTGGAGAATGGCGCAGCCATAATCGGCCCAGTAATTGTGCAGCGCCAGGATCAGGCCCTGGAAGGAGCGCTTCGGGCTCATGTGGTCGGCAATCGGTGCGGTCATGGCGGGCCTGCCTTGAAAGGGTGGCGGATGGGCGCGGAACCTAGTCGCGGACCCTTGCAGGGTCAAGGCGAAAGCAGGTGCGACAGGGCTGCCGCTTGACTTCCGGGCCTTGGCCTCCGAACGTCATCACCTTGATGCACAACCCGAACAAAGGCATGGACGCATGAGCCTCGTCCCCGGCGCCGAGCGCATGAGCGCGGCAGAGCTGAGACCGCACCAGCAAGCGGCATGGAGCCGCCAGCGCGCCCATGTAGCGGACAACTCGCCCTTCTACCTGGCGCTCTGGGGCGCAGACACGCCGCCGGAAATCCTTGACGACCTTGCCGCCCTGCCCTTTTCCGACAAGGCAGGCCTCAGGCTTTCGCAGGCTTCGCATCCGCCCTTCGGTGATTATCTGGCGACGCCGCTGGCGCGTGTGAACCGGCTGCACCGCACCTCAGGCACCACCGGCCAGGCGATGAACATTGCGCTGTCGGCGCTTGATTGCGACATCACGGCGAAAGTTGGCGGGCGCAGCCATTCGGCGTCCGGCCTCACGCCCGAGCACATGGTCGTCCACTGCCTGAACTACCAGATGTGGATGGGCGGCGTGAGCGACCACATGACACTGGAGGCAACGGGTGCCGCCGTCGTGCCGTTTGGCACCGGCTCGACGGACCTGCTGATCCACACCATCCGCGAGACCGGCATCACCGCCATTTCCTGCACGCCGTCTTACCCTTACGTGCTGGAAAAGGTGATCGCCGAGCGCCATCCGGGCCTTGATCCGCGTGATCTCGGCCTCAAGCTCGGCCTGTTTGGCGGCGAGCCGGGGCTGGATGATCCGGCCTTCCGCAAGCGCATCCGCGATGTCTGGGGCATGGAGCCGCGTAACGCCAATTACGGCGTGTCGGACGTCTTTTCCAATTTCGCCGCGCAATGCGAACACGACACGCGGCTGCACTTTGTCGGGGCCGATGTGCTGTGGCCGGAGTTGATCGACCCGGAAGGCGGCGCATCCCAGCCTTTCGAGGCGGGTGCGGAGGGCGAACTGGTGCTGACCCATCTGGTGAAGGAGTGCCAGCCGCTGGTGCGCTTCCGCACCGGCGACATCATCGCGGTGGATGAGACGAAGCCCTGCTCCTGCGGGCGCACGGGCTTCCGCTTCCGGGTCGTCGGTCGCTCCGACGACATGGTGGTGGTGCGCGGGTTGAACATGTTTCCGACCATGGTCGCCGCCGTTGTCGGCAGCTTCGGCGAGCTGTCGGGCGACTATCGCATCGTGCTCGATGCCCCGCCGCCGCATGACCATCTGGCGGTGCATGTGGAGCTGAAGCGCGGGGCAGCGGTGGCCGATCCCGCAGCGCTCGCCCAGGCCATCGAGGCGGAAATCAAGCGCGCGCTGGGCGCAACTGCGCGCGTCACCATGCATGGCGCCGGCCATTTCCCGGTGACCGAGGGCAAGACCAAACGCGTCATCAGGAGTTTCCCATGAGTGCCTTCACCTATGAGACGGTCGTGAGCCGTATGAGCCGGTTTGACGGCGTGCGCATCGTGGCGCTGAACCGGCCCGACAGCCTGAATGCCATGAACCGCCAGCTGATCCGCGACGTGGCGGCGGCGTTTGACCATGCCAATGCCGATCCCGCCACGCGCGCCATCATCTTCACCGGCGAGGGCCGCGCCTTTTGTGCCGGCGACGACCGCAAGGAGCAT
>JBGSQC010000183.1:0-6587 GCA_041738295.1 Zhengella sp. | reverse complement strand
CGGCAGCGCGGCCGACAGCGGTCATGGCGATGCCGCCGAACAGGTAGGGGATCAGGCCGCCGAAGATCAGGCCGGCAACCACATAGGGGTTGGAGAGGTCAAAGGAGATTTCGCCCATGCCCTTGAAGTAAGGATACAGGGTGGAACCATCCTTGTTGGCCTCGGCGGCGAAGAACTTCAGGTCGTTGGAGTAGGCGGCAAACAGCACCAGGGCGCCAAGGCCGGCCGAACCGATGGCATAGCCCTTGGTGACTGCCTTGGTGGTGTTGCCGACAGCGTCCAGCGCGTCGGTGGTGTGGCGGACTTCCGGCGGAAGGTTCGACATTTCGGCGATGCCGCCGGCATTGTCGGTGACAGGGCCGAAGGCGTCGAGTGCCACGATCATGCCGGCAATGCCGAGCATGGCGGTGACGGCGATGCCGGTGCCGAACAGGCCTGCCAGCTGATAGGTGCCGATAATGCCGCCGACGATGACGATGGCCGGCAGCGCGGTCGATTCCAGCGAGACGGCGAGGCCCTGGATCACGTTGGTGCCGTGACCGGTGACCGAAGCCTGGCTGATGGAATTGACCGGACGCTTGTTGGTGCCGGTGTAGTATTCGGTGATGACCACGATCAGCGCGGTGACAATCAGGCCGATCACGCCGCAGATGAAGAGGTTGGTACCGGTGATCGACATGCCGTCGACGATGCCGATCTCGCCCCAGCCGATGGTCAGCGAGGTTGCGCCGCCCAGACCGATGATCGAGAGCAGGCCGGTGACGATGAGACCCTTGTAGAGGGCGCCCATAATCGAACCGTTGGAGCCGAGCTTGACGAAGAAGGTGCCGACGATCGAGGTGATGATCGAGAAGCCGCAGATGAGCAGCGGGTAGATCATGACGCTGTCGAGGATGGCGGTGCCGGCAAAGAAGATGGCGGCCAGAACCATGGTGGCGACGACGGTCACGGCATAGGTCTCGAACAGGTCGGCAGCCATGCCGGCGCAGTCGCCCACATTGTCACCGACGTTGTCGGCAATGGTGGCCGGGTTGCGCGGATCATCTTCCGGGATACCGGCTTCCACCTTGCCGACGAGGTCGCCGCCGACATCCGCACCCTTGGTGAAGATGCCGCCGCCGAGACGGGCGAAAATGGAGATCAGCGAAGCGCCGAAGCCGAGCGCGACCAGCGCGTCGATGACTTCACGCGAACCAGCTGCCTGGCCCATCGGGCCGATGAGGATCGTGTAATAGACCGCGACCCCGAGGAGGGCCAGACCGGCCACCAGCATGCCGGTGATGGCGCCCGACTTGAAGGCGATATCAAGGCCACCAGCCAGCGAATGGGCGGAAGCCTGCGCCGTGCGGACGTTGGCGCGCACCGAGACGTGCATGCCGATGAAGCCGGCAACGCCCGAGAGGACCGCGCCGATCAGGAAGCCGATGGCTGCCGAGCCGGACAGAAGGAACCAGGTCAGGGCGAAAACCGCGACGCCAACGATGGCGATGGTGGTGTACTGGCGGGCCAGATAGGCCTGAGCGCCTTCGCGGATGTAGCCTGCGATTTCCTGCATGCGGGCATTGCCCTGGTCGGCGGCAAGCACCGATTGGGTAGCCCAGATCGCATAGACCACGGACAGAAGTCCGCAGGCGATCACGAGATAGAGCATTGTCATTGAAGCAAAGTCCTCCTTGGGGCCACACCCTGCGCGAAGCCATGGGCACGGCCGGCACTGTTTCCCCCCAACAGGCAAGGGATGCCCCCGGGTCGGCGCGGATAATGGATTTGCCCCCATGCCCCGTCAAGCCGCGCAGAGACGTTCCCGCAGCCAGAATGCCGGTTTTTAACCGCTTTCGCTGTGCATTTGCGCGATTTTCAGGCGGACTTTACGGTCAGGCGCTTTTTGCACCCTGACGGAGCGCCAGACCTATCCCCAAGGCACCCAGGCAAAGGGCAACCACCGGGAAGATGATGACGTTCAGCATGTCCCATCCGCCGGAATTGTAGACCTGGCCGGACATCAGCGAGGCAAAGGCAACCGTGCCGAACAGGATGAAATCATGCACACCTTCCACCCGGTTGCGCTCGGACGGGGTGTAGCATTCCTGAACCATGGCGGTGGCGGCGATGTAGCCGAAATTCCAGCCGACACCGAGCAGGATGAGCGCCAGCCAGAACTGCCAGAGCGCGATGCCAGACAGGCCGACGATGCCGCAGCCGACCAGCAAGGCGAGGCCGGTGGCTGCGATCTTTTCCTTGCCGAAGCGGGCGATCAGCTTGCCTGTGAAGAAGCTCGGCGCATACATGGCCAGCACATGCCAGGAGATGCCGAGCGCCGCCTCGTCGGGGGTGAAGCCGCAGCCGACCATGGCGAGCGGCGCGCCGGTCATCACGAAGCTCATCAGCGCGTAGGAGCCGACGCCGACGATCATGGCGACGATGAAGCGCATCTGCAGCAGGATTTCCATCAGCGGACGGGGCGGGGCCGACGGGGCTGCCACATGCCCTGCGGCTGCGGTGTCGCGCGGCATCCGCAGGAAGGACAGGATCATGATGCCGATCAGGCCAAGGAAAATGATGGCCGCATAGGCCCCGGCAAACATGACGGGCGCAAACATTTCGCGCGTCAGGATAACGGTCTGTGGCCCGAGGATTGCGGCAAAGACACCGCCGCCCAGCACCCAGGAAATGGCTTTCGGGCGGAAGGATTGCGGCGCATTGTCGGCAGCGGCAAAGCGGTATTGCTGCACGAAGGAGCCGCCGGACCCGACGATCATCAGGCCGATGGCGAAAAGCCAGAAATTGGCCTGGAAAATGGCGAAGGTGGAAACGACGCCGCCCAGGGCGGTGATCGATGCGCCGGTCATGAAACCGTAGCGGCGGCCGACCTTGGCCATCAGCATGGCGGCGGGAATGGCGCCCAGCGCCACACCGATGTTGAAGCCGGTGACCGGCGCGGTTGCCAGCGACTTGTCTGCGGCGAGCAGGTAATAGCCGGTGAGCGCGCCAAGCGAGATGGAGATGGAAGGGGCCGAGCCGACAATCGCCTGCGCCGCGGCAAGGATGATCGCCGTTCGCTTGGCTTCCTTCTCCAAATTGGTGGTCATTTGGCCTTGTCTCCGGCGGGAAGGCGCACCTTGGTTGCAACACGATCCAGCACGCCGTTGACGAGGCCCGGCTCGTCGGCATCGTAGAAGGCCTTGGCGATGTCGATATATTCGGAAATGATCACGGCAACCGGAACGTCATGGCGCTTCATCAGCTCATAGGTGCCGGCGCGCAGGATGGCACGCAGCGTGGAATCGACGCGGCTGAGCGGCCAGGTCTCCGGCAGGGTCTGGTGGATCACCGGATCGATCAGCGTCTGGTTTTCAACCACGCCGGACAGGATGGCGCGGAACCATTGCGGATCGGCATCGCGGTACTGGTCGCCGTCCACTTCCTTGCCAAGGCGGAAGGTCTCATATTCGGCAGCCACTTCGAGCACGCCGACGCCCGCCACATCCATCTGGTAGAGCGCCTGCACGGCAGCAAGGCGCGCGGTGCCGCGCTTGTTGGCGGGCTTGACTTCCGTGTGGCCGGTTTTTTCGCCTTCGGTCACATCAGGCTCCGAGCTTTTTCTTGAGCGCGATCATGGCAAGGGCTGCGCGGGCGGCAAAGCCGCCCTTGTCGAGCTCGCTCTTGCGGGCACGCGCCCAGGCCTGCGCATCATTTTCGGTGGTGAGGATGCCGTTGCCGATGCAAAGACGCTTCTTCACCGTGAGGTCCATGATGGCGCGGGCGGATTCATTGGCCACGATGTCGAAATGATAGGTCTCGCCACGGATGATCACGCCGAGCGCGACGTAGCCGTCGTATTTCTCGTTACCGTTATCGGCCATGGCAATGGCGCCCGGCACTTCGAGTGCGCCCATGACGGTCACCACGTCATAGCTGGCGCCAGCCTCGTCCAGCGCTGCCTTGGCGCCTTCCAGCATGGCATCGGAAAGGTCGTCGTAGAAACGGGCTTCGACAATGAGAAGATGGGGCTTCTTCGCCATGGCGGAACAGAACTCCGGATTCAGGAACAGGTGGCCGGGACGGCAGACCGGCTCAATAGGACTCTTTGTCTGCTTCCGCAAGCCGTGCCGCGTAGCGCGCCATGGTGTCGATCTCGAGATTGACCCGGTCGCCCGCCTTGCGCCCTCCCCAGGTGGTCACCGACAGCGTGTGGTCGATCAGCAGCACGTCAAACCGGTTCTTCTCGACCCTGTTGACGGTGAGCGACGTGCCGTCAAGTGCCACCGACCCCTTGGGCGCGATGAAGCGGGCCAATTCGCGTGGGGCTTCAAGGGTGAAGCGCATGGCATCGCCCTCGCGCTGCGTGGCGATGATCTCCGCCATGCCGTCAACATGGCCGGACACGATGTGGCCGCCCAATTCATCGCCGATCTTCAGCGCGCGTTCCAGATTGACGCGTGTGCCTTCGCTCCACGAGGCGATGGTGGTCAGCCGCAGCGCCTCTTCCCAGGCCTCCACCTCGTACCAGCGTTCGTTGCTGCCCGGTTCAGGCAGGGCTACCACGGTGAGGCAGGTGCCGGCATGGGCAATCGAAGCGCCAAGCGCGATGGTGGCCGGATCATAAGCCGTCGCAATGCGCAGCCTGATGCCGCCTTCGCGCGGCGTGATCGTGGCAACGGTTCCGACATCGGTGACAATCCCGGTGAACATCAGGCGCTCCTTGTCCATTCGCGCATCCTGTCCTCGCCGAAAACGGCTTCGCGGACAAGGCTGAACCCCTGTGGCACGGTGTCAGGTCTCACGGGCGCCGGAATGCCGCCCTCGCCGATGCGCATTCGGTTGGTGATGAGCACGATGCGATCGACCAGCCCTTCCTCAAGGAAGCGCGCGGCCGTCACCGGTCCGCCTTCGACCAGCAGCGTCGAGACACCGCGCGCGGCCATGTCCTCCAGCAATTCGGGCAGGCAGATGCGCCCGTCATGAATGTCGGTGGCCAAAAAAGTGACGCCCTCGCCTTCCAGCACGGCGCGGCGCTCCGGCGCGGCATCATTGGCAGCTGCGATCATCACCGGAGCCTCATGGGCGGTGCGCACGAGGCGCGATGTGACCGGTGTCTTCAGTGTGCGGTCGAGCACGATGCGCAGCGGCGAGCGCAGCTCAAGGCCGGGCAAGCGGCAGGTCAGGTCGGGATCGTCCTCCAGTACGGTGCCGACACCGACCAGGATGGCATCAGACCGTGCCCGCATCATGTGCACCTGCGCGTTGGTCACCGCGCCGGTGATGGCAATCTTGCCGTGTCCGCGGATGCCCACCATGCCGTCGCCTGACAACGCCATCTTCAGCGTCACTTCCGGGCGCTTCTGCGAGGTCCGCATCAGGTAGCCGGCCATCAGCCCTGCTGCCTCTTGCGCCAGCACACCCTCAATGACCTCAATGCCTGCCGCACGCAGGATGGCCGCGCCCTTGCCCGACACGCGGGAATCAGGATCGGACGCCGCAATGACAACGCGGGTGATCCCGGCAGTTACCAGCGCATTGGCGCAGGGCGGCGTGCGGCCATGATGGGCGCAGGGTTCCAGCGTGACATAGGCGGTCGCGCCGCGCGCCTTGTCGCCTGCCATGGCGAGCGCCTGCGGCTCAGCATGAGGACGGCCACCGGTTGCAGTGACGCCGGAGCCGACGATCACCGGACCATGGCCCAGATCGGCAACGATCAGCGTGCCGACGGAAGGGTTGGTGGCGGTCAGGCCAAGATGCTTGCGCGACAGGCGGATGGCGGCTGCCATGAAGCGCGCATCGTCAGCCTTGTTCGGGAGTGCAGCGCTCACGGGATCACTCCCCTTGCCGCACGCGGGCCAGTTCCTCGCTGTCGAGTTCGCCCAGCAATTCATGGAAATCCTTGGCCTCGCGGAAATTGCGGTAGACCGAGGCAAAGCGGACATAGGCCACGTCATCGAGCGATTTCAGCGCTTCCATGACGAGATTGCCGATCTGGTCTGCCGGGATTTCGCTTTCGCCGGAGCTTTCCAGCTGGCGGACAATGCCCGATACCGCCCGCTCGATGCGTTCCGGTTCCACGTTGCGCTTCCTCAGCGCGATGTCGAAGGAGCGCATCAGCTTGTCACGATCGAAGGCTACCTTGCGGCCCGACCGCTTGACGACCATGAGGTCGCGCAGTTGCACCCGCTCGAAGGTGGTGAAGCGGCCACCGCAATCCGGGCAGACGCGGCGGCGGCGGATCGCCACGCCATCCTCGGCGGACCGCGAATCCTTCACTTGCGTGTCTTCGGACTGGCAATAGGGGCAGCGCATGGGGGCGACTCAGTTCAGTTGCGGCGCAATTAGCTGCGCTTTCGGAAAGTAGGTTCTATAGCGGCGGACATCGCGCGTGAGCAGCGGTATGCCCAGCGCGAGCGCGTGTGCGCCGATGAAGAAATCGGACAGGACGCCCGTCCTCGTGCCGCCTGCCGCGCGATAGTCGCCAAACGCCTTGGCCGCCAGGAATGCCGCCGCGCGCGGAATGTCGATGATCTCCACGCCCGCGCTTTCCAGGAACTCATCCACCGCCGCGACGCTATGATAGCGCACGGACAGTTCGGCATAGA
>JBGSQC010000096.1:0-24568 GCA_041738295.1 Zhengella sp. | reverse complement strand
GGACCGCATGGACTTCTTCCCGATGGAAGAGGCGCGGCGCTCGATCGAGGGCTCGCTCGGCAAACCGGTGGACCAGTTGTTCAGCGGTTTCGAGGCGCCGATAGCCGCGGCCTCCATTGCGCAAGTCCACCCCGGCGAAGTCATGCAGGACGGCCTTGCCCGCAAGGTTGCCATCAAGGTGATCCGGCCGGGCGTGCGCGAGCGCTTTGCCCATGACAACGAGACCTTCCTGCTGCTGTCGCGCCTGCAGGAACGCTACATTCCGGCGACGCGCCGCCTCAGGCCGGTTGAAATCACCAAGACGCTTGAACGCTCGGCCCGCATCGAGATGGATCTGCGGCTCGAAGCCGCCGCGCTGTCGGAAATGGCCGCCAACACGGCCGAGGATCCGGGCTTCCGCCTCCCCACTGTCGACTGGGAACGCACCGGCCGCGACGTGCTGACGATGGAATGGATCGACGGCATCAAGATGTCGGATGTCGAAGGTCTCCGGGCCGCCGGACATGACCTTGAGAAGCTGGCGGCCAACATCATCCAGTCGTTCCTGCGCCATGCGCTGCGCGACGGTTTCTTCCATGCCGACATGCATCCGGGCAATCTGTTCGTCGACTTTGCCGGCGATATCGTCGCGGTCGATCTCGGCATTGCCGGCCGCATCGGAAAAAAAGAACGACGCTTCCTCGCCGAAATCCTCTATGGTTTCATCACCCGCGATTATTTGCGGGTGGCGCAGGTGCATTTTGAAGCCGGCTATGTTCCGGCCCATCATGATGTGACGAGCTTTGCGCAGGCGATCCGCGCCATCGGCGAACCGATCCACGGACAGTCTGCCGAAACGATTTCCATGGCCAAGCTGCTCACACTGCTGTTCGAGATCACCGAACTGTTTGACATGGAGACAAGGCCTGAACTGCTGCTGCTGCAGAAGACCATGGTGGTGGTCGAGGGCGTGGCTCGCGAACTCAATCCGGCCTTCAACATGTGGAAGACCGCCGAACCGGTGGTGGGCGACTGGATCCGCGGCAATCTCGGACCGCGCGGCATCGCCGAGGATGCTCGCGAAGGACTGAATGCGCTGGCCCATCTGGTGCGCATGGCGCCGGAATTTTCGCGCCGGGCAGAAAACCTCTCCCGCGAGATCGATGTGATGGCGCAAAACGGACTGCGCTTTGACGAGCAGACGGCGCATGCCATCGGCAAGGCAGAGGCCCGCCACACCCGCTCCGGCCGGATCGCGCTGTGGGTCATCGCGGCAGCTGCGGTCTGGATCGCCTGGCAGGTCAGTTGACCTCAACTCCAAGACATGTTTCGCAGTGATTGCGTTTTCCTTGCTCGTATGATTGCATTGCAATCATACGGATTTTGGAGTGTACAGATGGCGTCGATCACAATCCGAAACCTCGATCCGGTCATCAAGGATGCTTTACGAGTGCGTGCGGCTGGCAATGGCCGTTCCATGGAGGAAGAAGCGCGGCTTTTCCTGGCAAGCTTGGCATCTTCTCAGACTGCCGCCGGACATCCCACTCCTGTCCATCAAAAGACGGCAAACATTGTGGGACAGTCCCTTTCCGGCAAGCGCATCCTGCTGATCATCGGCGGCGGCATTGCCGCCTACAAATGCCTTGACCTGATCCGCCGCCTGCGCGAGCGCGGTGCCTCCGTGCGTGCCGTGATGACGGCGGCGGCCAAGGAATTCATCACGCCGCTTTCGGTTGGTGCGCTGACCGCCGACCATGTGTTTGACGACCTGTTCTCGCGTCACGACGAGCAGGATGTAGGCCACATCAGGCTGGCGCGCGACTGCGACATGATCGTGGTTGCCCCGGCCACCGCCGACCTGATGGCCAAGATGGCGAACGGATTGGCCAATGATCTGGCATCAACCGTGCTGCTGGCGACCACCAGGACTGTGCTGATCGCGCCTGCGATGAACCCGGCCATGTGGGCCCATGCGGCTACGCGCCGGAACCGCGAGACGCTGAAGCGCGACGGCATAGCCTTCATCGGGCCCAATCGCGGCGAGATGGCGGAAAGCCGCGAAGCCGGCGACGGGCGCATGGCTGAGCCGCTGGAAATCGTCGCCTCGATTGAGGCCATACTGGACAATCGCCCGAAGCCGCTTGCCGGCAAGCGCATCATCATGACGTCCGGACCGACCCATGAGCCGATCGATCCGGTGCGCTACATTGCCAACCGGTCATCCGGCAAGCAGGGCCATGCGATTGCGGCAGCGCTTGCGCGCCTGGGAGCAGATGTGCACCTCGTGTCCGGGCCGGTCACCATTCCGGATCCGGAAGGAGTTGACGTTGTGCGCGTTGAAAGCGCGCGCGAGATGCTGGAGGCAGTGGAAGGGCTGCTGCCTGCGGATGCCGGCATTTTTGTTGCCGCAGTGGCTGACTACCGGGTGGCCAATGCCAGCGGCCAGAAAATCAAGAAGGAAGGTTCGGCGGGTGCGCCGGAACTGAAGCTGACCGAGAACCCGGACATCCTGAAGACTGTCGGCCATCACGCCAAGCGTCCGCGCCTTGTGATCGGCTTTGCGGCAGAAACGAATGATGTGGTGCGCCACGCGGAAGGCAAGCTCGCCCGCAAAGGTGCCGACATGATCGTTGCCAATGACGTTTCGTCGGGCACCGGCATCGGCACGACCGGCGTGATGGGGGCTGACCGCAACCGCGTCACCATCGTCACCGGCACGGGCGCGGAGGAATGGCCGGAAATGGGCAAGGACGAGGTGGCAAAACGGCTGGCGCTGCTGGTAGCCGACCGTCTGGCCAAACCGGCGCCCTGACCGTTCCCGCGTGTCAGTCGGCTGAAGAGCGCGTCCCCACCCTGTGGCAGGGCGACTTGCGCTTGGTGCCGGTGACCTTCCAGCCCGGATATTGGCGGGCGATGTTCATCTCGGCGCGCTGGGCAGCGAACTGGCACCGGTCGCGCGTGCGTTCCATCACCTGCCAGCTTCCCGTCTGCATGCGTCCGGAAGGATCCTTGATGGAGAAGATGCGCGAGGATTCCCAGTATTCACCGGGTTTCCGGCGATCGGACGCTTCGGTTGCGGTCACTCCGGCGAGAAGGAGCATCAGGCCCAAGGCTGCATTTCGTGTCATGACGGTTCCAAGTCTGTTGAACGGCACATTGATGCTGCATCCTACAGGTAAAGATGGCCTTCTGATGATGCATCAAAGGCGAAGTGTTCAGACAGCCATGGCGATATCACTGGCCAGCGGCTGAAACGTGCGCTGATAAAAGCCGTGGCTGTTGACCGCCACGAAGGAACCTTCCGGCACGGGGGTCCAGCTTGCTCCATCCCCGTCCAGCGGTTCGGAGACGAGGCGGCAATTGCCATTGTCGCCGACATGGGCGAACAGGCTCGGCGCCTTGCCGTCGGTGGCGTAACGGATGGCATAGAGGGTGTCGCCATCGGACAGGGCTGCGGTAAAGCGGATCAGCGGATGGATGCCGATGGCGGCAGCCTCGGCGGCCACGAGATTGACCATGGCTGAAAGCGCACCGTGAACATCGCGCGCCAGGCCCAATTGCAGGGCAAGCAGGAACAGCAGTTCGGAATCAGTCGAGCCCTTGCGCAGCGCATAGAACCGGTTGGACAGATGGCCTTCGAGGCGGCGCTCCAGCCGGTCGAAGTCGCCGACCATGCCATTGTGCATGAAGGTCCACCGGGCATGGGCGAAGGGATGGCAGTTGGTGCGGGCGGTTTCGCCGGTTGTCGAGGCGCGCACATGGGCCAGGAACAGGCCGGAACGAATCTGGTGGGCAAGACTTTTCAGATTGCAGTCCGACCAGGCCGGCAGGATATCGCGGTAAAGCCCCGGGTCTCCGCGCTCTCCATACCAGGCAAGGCCGAAGCCATCGCCATTTGTAGCCGTCAAGCCATGGGTTGCACCATGGGATTGGGCAATCAGCGAATGGCAAGGGGCGCTGACAATGTCTTCCAGGAAAAGCGGCGTTCCGCGATAGGCTGCCCAGCGGCACATGGTCTCAAATCCCGAGGCGAACGGGAACACTCCCGCAGTCTGACTATGGGCCAAACATGGTTAACGGCGCATTAACCAGCCGGCAAAACGGGCGGCAGCGAGCCGATCAATGGCGCTTCTCGATCCGGCCATGAAGGGTGCGGATCATGTTCCCGGCTGTCTTTTCGAAGAGAAAGGGAAGGACGGCATGGATGGCGGCGGCCAGCCCCGCTCCGATCAGCATGGCGGAAAACCAGGCGGCGAACCGCATGTGCCCGAAATAGGTTTCGTTGACGGTGGCCGGGTGGCTGGTGAAAAGCGTTGCGATGCGGCTGGTCATGGATCCCTCGAGTCATTTCCGGCCTCTTGGCCCTGTTTGGATCCATTTTCTCCACATCAGAAGGGAAATCATCCCCCTTCTGGGTGTAAGTACGCATAGGAATGGGATAGTTTCTCTTTTTCCATTCAATTTTCGGGAAATTTTCCTATGCTTCTTGATGCCAACGACAAAGCCATTCTGGCAGCCCTTCAACAAGACGCCTCAATTTCGATCGAGGCGCTTGCGGCCCAAATCTCGCTGTCACGAAATGCCTGCTGGCGGCGCATCCAGCGCCTTGAAAGCGAGGGCGTGATCACCGGCCGCGTGGCAATTGCAGATGCAGAGAAGGTCGGCTGCGGGCAAACCGTGTTCGTCTTCGTGCGGACCTCGCGCCATGACCGTGAATGGGTGGAGCTTTTCAACCAGGCCGTGGCGGCCTGCCCGGAAATCACCGGCGCCTACCGGTCAAGCGGCGAAATCGACTATGTGCTGATGGCGCGCGTTGCCGATGTGAAGGCCTACGACCGGCTCTACCAGCGGCTTATTGCGCGGGTTCCGCTTTCGGATGTCTCTGCATCCTTCGTGATGGAAGAGCTCAAGGAAACCACCGCGCGGCCCTTGTAGAAGATGCTGCGGCCTCTCCTTTTGCCGGAACAGGATGCCGGTTCGGGGATTGAGGCAGGAGCAGGCACAAGGCCCGTTCCTGCCGCTGGTCGTCAATGGCAAATCAATCGTTGTCGCCATTGCGCTCATTGTGATTCTCGCGATGCTTGCGGCCGCGATGATTGTCATCGTCGTGGCGGTCATCGTCAGCGTAGCGGCGGCTGCGATCGCGGTCATGGTCGCGCGATTCGTGGCGCTCGTTCTTCTCATAGCGGCCGTTGTCGTCGCGGTCATTTCCCGATGCCAAGGCGAGGGAAACGGGCGCGGAAGCAAACATGGCGGCGAGGGCAAGGGCAATTGCAGTTTTCATGACAGGGTCCTCCTTGAGGGTTCGCCGCTCAACCTTGGCGGCACGGATGGATGTATCGCAGAGGTGGCATGACAGAATGCAACCAGAGGCTTTCAGCCAATTGTCATGTGGCAAAGCGCGCGGAAATTGAACACTGCGTCCGCATCCGGCATGTTGTGCTGATGGTGGCTTCACCCATCTAATGCCCAACAGTACAAGAAGGAGGCGAAGGCCATGTCCGTTCGACCCATCAAGCAGATTTCCGGTACCCGCCCGACCATGGAAGGGGCCGGGGTCCATCTCCATCGCGTTTTCGGTTTCGGCGATCCGTCGCTGACCGATCCGTTCCTGATGATGGATGATTTTCGCAATGACCGGCCCGAAGACTACAAGGCCGGTTTCCCCTGGCATCCGCATCGCGGCATCGAGACCATCACCTATGTGCTGGCCGGAACCGTCGACCATGCCGACAGCCTCGGCAATGCCGGAACGCTTGGACCCGGCTCGGTGCAGTGGATGACGGCTGGCTCCGGCATCCTGCATCAGGAAATGCCGAAGGGCGACACATTTGGACGAATGCACGGGTTCCAGCTCTGGGCCAATTTGCCATCAGACAAGAAGATGACCAGCCCGCGCTACCAGGATGTCGCCTCGAAAGAGATCCCGGAGACCGTGGACGATGATGGCACCAAGGTGCGTGTTATCACCGGCGAGTTCTGGAACATGAAGGGGCCGGTGGACGGCATTGCCGCCGATCCGCAATATCTCGACATCACGGTGCCGGCCGGCAAGCGCAAGACCTTCAAGGTGGACACCTACCGCAATGCCTTTGCCTACATCTTCGAAGGCTCGGCCACCTTCCGCGATGCCTCGCGCCCGTTCGGCGTGCTGGTGGAAAAGGAAGTGAACGGCGAGGAAATCCATGTCCGCGACATGAGTGGCAACCGCACGCTGGTGATCTTTGACACTGGAGACGAAGTGACCGTGCAGGCCGGCGAAAAGGGCGTGCGATTCCTGCTGGTTTCCGGCAAACCGATCAAGGAACCGGTGGCCTGGCATGGCCCGATCGTGATGAACACGCAGGCCGAACTGGCGCAGGCCTTCAGTGACCTTCGCAACGGCAGCTTCATCAAGGAAGGCGCCAAGGGACTCTAAGGACCTTCTTCCTTCCAAAGGAGACCGGAAACGAAACAACCCCGGCGAAGCAATCCGCCGGGGTTGTTTTATGGTTGGGGCCTGCAAATGCCGATCAGGCGGCAGGCTGCTTGATCGTGCGCAGATAGGGCAGCACGACGGTGACGTCGCCGAACTTTTCCTTGGCCTGTTCGGTGGTCAGCGACATCGAGACGATGACATCCTCGCCCGGTTGCCAGTTGGCAGGCGTGGCAATCGGCACGCCATCGGTTGCCATCACGGCATCCAGCGCGCGCAGCACTTCGGCGAAGTTGCGGCCGACCGACATGGGGTAGGTCATCATCAGGCGGACCTTCTTGTCGGGGCCGACAATGAAGACCGAGCGCACGGTGGCGGTGTGGGCGGGCGTCCGGCCATCAGGCAGATAGGCATCCGCCGGCAGCATGTCGAAGGCCTTGGACATGGCAAGATCGGTATCGGCAACGATCGGGAAGAAGGCCTTGGCCTTGGAAACCTGCTCAATGTCGGCCTTCCACTTCTTGTGCTCCTCGACATTGTCGACCGAGATGCCGAGCACCTTGACGCCGCGCTTTTCCCACTCCGCCTTGAGCTGGGACACCGCACCGAACTCGGTGGTGCAGACCGGGGTGAAATCCTTGGGATGGGAGAAAAGAACGGTGTAGGCGTCGCCGATGAAATCATGCAGGGCGAAGGTGCCGTGGTCGGTTTCGACGGTGATGTTCGGGACGGTATCGTTGATGCGCAGGCTCATGGGTCAGCTCCTTGGGAGGATGGAAGAAAATGTGAATGATCTTTCATATATGCGACGAATGCGACCGATGAAAGACGGTGCGTCCCCCTGCCGCAACCGGCCTCGCATGACTCAAGCCGCAGCGCGGACCTGATAGTCCTTGATGGCCTTGAAGGTCACGGCCTTCCAGCGCTCGGCCTCGTAGTTGAGCGAGAAGGCGTTCTGGGCGAGGAAGACCGGATCGCCGTCGAGATCGCGTGCGATGTCGGCGCGGTGGGCGTCCATGAACCTCTGAAGCTCGGTCTTCTCGGCCTCCATCCAGCGGCAGACGGAAAAGCGGGCGGGCTCGAATTCGACCGGCAGCTGGTATTCCTGCGCCAGCCGTTCCTTCAGCACGTCGATCTGCAGCGCGCCGACCACGCCGACGATGGCGGGCGAACCGTCTTCCGGATTGAACAGCTGCACCACGCCTTCCTCAGCCATCTGCTGCAGTGCTTCGCCGAGCTTCTTGCCCTTCATGGCGTCCATCAGGCGCACACGGCGCAGGATTTCCGGCGCGAAGTTCGGCACGCCGTGAAACAGGATGTCCTCGCCCTCGGTCAGCGTGTCGCCGATGCGCAGCGTGCCATGGTTCGGGATGCCGACGACGTCGCCAGCCTTGGCTTCGTCGGCCAGCTGGCGCTGCGCGGCAAAGAAGAATTGTGGGGCCGACAGCGTCATCGACTTGCCGGTGCGCACCAGCTTGGCCTTCATGCCGCGCGCCAGCGTGCCGGAGCACACACGGGCAAAGGCAATGCGGTCGCGGTGGTTCGGGTCCATGTTGGCCTGGATCTTGAAGACGAAGGCCGACATCTTGTCTTCGGTTGCCTCGACGCGGCGGCTGTCGGCATCCTGCGCGCGCGGCGCCGGGCCGAAATCGACCAGCGCATCGATGAGATCGCGCACGCCGTAATTCTTCAGCGCCGAGCCGAAATAGACCGGCGTCAAATGACCTTCCATGAAGGCTTCGCGGTCAAAGGGCTTGCAGGCTTCGCGCGCAAGGCCGGTTTCCTCGACAAAGGCGTCGCGCTCGTTTTCCGGCAGCATGGCGGTGACGGAGGCATCATCCGGGCCGCTGACCGGGCGGCGGGACTTTTCCTCGTCCGATCCGCGCACCGTGTCAGTTCCCAGATCATAGGTGCCGCAGAAGGTTTTCGAGCGGCCGATCGGCCAGTTGATGGGCGCGGTATCGAGCGCCAGCTTCTGTTCCACCTCGTCCAGTATCTCGAAAGGATCGCGGCTCTCGCGGTCCATCTTGTTGATGAAGGTGACAATCGGGATGTCGCGAAGGCGGCAGACCTCGAAGAGCTTGAGCGTGCGCGGCTCGATGCCCTTGGCGGCGTCGATCACCATGACGGCACTGTCGACGGCCGACAGCGTGCGGAACGTGTCGTCGGCGAAGTCCTCGTGGCCGGGCGTATCGAGCAGGTTGAAGACGCAATCGCGGTATTCGAAGGTCATCACCGAAGTGACGACCGAGATGCCGCGCTCCCGCTCGATCTTCATCCAGTCGGAACGGCTCTGAACGCGGTTTTTCTTGGCCTTGACCTCGCCGGCAAGCTGGATGGCGCCGCCGAACAGCAGCAGCTTTTCGGTCAGCGTCGTCTTGCCCGCATCCGGGTGGGCGATGATGGCAAAGGTGCGCCGGCGGGAAACCGCCTGTTCGTTCGTCTCGGTCATGGGAAAACTTCCGGTCAGCTGTTGGCGCGCTTGTAGCAAGGTGCGGGCGCTATGCCAAACTTGAAATCAGCTTGCCCTTGACACATACCAACCAGTCGGTATTATTTGGCGCATGGAAACAGAAATCGCCCACAAGCCGAATGCCAAGAGCACTGCCCGCGAGGCAACGCGGGCGCGCCTGCTGGAGACCGGTTTCACGCTGATCCGTGAAAAGGGCCTGGCGGCCACGCGTGTCGATGACATCTGCGCAGCGGCAGGTGTCACCAAGGGTGGCTTTTTCCATCATTTCGCCAGCAAGGACGAATGGGCTGCAGATGTGGCCCGCCATTGGGGCAAGGTGACGTCGGGCCTGTTCGAAAATGCGCCCTACCATCAGGCTTCGGATCCGCTGGACCGGGTGCTCGGCTACATCGCCTTCCGCCGCATGATCCTCGAGGGGTCAACTGCCGAATTCACCTGCGTGGCCGGAACGCTCGCCCAGGAAACGCATTTGAGCGAAAGGACGATCTGTGACGCCGCGGGCGGGACCATCTTCGGTCATGCCGATACGCTGGTCCCCGATATTTCGTTGGCAAAGGATCAGTATTGCCACACAGCGAACTGGACGCCGGAAAGCCTGGCGCAGTTTACGCAGGCCACGCTGCAAGGCGCCTTCATTCTGGCCAAGGCCAAGGGCGGCCCTGAAATCGCCAAGGACATGGTGGACCATCTGGATCGCTATGTACGGCTTCTGTTTGGGCGGGAAACCAAAGGAGACTGACCATGGAACCGACGATCTACCTGAATTTCAAGGGAAACTGCCTCGAAGCGATGACGCTTTATGCAAAAGTGCTCGGCGGCGAGATTTCCGGCGTCTTCCTCAACAAGGATACGCCTCCCGGCGAAGAGCGCATGAGCGGCGATGACGACATGGTGCTGAACATGAACATGAGGCTTGGCACCGCCAATGTGATGGCCTCGGATGCGCCGGCCGAATGGTACTCCAAGCCGCAAGGCTTCTCGGTATCGATCTCGCCCGAGTCACCAGCCGAATTTGACCGCATCTTTGCGGCCCTGTCAGAGGGTGCCGAAGCCATCATGATGGCACCGATGGAGACTTTCTGGGCCGAGCGGTTTGCCATGTTCACCGACCGCTACGGCACTCCGTGGATGCTGAATTTCACCGGCTCAAAGGCCATGGGCTGAGGGAGGGCGCAATGGCTGCGGCGAGTGACACGATCGAGGTTCTGAATGTCGGCCAGCCGGGAAAGACCTACCGGGTGAATGCTGAAAAATTCAACGCCATGAAGAAGGCCGTGCTGGCAGTCCTGCCGAACAGTGAGCCCGGCATGAACGTGCCGGACGCGATCGAGGCGACAAAAGCTCATCTGCCGGAAGATCTGTTTCCCGGCGGTGAAACGGCTGGCTGGTGGTTCAAATCCGTACAGCTCGACCTTGAGGCGCGGGGTACCCTGAAGCGCGCCGCCAAACCACCGGTTCGCCTGTGGAAGACGACCGGAAAAGCCTGAGAAAAGGCACGCAACCAGACAAGAAAACGGGCCAGAAAAGAAAACGGGAGAGAGACCATGGCTTACATTGACGGGTTCGTCATCGCGGTTCCGACCGCCAACAAGCAGAAGTTCATCGACCATGCCAACAAGGGCAACAGCGTGTTTATGGAATTGGGTGCCACACGCATCCTGGAATGCTGGGGCGACGATGTGCCGGACGGCAAGGTGACGGACTTTCGCGGTGCCGTGAAAGCGACCGAGGACGAGACGGTTGTCTTCTCCTGGATCGAGTGGCCGGACAAGAAAACCCGCGACGCCGCCTTTGGCCGCATGGAAGAGTTGATGAAGACCGATGACCGCATGGGCAAGAACAACCCCATGCCGTTTGACGGCATGCGCATGATCTATGGCGGGTTTTCGCCGGTGGTGCATCTGGGCGAAGGATCGAAGTCATGAATGCGGCGCAAGGTTTGCGCCTGTAACGCGCGCCTGAGGGCGTTGCCTGAAGGTCTGATGCAATCGTCGGAGGAGACCCTGCGACGTGCCTGGCGCGCGCGCCAACCAGACGCTCTCAAAAAGTCACGGAATGAAGGAACAGTGACATGAAAATCACCGTCGAAACGCGTATCGCAGCCCCGATCTCGGAGGTCTGGCGCGCTTACACCACGCCTGAGGACATCATCGCCTGGAATGCAGCATCGGATGATTGGCAAACCACCCGCGCCAGTGTCGACCTGCGGCCTGGCGGCGCCTTCTCCTCGCGCATGGAGGCAAAGGACGGCAGCTTCGGCTTCGACTTTGAAGGCATCTATACATCCGTCGAACCGGAAAGGCTCATCGCCTATGATTTCGGTGACCGAAAGGCGACTGTCGACTTTGAGGAAGACAACGGCAAGGTGCTTGTACGCGTCGCCTTTGATGCAGAAAGCGACCATCCCGCCGAGATGCAGCGCGAAGGCTGGCAGGCCATTCTCGACAGGTTCCGGACGCACGTTGAACGCCGCAAGTGAGCCCCGCCCCGAGCGGCTTGTGACCCTTTCGGACTTAGGAGACTTCGCATGACCGACCGCTTTGCTGAAAACCGCGAACTCGTCCTGCATCGCGTTCTTGATGCGCCGCGCGCCAAGGTTTTCCAGTGCTGGACCAGCGCCGACCTGCTCAAGCAATGGTTCTCGCCAAGACCTTGGCATATTCCCGTGGCCAGCATGGACTTTCGGCCCGGCGGCTTCAGCCATGCCGAAATGCACGGGCCGGATGGCGAGACATCGCTGATCCGTCATGTCTGGCTGGAGATCATTGAGAACGAGAAGATCGTTTTCACCGATGCCTTCAGCCGCGCTTGGGAGCCTTCCGACCATCCCTTCATCGTGGCCATTGTCACCTTCGAAGATGCCGGACCCGGCAAGACGGATTATCGCGCGGTGGTTCGCCACTGGAGCGTGGCCGACACGGACCGGCACCGGGAGATGGGCTTCCATGAGGGATGGGGTGCGGCGACCGACCAACTGGAAGCGCTGGCAAAGACGCTTTGACGCAATGAAAAAGTCCTTACAGGGATGCGGGCTCATGCTTTTGAGGAGAACGTCCATGGACAAGCTTGTGACCTGCATCTGGTTCGATTTCGGCGAGGCAGCCAAGGCCGCCGCCTTCTATGCCTCGGTGTTTCCTGACACCCATATCGGTCGCGTCAACAAGGCGGCCTCCGATTATCCTGGCGGGAAAAAGGGCGACGAACTGACGGTGGAATTCACCGTGCTCGGCCGGCCGTTTCTGGGCCTCAACGGCGGGCCTGTTTTCACGCCGAACGAATCGGTGAGTTTCGTGGTTCTGACCGAGGACCAGGAAGAGACCGACCGCTACTGGAACGCCATTATCGTCAATGGAGGCGAACCCAGCGCCTGCGGCTGGTGCAAGGATCGCTGGGGCTTTTCCTGGCAGATCACGCCGCGCCGGCTGATCGAGCTAACGACGAGCGCCGACCCGGACAAGGCGCGGCGGGCTTTCGAATCCATGATGACCATGGGCAAGATCGACATAGCGACGCTCGAAGCCGCCGTTGCGGATTGAGGGGGAAATTCCATGCTGCCAGTGACCAAAACCGCCTTCGATGGCGCCAGCCTTTCCATTCCACAGGTCGTGACGCTTGCCGAACGGCCCTATGTGGCGATCAGGGCGAAGGGGAAGATGACAAACCTTCCGTCCTTTGCGCCGCCGCTGTTTCCGGAACTTCACGGCTGGATGGCGGCCAAGGGTGTGCAAGGAAAGACCGGCTTCTTCCGCTATCTGGCCTTCGGTGACGACGGATCGGTGGAGATGGAAGTGGCAACCCTGACTGATGGGCCTCTCGAAGCCTCAGGGCGGGTTATCGCCAGTTCCCTGCCACAAGGACGGTATGCTTCCGCAACCTATAGCGGGCCTTATGACCGGCTTTATGATGCCTTCTGCATGCTGTCGGGCTGGGTGGACGGTCGCGGCCTGCCCATAGCGGAAACGAAGAAAGGCGGCATGCAGAGACATGAAGTGCAAGCCGAACTCTACCATGTTTCTCCCGCCGATTCGCCTGACCCGGCACAATGGCGGACCGAACTGCTGATCAAGCTGGCTGATTGATCGATCGTCGGTCCGGGGGTTGGCTTCACGGCCCCGCTTCCGTAATGATGAGGGCTTGCGGCTCCGGTCGCCCCTCGTCTTTCGGAACTTGCCATGGCTGCGACCATCACCGACATCGCCAAGCGCGTCTATGACCATACGTGGAAGCTGGACCCGATCATCCGCTCGTTGCTGGACACGGATTTCTACAAGCTTTTGATGCTGCAGATGATCTGGAAGATGCACCGCGACGTGCACGTGACCTTCTCGCTGATCAACCGCAGCGACAGCGTGCGGCTCGCCGACGAGATCGACGTGCAGGAACTGCGCGACCAGCTGGACCATGCGCGCACCGTGAAGCTTTCCAAGAAGGAAGCCATCTGGCTGGCGGGCAACAGCTTCTATGGCCGCAGGCAGATCTTCGAGCCGGAATTCCTCGCCTGGTTTGCCGAGTTCCGGCTGCCACCCTATGAGCTGTCTGTCGAGGACGGGCAGTTCAAGCTGGAATTTTCCGGCTCCTGGGCCGAAACGTCGATGTGGGAAATCCCGGCGCTTGCCATCATCAACGAGTTGCGCTCACGCGCGGCGATGCGCGGCATGGGTCCGTTCGAGCTGGACGTGCTCTATGCCCGCGCCAAGGCCCGCATGTGGGGAAAAACCGAGCGGCTGAAAGCGCTGCCGGACCTGCGCATTTCGGATTTCGGCACGCGGCGGCGCCATTCCTATCTGTGGCAACGCTGGTGCGTGCAATCGCTCAAGGAAGGCATTGGCGCGGCCTTTACCGGCACGTCCAACGTGCTGCTCGCCATGGACAGTGACCTCGAAGCCGTCGGCACCAATGCGCATGAGCTGCCGATGGTCTATGCGGCGCTCGCCAACAGCGATGAGGAACTCCTCGCCTCGCCCTACAAGGTGCTGGAAGACTGGAACAAGCTCTATGGCGGAAACCTGCTGATCGTGCTGCCGGATGCCTTTGGCACGGCGGCCTTTCTTGACCATGCGCCGGACTGGGTGGCCGACTGGACCGGATTTCGCCCGGACAGCGCGCCGCCGATCGAGGGCGGGCAGCGCATCATCGACTGGTGGAAGGCCCACGGCCGCGATCCGCGCGAGAAGATCCTGATCTTTTCCGATGGTCTCGACACCGAAACCATTGAGCGCACCCACCGGCATTTTGACGGCAAGGTGCGCATGGCCTTCGGCTGGGGCACCAACCTGACGAACGACTTCAAGGACTGCGCTCCGCGCAAGAACATGCAACTGAAGGCGATCTCGCTCGTTTGCAAGATCACGGAGGCCAATGGCCGACCTGCGGTCAAGCTTTCCGACAATCCGGAAAAGGCGACCGGCGACCGCGCCGAAATCGAGCGCTACATCCGCCTGTTCGGCAATGCCGAGCGCGTGGTGCAGAAAGTGGAGGTCTGACCATGACACCGGTGATCGGTATTGTCCGCCTGCCCCACGGCGAAGGCATTGATTTGCCGGCTTATGAAACAGCAGGCGCAGCGGGCATGGACTTGCGCGCCACCGTGGACGAAGCCCGGCCATTGGTGCTTGATCCGGGCCAGCGCCTGCTGGTGCCGACCGGGCTGGTGCTGGAAATTCCTGAAGGCTTCGAGGCGCAGATCCGCCCGCGTTCCGGCCTTGCCTTCAAAAACGGCGTGACCTGTCTCAACTCGCCCGGCACCATCGACAGCGATTATCGCGGCGAGGTGAAGGTGCTGCTGATCAATCTGGGCGAGGAGCCATTGGCGATCACGCGCGGCATGCGCATCGCCCAGATGGTGGTCGCCCCGGTGACGCGCGCCCATGTCGAAGAGCGCACCCATGTGAGCGAAACGGCGCGGGGATCAGGCGGCTTCGGTTCAACGGGGACCGTCTAGCACCGAGGTCGGCACGTACCGGGATTTTTGGATCAATTTTCCAATGTTCGTTCCTAGACGGAATGGTTTTGCGCAATCACGCATGCCGATCCCTTATTGCCGTCTCGTTTTTTTCCTGAGTCCTGCCTATTGTCTGGAAAAGAACTGTTCGAGGGAGCGCCATCATGTCAGCACAGCCCGGCCGCGGCCGCATTTACGACTCCATCCTCCAGACGATCGGCAACACGCCGCTGGTGCGTCTTGACCGGTTCGCCGCCGAGAGGGGCGTTGATGCGCAAATTCTCGGCAAGCTGGAATTCTTCAATCCTCTGGCTTCGGTGAAAGACCGCATCGGCCTTGCGATGATCGAGGCGCTGGAAGCGCAAGGGCGCATCCGCCCCGGCAAGTCGGTTCTGGTGGAGCCGACATCGGGCAACACCGGCATTGCGCTGGCTTTCGCAGCCGCCGCCAAGGGTTACCGCCTCATCCTCACCATGCCCGAGACGATGAGCGTGGAGCGGCGCAAGATGCTGGCATTGCTGGGTGCCGAGCTGGTCCTGACCGAAGGGCCGAAGGGCATGAAGGGCGCCATCGCCAAGGCCGAAGAACTGGCCGCCAGCCTGCCCGATGCGGTGATCCCGCAGCAGTTCGAAAACCCTGCCAACCCGGAAATCCACCGGAACACCACGGCGCTGGAGATCTGGAATGATACCGACGGCGCTGTCGACATTTTCGTGTCAGGCATCGGCACAGGCGGCACGATCACCGGCACCGGCCAGGTGCTGAAGGCCAAGAAGCCCGGCGTGCAGGTGGTTGCCGTGGAACCGGCGGATTCGCCGGTGCTTTCGGGCGGCAATCCCGGCCCGCACAAGATCCAGGGAATTGGCGCGGGCTTTGCGCCGGCCATCCTTGACCGCGCCATCTATGACGAGGTCGTCACGGTGAGCAATGACGAAGCCTTCGAGAATGCCCGCCTCGTGGCGCGGCTGGAAGGCGTACCCGTCGGCATTTCTTCCGGCGCGGCGCTGACGGCTGCGGCAAAACTCGGCACTCGGCCGGAAAACAAGGGCAAGATGATCGTCGTCATCATCCCCTCCTTTGCCGAGCGCTACCTTTCCACCGCATTGTTCGACAACCTCGGCTGAAAGGAAACCAAGTGATCCGCGTCATCAGCGTCAACACCGGCATTGCGAGCCGTATCCATGGGACCGGATCTGTTTCCGGCATCGACAAGCGTCCGCGCTCTGGCCCGGTCAAGGTTGGGCGGCTCGGCCTTGAAGGCGACGAGATAGCGCATCGGGAAGACCATGGCGGGCCGGACCAGGCGGTCTATCTCTATTCTACAGACGATTATGCTGTCTTCGAGACTTTCCTCGGGCGCGAGTTAAAGCCGGGTTCCTTTGGCGAAAACATCACCGTGTCGGGCATCGACAGCCGGACGATCAGCGTCGGCGACAGGTTCGTGACTGCCGGACTGGAACTCGAAGTCACCAGCCCGCGCATTCCCTGCTCGCTGCTGGCTGCCCACATAGAGAACAAGGATCTTCCGGCGCGCTTCATGAAAGAAGGCCGGGCGGGAGCCTATTGCCGGGTGATCAAGGAAGGAACGATCGAGGCCGGCGAAGTGTTCACGCATCGCCTGTCTTCCGGCGAACCGGTGACGCTTGGCGAGCTGATGGAAACCTATCCCTACAAGCGCATCACTGACGAAACGCGGGCACGCTATCTGGCAAGCCCGTTGCAGCTGAGGCTGGCGCGCTATCTGCGGGGCGAGCGCGCCCGCCCCTAACGGTTTTCAATGGCGGGTTGCTTCGGGCTGCATGCGGCGCGCACAGGCCGGACCTGGTCCGCGCATGTAATGACGCTCCGGCTTGTAGGTCGGCCAGACAAATTCTCGCAAAGCCACTGCCCCGCGCACGACTGCATGGGTGACTGACATGGGTCCAACTCCAAACTGTTGCGGGCCAAAAGGCACCGCTGTCCCTATGACAGTGCATCATGCATGGGAGTCGTGAACATTCGCTGAATCGTCAGGCGCTGCCGATCAGCATGCCTGCGGCAAAGACCAGCGCACCGCCGAGGACGACCTGGAAGATCGCCCGGCTCCACGGCGTTTCCATCCATTTGTTCTGGATCCAGGCGATGGCCCAGAGCTCGATGACCACGATGATCATGGCCACCGTCGTCGCGGTCCAGAAATCGGGAATGAGATAGGGAAGCGCATGGCCGAGGCCGCCGATGGCGGTCATGATGCCGGACGCCAGACCGCGCTTGACCGGGGACCCGCGCCCGGAAATCTTGCCGTCATCATGCGCGGCTTCCGTGAAGCCCATGGAGATGCCGGCACCGACCGAAGCCGACAGGCCGACGAGGAAGGTCGTCCAGGTGTCACCGGTGGCAAAAGCGGTTGCGAAGATCGGCGCAAGGGTCGAGACCGAGCCGTCCATCAACCCGGCCAAGCCCGGTTGCACATAGGTGAGAATGAACTGGCGGCGTTCGGTCTCGTCCTCGCCCTCCTTCACGTCGTCGGGCAAGTGCTTCAGACCGAGGCGGCGGGCCATGGATTCATGGGCTTTCTCGGCAGCGGCCAGATCGCCCAGAAGCTTGCGCGTCTCGGCATCGGATGTGCGACCGGCGGCTTCCAGATAAAAGCGGTGCGCCTGCTCCTCCATGGTTTCCGCCATGGTGCGGACCTTATCGAGCCCGAGCGGGCGCACAAGCCAATCCGGCTTTCGCTCATAATAACCGCGCACATGCTCGCGCCGGATCAGCGGAATGGTTTCGCCGAAGCGTCGGCGATGCATCTCGATGAGGCGGCGGCGATGATGGTCTTCCTCCTCCGCCATTTCCTCGAAGACCTTGGCAGACGCCGGGAACTCCTTACGCAGGCCGTCCGCATAGGCCATGTAGATGCGGCCGTCGTCTTCTTCGGAGGAAATGGCAAGCGCCAGGATTTCCTGCTCGGTCAGGCTGTCGAAGGAGCGCTTGGATGCTCCAAAAATGCGGGAGAACATGCCGGTTTGCCTCACCTTATTAGAATGATTCCAAACTATGCCTTCCCTCTGGCAAAAACAAGCGCAGCAGTGACGCAGGTGACGAGGACTTGACGCCGCCTCGCGGATTGGGCCTAACTTGTTGCAATTGCGAGCAAGATGCGGAGCACGCCGGTGAAGGAAATCGAACGCAAGTTCCTTGTGACCGGCGACGGCTGGCGCAGTGAATCAACGCCCGGCATGCTGATCCTGCAGGCCTATGTGGCTGCCTCGGATGGAAATTCCGCTCGCGTCCGGATCATGGGAGACGGCTCGGCGACGCTCGCCATCAAGACTGGAATCGGGATGGTGCGTGACGAGTTTGAATATCCCATTCCGATTGCCGATGCGCGGCGCATGATGGAGAGCCGCCTTGGCCATGTCATCGACAAGACCCGCCATCTCGTGGCCCATGAAGGGTTTGTCTGGGAGATCGACGTCTATCATGACGGGCTGGAAGGGCTGGTCATTGCGGAAGTGGAGATGGAGAGCGAGACCGACAATCCGCCGCTGCCCTCATGGGTTGGTCGCGAAGTGACCGGCGAGGCACGCTACTCGAACACCCAATTGGCGCTGACCGGCCAGCCGCTCAGATGACCGACCGATATTCAATCAACCCTGCTCACGCCCTGCGATCTGAAGTGCGCCGGATCGCTTCAGCGGAACTGGGTCGGGCGGCGGCGGCACTGGAAGCAGGTGCGGCGAAGGGCGATGTAGAAGCTGCTGAAAAATCAGCCTTCAAGGCGCGCAAGGCACTCAAGCGCGTGCGTGCGCTCTACCGGCTGGTCCGGTCTGCCGACAAGAAAGCCTTCAGCCGGGAGGAGCAGGACCTTGCGGAGATTGGCCGTCGCCTCGCAGAGCTTCGTGATCGCTCAGCCATGGCAGAAGCCGCCTCACGTTTGGCAACACATTTTTCCGAGCAATCTCCGGAAGCGGGCCTGCTGGAGCGGCTCATGAGCAGGATCACCATGTCCTCACCCGAAGACATGGACAATCCGTCGATCCTGCTTGCCGAATGCGCTTCCGCCTGCCGCAAGGCAGCATTGGATTCGCATGCGCTGAAAGCGCCCCGCCGACCCGGTGCGGAACTGCGCGTCATGCAGGCAGGCATCGAACATTGCATGGAAGACGCAGCCCAGCGCTTGGCTGTCTCCAGGGCGACCAATGAGGCCGAGGACTGGCACCGTTTCCGTTCGCGGATGAAACAGCACCGCCTGCAGCTTCGCCTTCTTCAAGCGGCGTGGCCCGGTGAAATGCTGCTTCGAAGCGAGGCTGCCGCCCGCCTGACCGATGCGCTGGGCGAGGACCACGACCTTGCCAATCTGCAGCGCTTTGCCGAAATGGAAAGTGATGCCGTGGAGTGGCCCGACGGTATGGCGCTGCTGTGTTCGATGATCCAGTCGCGCCAGCGGATGCTGCGCGAGGAGGCCGAGCGGCTGGGCTCGATCCTGCTTGCCGAGCCGGCCAGCGACAGTGCGCGGCGGATCATCGCCCTGTGGTCGATGACGGTGAAATCAGCCCGGTAACTTCAGTCTCACGCCGGGTCAGGAGCGGCCACCAATGCGTGCGCCTTTTCCAGTGCGGCGGTCTTGTGATCGGCAAAGGCAACGCGCGGAGCCTTTACCCCGTGGCTTTTCAGCATATGGGCGACCTGCGGACGGGCCTCGCAAATGATCATGGCGACACCGGCCTTTTCCGCTTTGCGAAGTGCTCCTTCGATGACATTTGCAGCGGTGGAATCAAGGATCGGCACGTCGGAAAAATCGAGGATGAAGACCTTGTGCTTGTCGGCAATACGATCCAGCACGCTGCCGACGGTGGACGCCGCCCCGAAAAAGAAGGCCCCTGAAATCCGGTAGGTGACAATCGACGGGTCCGTCGCCATGCCGGCTTCGGCCTCATCGTGGTGGGCGGCCGCCACACCGGTCATGCGGCCCAGCCGATCGATGAAGAGAAGCGCACCGAGCCCAAAGCCGATGATGATGGCTTCCGTTAGGTCACGGAAGATCACCAGCAGCAGCGTGACCACCAGCACGGCGGCATCGCCGCGCGACGAGCGGAACAATGCGGCGATGGAATGTTTTTCCACCATGTTCCAGGCGACGATGGCCAGAACACCTGCCAATGCCGCAAGCGGGATGTAGGCGGCAAGGGGTGCTGCCACCAGCATGAACAGCAGGATGAAAAGCGCATGCGCCATGCCGGCGACAGGCGAGACGCCGCCGGCGCGCACATTGGTGGCGGTGCGCGCAATGGTGCCTGTGACACAGAAGCCGCCGAACAGGGCAGAGCCGACATTGGCAATGCCCTGGCCGACCAGCTCAGTGTCGGAGCGGTGGCGCCGCCCGCTCATGCCATCAGCCACGACGGCGGACAGAAGCGATTCGATGGCGCCCAGCAGTGCAAAGGAGAAGGCCGCCGGCAGGACCGCGACGATTTTTGACAAGGACATTTCCGGAAGGGAGGGAACCGGGAGGCTGCGCGGGATGCCACCAAAGCGCGACCCGATGGTTTCGACCGGAAGGGACAGAAAATGCGCTGCCAGACCGGCTGCAGCAATGGCGATGATCATGCCCGGCCAGCCGGGCCGGGCCTTTTTCAGGAACAGGATCAGCACCACGGTCCCTGCTGACAGCGCCACTGCTGCCGGGCTGAAGCCGGGAGCGGCTTTCCAGAGCGCTGTAAGGCGATGGGCAATGTCGCCATGCGCGGAATCGCCGGGCGGCAGGCCGAGAAGGTCGCCCACCTGGCTGATGACAATGATGACACCGATGCCCGCCGTAAACCCGACCGTGACCGGGAAGGGAATGAAAGTGATGTAACGGCCCAGCCGCAGCCAGCCAACCGCCATCAGCATGAAGCCCGAAAGAAGCGTGGCGAGAATCAGCCCGTCCAGTCCGTGCTGCACGACGGTTGCCGCGACCAGCACGATGAAGGCGCCGGCAGGCCCGCCGATCTGGTAGCGGCTGCCACCAAAAGCAGAGACCAGGAAGCCGCCGGCAATGGCGGTGAACAGGCCGCGCTCCGGCGGCACGCCGGATGCAATGGCGATGGCCATGGACAGTGGCAACGCGACGATGGCGACCGTCAGTCCGGCAATCAGATCGTTGCGAAGAAAGGCGGCGGTGTAGCCTTCGCGCAGCATGAGCAGCAGTTCGGGAATGATGGGCTGTCGGCCCTGTTCCGGCATTGTATACTTCATATACCCGTCCTTCGCGCCAGCCCTCGCCGGATGATGCGACTGAGGGAGCGGAAAAACACTAGACCCCGCGCCTTGCGGCATGCAATACCCCTGCCGGGGTCACGAAACTTGAATTGCCTGCTGGCAGTGCTGAATGGAGAACTCCGTCGTGACCAAACCTGACAAGAAAAAGCTTGCACACATGCAGCGCATGCGCCGTCTCATCCTGGCGCTGATCATCCTGTGCGTGGTGGCCGGGCTTGCGTTCATCCAATCAGCCTGGGCATCGCATGAAACCCATGAGTTCATCGAGGCCATGGGCGTCAGCTTGATCGCGGCGGGAATTCTCGGGCGGCTTTGGTGCACGCTCTATATTGGCGGCCGCAAAGCTTCCGAATTGGTGGACAAAGGCCCCTATTCGATCTCGCGCAACCCGCTTTATGTGTTTTCTTCGATCGCGGCGGCGGGCGTTGGCGCACAAACAGGATCATTGACCGTTGCCGCACTTTTCCTGGTCGGCTGTGCCGCCGCCTTTTACGTCGTCATCCTCAAGGAAGAGACCTATCTCAAGCAAGCGCTGGGTCCGGAGTATCTCGATTATCTGAACCGCGTCCCGCGCTTCTTCCCTTCGCTTACCGGCTATCAAGGCGCAACCGAACTGGCCGTTCTGCCGCGCCGGCTGCGAGTGACCCTGACCGATGGCCTGGTCTTCTTCTTCGCCATGCCGTTTTTCGAGCTTGTGGAGCTTGCGCAGGAAAGCGGTGTGATCCCGGTGCTTCTTCGGCTTTATTGAGCCGGTCGGACCAGACGCGTGAAGTGCCCCATCTTGCGGCCGGGCCGGGCTTCGGCCTTGCCGTAGAGATGGATCACACAGCCGGGCTCGGCGGCCAGTTCCGGCAGCCGAAAGATGTCGTCGCCGATCAGATTTTCCATGACGCAGTCGCTGTGTCGGGAAGGATCGCCCAACGGCAGGCCTGCAACGGCGCGGATGTGCTGCTCGAACTGCGAGATGGCGCAGGCAGCTTCCGTCCAGTGGCCGGAATTGTGGACGCGCGGCGCCATCTCGTTGGCGAGAAGGCTACCATCTTCCAGCACGAAGAATTCCACGCCGATCACGCCGACATAGCCAAGCGCAGTCAGGATTGATCCGGCTGCGGCGCGCGCGCGATCCACGGTGTCAGATGCCACACCACAAGGAACCGTGGAGGTGTGCAAGATGCCGTTGCGGTGGACGTTGAGCGACGGATCATAGGCTTCGACCGATCCGTCCTGCCCTCGCGCGGCAATCACCGAGATTTCGCTCACAAAGGGGATGAAGCCTTCCAGGATCAACGGCACCGAGCCCATGGCGGCGAAGACGCCCGCGCAATCACCAGCGCCCGCATTGCGGAAGACGCGCTGGCCCTTGCCGTCATAGCCCATGCGCCGCGTCTTCAGCACGCCATTGCCGCCGAAGGCTCCGAGAGCAGCCACAAGGTCCGCATCGCTGTCTATTGCACGATAGGGTGCCGTGGCAATGCCGGTGCGGTTCAGGAAGTCCTTCTCGACGAGGCGGTCCTGTGCGGCTTCCAGCGCTGCGGGAGGCGGGAAGACCGGCACAGTAGAGGCCAGCGCCAAGGCTGCCGCTACCGGCACATTCTCGAATTCATAGGTCACGACATCGGCCATAGCCGCCAACCGGGCGAGTGCATCGGCATCACCATAGGCGGCGCAGATATGGTGGTTTGCCACCTGGGCGGCAGGGCATCCGGCATCGGGTTCCAGGATCACGGTGCGATAGCCGAGGCGCGCTGCGGCCATGGCCAGCATGCGGCCAAGCTGGCCGCCGCCGATAATGCCGATCATCGAGTTTGGTGCCAGTGCAGTCATTTCTCGTCGACCGGAAACTCGCCGACGGAAGCGGTGCGCGCCGCCCGCATGGCATCGAGCCTTTGCGCCAGTGCCTTATCGGAAAGGGCCAGCACGGCTGCCGCCAGAAGCCCGGCATTGGTGGCGCCGGCCTTGCCGATGGCCAGCGTTCCGACCGGAATGCCGCCGGGCATCTGCACGATGGAGAGAAGCGAATCCTGACCGGAGAGTGCCGCCGACTGGACCGGCACGCCGAAGACCGGAAGTGGGGTGAGCGAGGCCACCATGCCCGGCAGATGGGCGGCGCCACCGGCCCCGGCGATGATCACGTGGAAGCCCTTGTCGCGCGCCGAGCGGGCGAACTCATACATTCGCTCCGGCGTGCGGTGGGCCGAGACAATGCGCGCCTCGTGCGCCACGCCCAGCTCATCAAGAACATCAGCGGCATGTTTCATGGTCGGCCAATCCGACTGGCTTCCCATGATGATGGCGACTTTGGGCTGACCGGTCATCGGTGATGTCTCCCTGTCTCAGGGATTGGGCGATACCGCACCAGCGTCCAGCGGGCAAGGGGCCGGGCGGTCAGGCAATGATATCGGGGATGATCTCGTCTTCGAGATTCTGAAGGCGATCCTTGATCGCCAGTTTCTTTTTCTTCATCCGCTGGATCTGCATGGGATTGCAGCCGGTCTTGATCATGGCTTCAATTGCGACGTCGAAATCGGCATGTTCCTGCTTCAACCGTGCGAATTCGAGACGCGTCTCGGCCTTTTCCTGTTCGGGCATGCCAGCCATTCCATCCATGATGCAGTGCGCTGAAAGCGCGAAGACAAGGTCCGGCGCACACAAGTGTGAATCGGTGGCGCTCCATAGCACAGGATGCGGCAAAACGGAATCCTACCAGAACATGTTCGACATGCTTTCGCTTGTCTGGCACACTGTCATCGTACTGTCATGAAGGGCCTGCCGCCCTGCGGCAATCCCGGATGACCACCTTGGTTCAATGGAAGGAGAGCTGACCATGGCACTGGAGTCCCATCTTGCGAAACTGCAGCAGAAGCACGGGGAAATCGAACAGAAACTCGACAAAATGGCCCAACATCCATCTGTCGATGATCTCGAAATCGTCGAACTGAAGCGGCGCAAGCTCCAGCTGAAGGATGAGATCAGCAAATTGGCGGCCACCGCGCACTGAAAGCGCGAGCAAGCCCAATCGGAGAGGAAACCGGGCTCTTGAGCCCGGTTTTTCATGTTCGGGGCTAAAGAAACCGTGAAAATCCAAACATGGTCAAGGAGCGGTTAATCGTGCCACGGTTCGGACCCGGCATCATTTCCTGAAGAACAAGGCTTCCGCTGCAGACCGGGTTGACCCCTTCTGCTCGCGTTCCACCTTCAGCCGGGTGATCTCGCTTTCGAGCAGCGAAATGCGGTGAGACAGCTCGTCCACCGACAATTCCGACAGATCCTGCCCGATCATATGGGTCACAGGCTTGCGCTGCGGTTCCTCATCCAGAATGGCCATCGGCGTTTTCCCTTGCCTCGTGCTTCTTGCCTGTAGGATACAGGGCGACAAGCCGTCATGGCAAATGCAGCACGAAAAGGCACTCCCATGTCCATTCCCGCCAAGATGACTGCCATCGCCATATCCGAGCCCGGCGGCCCGATGGTGCTGAAACCTGAGCAGCGCGCCGTGCCGACGCCTGCCGCAGGCGAGGTGCTG
>JBGSQC010000077.1:0-2419 GCA_041738295.1 Zhengella sp. | reverse complement strand
TGGCGCTGGCCGTCGAGCGCGGCTGCCCGCTGGAGCGCCTGCCCTTGGCTGACCTTCAGGAAATCAACGCGGCCATCACCGAAGCCGTCTTCCCTGTTCTTCAGGTGGCCCAGTCGATGAAAAGCCGCGCCTCCTTCGGCGGTACTGCCCCGGTGGAAGTGAAGAAGCAGATCCGCTACTGGAAAAAGCGCCTCGCAAAGGGGTGATGATCGCTCACGGAAAGACGGGTGCATTGCGGCGCGTTTTTCGCTATGAGACTGACAGGGAAAGCCGGGCCGTCAGCCCGGCCGCCACAAGACCGGCCAATACCACGGAACAACAGATGACCGCGAGAACCATCCTCGTCACCCTCCTGATGCTGGTCATGACCGGCCTTTTTGCCACCGGTTGCGGCCGGCGCGGCGATCTCGACACGCCGTCCATGGCCGCGCGCGCCGAGAAAAAGGAAGCCGGCCAGGCCGAAGACAAGACCGAGGACCCGGCAACCTTTGAAGCCACGCAGGACAAGGCCGACGCCAACACCGATGCCGCCGACGGCACCAGGGCCAAGGTGAAGGAACGGCCTTTCCTCCTCGACAAGCTGATCCAGTAAGCGCGCCTCCGGGCCCCAGGAACCACCTCCGTGAACCATTTCGAATATCGTGATGGCGTTCTCCACGCCGAGGACGTCCCCGTTCCGCAAATCGCGGCGGCTGTTGGAACGCCCTTCTATGTCTATTCCAGCGCCACGCTTGTCCGGCATTTCCATGTGTTCTCCAAGGCTTTTGAAGGCCTCGACACGCTGGTCTGCTATGCCATGAAGGCCAATTCCAACCAGGCGGTGCTGAAGACGCTTGCCCGGCTTGGTGCCGGTGCCGACGTGGTGTCGGAAGGCGAACTGCGCCGCGCGCTGGCCGCCGGCATCCCCGGCGAACGCATCGTCTTTTCCGGTGTCGGCAAGACCGCCCGCGAAATCGATCTGGCGCTGGCAACAGGCATCCACTGCTTCAATGTCGAAAGCGAGCCGGAGCTGGAGCACATTTCGGCGCGTGCCGTGGCACTCGGCAAGGTCGCGCCTGTCTCCATCCGCATCAATCCCGATGTTGATGCCAAGACCCACAAGAAGATCTCCACCGGCAAGGCCGAGAACAAGTTCGGCATTCCCTTGCAGCGCGCCCGCGCCGTCTATGCCCATGCGGCCCAGTTGCCGGGCATCAAGGTTGCAGGCATCGACATGCATATCGGCAGCCAGATCACCGAGCTTCAGCCCTTTGATGCGGCCTTTGCCCTGCTCACCGAACTGGTGGAGGCACTGCGCGCCGATGGCCACGACATTGAGCATGTCGATCTGGGCGGCGGTCTCGGCATCCCCTACAAGGATGACAACAACCCGCCGCCCCTGCCGGACGCCTATGCCGCCGTGGTCAGGAAGCATGTCGGCCGCCTTGGGCTGAAGGCCGTCTTTGAGCCGGGCCGCCTGATCGCTGGAAATGCAGGCATCCTCGTCACCGAGGTCGTCTATCTGAAGGAAGGCGACGCCAAGAATTTCGTCATCGTCGATGCCGGCATGAACGATCTCATCCGCCCGACGCTGTACGATGCCCATCACGAGATCGCCCCCGTCATCCAGAGACCCGCCACCTCGGCGCGAATCACTGCCGACATCGTCGGACCGGTCTGCGAAACCGGCGATTATCTGGCCCACGACCGGGAAATGGCCCGCGTCGAGGCCGGAGACCTGTTGGCCGTCAGCTCGGCGGGTGCCTATGGCGCGGTGCAGGCCTCCACCTACAATTCCCGCCTGCTGATCCCCGAAGTGCTGGTGAACGGAGACCGTTTCCATGTCATCCGCCCCCGCCAGAGCTATGACGACCTGATCGGGCTGGACAGCATTCCTGACTGGCTGTGAACCACCAGCGGCAACGCATTCTTCATCACAATCCCGTGCGGCTGCCTCGCCTTCGCCGTCATTGATGCTATTGTCATGGACTGAAGTGCCAAACCGGCACGCCAACCGGACGTGACAATGGATGAGAGAAGGCAGGCACAAAGGGGCATCATGACCGGGCTGCAGCGCACGCGCAGCCTGACGCGTTTGGCCATCATGGGCGAGCGGCTGTGGCCCCGCCTGCTGCCTCTGCTGATCGTCCTTGCCATTTTCCTGATCATTTCATGGTCCGGCCTCTTCCGCTTGATGCCCGACATGGCGCGCTTTGCCGTCGCCGGTTTCCTGGGACTGTCAGCGCTCGCCGCGCTCTGGCCGCTGCGCTCGCTCCGCTGGCCGACCGATGGCGAGATCGACCATCGTGTCGAGACCGCCAATGCGCTGGCCCATCGCCCGGTCACCACCATCCATGACACGGTTGCCGGTTCCGCCAACGATCCCTTCGCGCAAGCCCTGTGGCGCGAGCACCAGCGCCGCGTGGCCGAGGGCTTGGGC
>JBGSQC010000075.1:0-50232 GCA_041738295.1 Zhengella sp. | reverse complement strand
GCCGAGATCCGCCGCCCGCAGCCGCAGGCGCCGGTTTACCGCCCGGCCCCGGCCGAAGACCGGATAGTGCGTGCAGCCAGCCCGTCGCCTGCCGACATTGGACGAATCGCGACCGACCTTCAGATGCTGCGCGAAGAATTGCGCAGGGAGATGAGCACCGGCATCAAGCGCGAATTTGAGGCGCTGCGCAATCAACTGTCAGGAGTTTATTCTGTTGTCCGGGCCGGACAATCAAGCACTGAGATCGCGCCCGAACTCGAGCGCATTTCAAAGGCCGTGCAATCTCTTGCCCAGCGCAGCAGCGACAAGGGCGTCAGCGAGCTTCATCAAGAAGTCGAAGAGCTGAAGCATGCTGTGAGCGAATTGGCACGGGAGGAATCCCTGCGCGCAGTCCACGATCGCTGGAATGATTTCGACCGCCGCTGGGACAGCATCCAGACACACATCATGGATGAAAGTGCTTCGCATTCTCGCAATGGCCACGTGATGGATGGGCTTTCAGATCGCCTCGAAGCCATTTCGGCAGCACTTTCAAAGTTGCCGTCGACAACCGCATTGCATTCGCTGGAGGACAAGGTCCTCATGCTTTCCGGTGCCGTGGAGCGCATTGCACAGCAGCAGGCCAGTCATTCACCGGACCTCTATGAAATGGTTGAGCAGCGGCTTGACGAGATCAGCCGTGCCATTGTTGCCACCTCGGTCGCCAATCAGCCCGCGACAATCGACTATACTCCCATCGAGCGAATCGAAGCCCGGATTTCATCGTTGACCAGCCAGTTGGCCGAGGTAATGGACAGCCGCGACAACGATGCCAATGCCCGCCAGATCATTGAACTGACCGAGCGCGTAGAAGCACTGGCGGCAAGTTCTGCCTTCCCGCAGGAGTCCATGGAGCGGGTCGCTGCCCAGCTTTCAAGCATTGCGAGCCATCTTTCGGCGGCACCCGCAGTCCCGGACATGGCGGTTGTACTCAACGGGGTTGAGGAACGTATCCTGTCGCTGGCAAGCATGGTCGAGCAAAGCTCGTCGGATGTCTCCCGCCAAAGCGCGGCCATGTTCCGCGAACTTGATACAAGGCTCGCCGATCTCAACGAAAGGCTGGAATCTTCCAGCCCGACCGGCATTGGGTCTGTTTCCGGTCTGGTCCTGCAGGACCTTGAAACCCGTTTTGAAGAGCTTAACAGCCGTCTGGATGCCAGCCGCGACCGTCAGGGTGAAACCGAACGCGCCCTTATGCAGGCACTCGATACCCGGTTCCGTGAAGTGGAAGATCGCTTTGCCGCGAGCCGGCATGAGCTGGAGACCCAGCTTGCTGCGTCCCGCTCTTTTGCTTCGCCATCGGCAATGTCCGGCCCGGCAATGGAGAGCCTCGAAGCACGGCTCGATGAAATCGCCTCGCGCCTCGATGCCACGACGCGCCAGAACGCTGGATCTGACCGCGAAGTGATCGAGAGCCTTGAGGCTCAAATTGCCAACCTGTCTTCCCTGATCAGCAATCCGCAGAACCGCCTGCCGGAACTCGATCGGCTGACCCCGCGCCTGGAAGAAATCGAAAAGGCATTGGCCGGGAACCAGGCAACGATCCTCGAAGTTGCCCGCGCGGCGGCAGAAGATGCCATCCGCTCAGTTTCCATGCGTGATTCCGGCCAGACTGAGGCTGTTGCCGCGCTTGCCGACGACCTCAAGGAATTGGACCGGCTGGCGCGCAGGACCGAAGAGCGCACGACCCGCACGTTCGAAGCCATCCACGAGACCCTGCTGAAGGTCGTTGACCGGATGGCCCAGCTTGAGACCAGCCCTTCGGTTCAAGCAAACGCCTCCAATCATGGTCCCACCAATGTCCCGCCCGCCAAGGCTCCGGAAATGCCTAAAGCGGCAAAGCTCACCGTTGATCCGGTTCCCGGCATGGTGGCCGACGAAGATTTCATGCTGGAACCTTTCGCTGAGACTGCAGCGACGGCCCCGGCCGCTACCAAATCCAAGCTGACGCCGACGGAAGCAGCCGTGGCTGCGGCCCTGGCAGCAGTCAGTGCGGAAGGATCGTCAAAGAGCACAAAGGGTTCGGCCAAGCCGTCCTTGCTCAAAGGCCTGACCAAAGCACTGAAAGGAAAATCAGCAGCGTTGGCGGAAGAACCCGTCTCCGTTGAACCAAACCTCGTTTCAGCAATGCCACGCAGTGCCGTCCAAGAGACTGCTGGCGATGTCGTATTCGAAGACGAGATCCTGGCTCCGGGATCAACAGCGCCTGATCTCAACGCCATCATGGATCGCGTTCGCTCCGAGAGGGGCCAGACTTCTGCCGGTGAGCCGGCCGAAGATGCTTCCAAGGCGGATTTCATTGCTGCTGCGCGCCGGGCCGCACAGGCTGCTGCGGCGGAAGCTGAAATTCTCAAGGGGCGCGCTCCCAGCAACAAGTCCGGTGCAAAGTTCTCCCCCGCTGCACTGCTTCAACAGAAGCGCAAGCCGATCCTGATGGCAGTTGGCGCGATCATGGTCGTTGTCGCCGGCCTCCAGGTCGGGAAGACATTCCTGGGTGGCAGCGACGAGGTGGCGGTGATCGACGAGCCGGTCAAGACTGCTGCCCTGCCCAAAGCCGAGGATCAAGCGGATGAACCCAAGGCTGAAGAGCCCGAAGCACCGGATGTCCGGGTGATTGAACCCGAAGACGTGCAGGCCAATGCCCGTCCAGGAGATGCCGCGCTTCCCTCCGACATCGTTCCCGAAGACCTCGAGAAAGCCGAGGAAGCCGATCCGGTTGAAGAACCGCTGCCGCCTGCAACGCCAGCCACGCCTGAAGCTGCAGCACCCGCCATCGAATTTGGGCCCGCGGCCCTGCGAGAAGCTGTCGCCGCCAATGATCCCAAGGCCCTCTACGAAGTCGGGTCGCGCTATGCCGAGGGCCGTGGCGTTGCTGCCAACATGGAACAGTCGGCCGAATGGATCCGCCGTTCCGCCGAGGGCGGCTTTGCACCGGCCCAGTATCGGATCGGCAACTATTTCGAGAAGGGCACCGGCGTCGAGCGCGACATCGATGCAGCAAAGACCTGGTACCAGATGGCAGCCGAACAGGGCAATGCCAGTGCCATGCACAATCTGGCCGTCCTGTTCGCCAATTCGCCGGATGGCAAGCCTGACTATGAATCCGCATCCCGCTGGTTCCTGAATGCAGCGGAACTCGGCGTCAAGGACAGCCAGTTCAATCTCGGCATCATGGCCGCCAAGGGTGTCGGCATGGCCCCTGACATGGAAGCTTCCTACAAATGGTTTGCCGTTGCTGCACGCAATGGCGACAAGGATGCCGCCGGAAAGCGCGATGAAGTTGCCAAGGCCATGCGTCCCGAGCAGCTTGACCGGGCAAGAGCTGCCGCAGACCTCTGGAAGCCGCGTGAGAACGATGCGGACGCCAATGTTCCGAACCTCCCGGCTGCCTGGAGCGAAGCCACCGAGACGACCGCCAGCGTCGACATGACGAAGGCCATTCGCAACATCCAGCTGATTCTCAACAAGAATGGCTATGATGCCGGTACCGCCGATGGCGTGATGGGCAACAAGACACGCCAGGCCATCAAGGACTTCCAGACGGCCAGCAAGCTGCCGGCTACCGGGGACGTGGATGACACGCTGATCAAGCTGCTGCTGGCAAAGAAGTAAAACTATCCCCCGCCGGTCATAACACGGGGAAGGCCATTGCCATGGCCTTCCCCGTGTTCATTTCAGCCAAAGCCGGGCTTTCGATCTTTACCTTGCAAGCACTTGGCCTGAATATGGGTTTGACTTGACCGTCCAGCGGCGGCATGAACGAGGTCCCTTGCGGAACGTGTTTTCCGCCCAATCGGGACCGGGCCTTTGGTGAGCATCTATCTGCCCATCGCCGAAATGTCGGCCAATGTTTTTGTTCTGCTGGCCATCGGCGCAGCAGTCGGTTTCCTGTCGGGCCTTTTCGGAGTGGGCGGCGGCTTTCTCATCACGCCGCTTCTCATTTTCTACAACATTCCCCCAGCTGTGGCCGTGGCAACCGGTGCCAACCAGGTGATCGCCTCATCCTTCTCGGGTGCACTGGCTCATTTCAACCGGAAAACCATCGATTTCAAACTGGGCGGCGTGCTGATGGCCGGCGGCATGGTCGGGTCATTGGGCGGCGTCTATGTGTTCTCGCTGCTGCGTGCCAAGGGCCAGCTCGATCTTTTCGTCTCCATTCTCTACGTGGTTTTTCTCGGCACCATCGGCGGATTGATGCTCTGGGAGAGCATTGGTGCCCTCAGGAAAGCGCGGGCTGGCGTGACAACGTCGCTGAAGAAGCCCGGCCAACATAACTGGATCCACCGCCTGCCTCTCAAGATGCGCTTCCGGGCATCCAAGCTGTTCGTCAGCGTCATCCCCATTCTGGCACTCGGAGCCTTTATCGGCTTCCTGGCTTCCATCATGGGTGTTGGCGGCGGGTTCATCATGGTTCCGGCGATGATCTACCTGCTCAAGGTTCCGACGAACGTGGTCATTGGCACATCTTTGTTCCAGATCATTTTTGTTGCCGCCTTCACCACGGTGGCCCAAGCGGTGACGAACCAGACCGTCGACGTGGTTCTCGCCTTCCTGCTGATGGTCGGCGGCGTAGCCGGGGCCCAATATGGCGCAAAGGCTGGCCAGCGGTTGCGAGGCGAACAGATCCGCGCGCTTCTAGCCGGCCTCGTCCTTATTGTCGCCATCCGGCTGGCCGTCGATCTTTTCATCGAGCCGGCTTCCCCTTATTCAGTCGTGACACAGGGGATGGTGTGATGCGCGTCCTCGCGGTTTTCACCTTGGTCATACCGATGCTGGCAATCCTGACCGGAGCGTCTTTCGCCCAGCAGCCGGAAAAGCCGAAGGAAAGCATCCAGATCGGACTGTCGACCGACACTATCCAGATCACGTCCGGCTTCACTGGCACCGACCTCACCATTTTCGGAGCGGTGGACAATCTCGATCCCGAAATCAGCCGCCAAGGCCACTATGACGTTATTGTCGTCCTTGAAGGGCCGAACCGGACCGCCACGGTGCGCCGCAAGGAGCGGTTTCTTGGCATCTGGATCAACCGCCAGTCGCGCAATCTTCCTGAGGTGCCGATCTCCTATTCCATGGCCATGACCCGGCCCATTCAGGACATTGCTCCAGAATCGACGATGGCGCAGATGGCAATCGGCGTGCAGAACTTCCCTTTCGCCCGAACTCCGCAGGGACCGCGCGACAGCCGGACGCATGAGTTTGCAACGGCTCTGCTCGAATTGAAGCAGAAATCCGGGCTCTACAAGGAGCGACCCGGCAGTGTCCGCTTCCTCTCACTCAACCTCTTCCGGGCATCGGTTGCACTGCCGGCCAATGTTCCGGTGGGAACCCATACGGCGCGCGCCTACCTTTTCCGCAATGGCGTCTTCGTCAATGGTGTTACGGCTAGCCTCGGCATCGTGAAATCCGGATTGGAAGCTGAAATCTCGCGCATTTCGCGCGACAACAGCTTTGCCTTCGGCCTGTTTGCCGTTGCCCTCGCAATCCTCACCGGCTGGCTCGGCCGCGTCATCTTCAGGCGGGACTGACCATGGACCATCAAGACAACACCGATGCACGCCTGGCGCAGAGCGACGGAAATGGCCGCAAGGCTATGCTCCTTGCCTATAGCGGCTTCATACCCTTTGCCATTCTGACGTTGTGGCTTACGGGCATTGCCGACGACCATCCTTGGCGCGACCAGACGATCATGCTGTTGAAGGGCTATGCGGCCGTCATCCTGTCCTTCCTTGGCGGCATCCGCTGGGGTCTTGCGACCCGCGACGATGACGAGACAACCCCCGGCATTCTGGCGATGAGCGTTTTGCCGTCACTGGCGGGCTGGCTGGCACTGCTGATGCCCGACCTTTATTCCTTTGCATGGCTTGCAGCCTGCTTTGCGGGACAGGGCGCGGTCGACCAGTTCGCTGTGCACGCGGGCAAGGCCCCTGCCTGGTTCGGGCACTTGCGCATGCGCCTGACCGTGCTTGTGACCGCCGCCATGCTGCTGGCGCTCTTTGCCGTCGCCTGACTGGCTCAGTCCGGCCAGAGCCGTTTGGCCGGAACCGGATGCACACGGCCCTCTCCCAGCATGCAAGCCGACAAAGCACCCTTTTCAAAAAGGGTTGCAAAAGCATCATCAAGCACATTGAGGCATCCGGTGAAGGATCCGAAGGACGGCATCACAAGCCGCTTGCCGTCAGTGGCAAAGCAAGGCCTGCGCACTGAACGGCCCTTGCTGACCACGCGCGCACCGGGATGAAGGTGGCCGGATATCTCACCTGCAGCCGACCCGTGCTGCGGTTCGTGGCGGAGCACCAGCCCGCCCGCAGTAAGTTCCATGACACTTGACCCTGGAAGATCGGCTGGCGCATCCGGATCATGATTGCCAGCTATCCAGATCCAATCCTGCATTGAAACGACCGAGAGAAGAAGTGAGCGATCGCCGTCTGCCAGATGATCGGCGCTGTCGTGGCGGTGGAAACTGTCGCCGAGGGAGACCACGGTTTGTGGGCGGTAAACCTCTATGGCCGATGCCAGCCGGATCAAGGTATCGCGCGTGTCATAAGGTGGCAGAAAGCGGCGCTTGCGGGCAAAGGCTGCGCCTTTCTCCAGATGCAGGTCCGACACAATAAGGATCCTGTCTTCCGGCATGAAAGCAACGCCGGAGCAATCCAGCAGAAGGCGGACGCCGGCGACCATCACCTCAAAAGGCTTCGCCGCTTCGATCTGTGCTACTGCCAGAGTCATTTCGTCATCCCAGTGCTTCGCGCTCCATGCCTTCGGAGGCTTCCGCCAGAAGGCTTTCGTCAGCCCCGCCATTGACCGGTTCGCGTCCGATCTCCAGCATCAGAGGAACCGAGAGCGGAGAGATCCTGTCCAACCGACGATGCTTGATTCGGCCCCTCACACGCGAAAGCATATCACCAAGACGGGCAACATCGAGCAGTCCGGCGGCGGCGTCTGCCCGTGTGGCCTTGAGCAGGATGTGGTCCGGCTCATGACTGCGCAGCACGTCATAGATCAGATCCGATGAGACCGTGACCTGCCGTCCGGTCTTTTCCTTGCCGGGGTGACGCCGCTCAATCAACCCGGCAATGACAGCGCAGTTTCTGAATGTCCGCTTGAGCAGGAAGCTCTCGTCAAGCCAGGCCTCCAGGTCATCACCCAGCATGTCTTCCTCGAACAGAGAATCCAGTGCGCCTGACTTCGTGGCAAAGAAGCTGCCGAGATCTGCCAGCGCCCAGATGGCCAAGGCGTAGTCTGTTGCCACGAAGCCGAGCGGACGCAACCCAGCCCGTTCCAGTCGCCTGGTCAGCAACATTCCGAGCGTCTGGTGCGCGAGCCTCCCTTCGAAGGGGTAAATGACCATGTAGTGCTTGCCGGCGCGGGGAAAGGTTTCCACCAGAAGGTTGTCGCGGCCCGGCAGCTCAGACTTGTCCTGCTGCAAGCGCAGCCAGTCGGCCACCTGATCCGGCAGGACAGGCCAACGGTCCGGATCTGACAGGATAGCCCGCACCTCGCTTGCCAGATAGGTCGACAGCGGAAACTTGCCTCCGGCATAAGCCGGGACGCGCGCATCCATACTTGCTGATTTGGTTATAAGACACTCATTCTCGCGAATAGCCTCGAACCGCAGGATATGACCTGAGAAGAGAAAGGTATCGCCCGGAGCCAGCGCTTCGAGGAAATGCTCCTCCACCTTGCCGAGAACCGGCCCGCCGCGTGATGCCGGACCGGACTGGCGCGAACGGACCAGACGGACATTGAGCATGGGCGCTTCCACGATGGTCCCGATGTTCAGCCTGTACTGTTGGGCCACCGACGGGTGGGAAGTACGCCATGTCCCATCTGCGGTTTTCCTGATCCGGGCATAGCGTTCATAGTTTGACAGGGCGTAGCCGCCGGTGGCAACAAAATCCACAACCCGGTCGAAATCGTGCCTCGTCAGACCAGCATAGGGCTCGGCGCTTCGCACCTCGTCATAGAGAGCATCGGCGTGAAAAGGGCCTGCGCATGCCATGCCAAGTACATGCTGCGCCAGCACATCAAGTGCGCCAGTCGCCAGTGGCGGGGTATCCTGTGCCCCTTCGGTGCTCGCCTCCAGCGCGGCCTGGCATTCCAGCACTTCAAACCGGTTGGCCGGCACGAGGATGGCCCGGCTCGGTTCGTCCATGCGATGATTGGAGCGACCTATGCGCTGGGCAAGCCGGCTTGCACCTTTGGGAGCGCCGACATGGATCACCAGATCCACATCCCCCCAGTCAATGCCAAGGTCGAGCGTCGAGGTGGCAACAATGGCCCGCAGGCTGTTGCTCTCCATGGCGCGCTCCACCTTGCGCCGGCGGGCAACGTCCAGTGATCCGTGATGCAGCGCGATGGGTAGGTTTTCCTCGTTGATGGACCATAATTCCTGGAACAGTAGTTCGGCTTGGCTGCGGGTGTTGACGAAGAGAAGCGTGGTGCGGTGATCACAGATTGCCCGGTAGATATCGGGGATCGCATAGCGGGCCGAATGGCCTGACCAAGGCACCCTTTCATCTGACACAAGGATGCTGACATGCGGGCGCGCGCCGCCAGTCACGGAGACGAGCCCGGCCATGGACGCAGCCGATCCTTTCTGCGGGACCAGCCATCGCCGCAAACCGTCCGGGTCAGCAACTGTAGCCGATAGGCCGATCTTTACAGCATTGGGGGCCAAGGTCTGGAGCCGGGCGAGACCCAGCGCCAGCAAGTGCCCGCGCTTCGAAGTGACCAGCGAATGAAGCTCATCAAGGACGATGGTTTGCAAGCTGTCGAAAAACCGTGCGGCATCCTTGGAGGCCAGCAGGAGTGCCAGTTGTTCCGGCGTTGTCAGCAGGATGTCTGGAGGAACAAGCTTCTGCCGCTGGCGCTTGGCCGCAGGGGTGTCCCCAGTCCTTGTCTCGATGGTGACCGGCAGTCCCATCTCGCTGACAGGCATGGTGAGATTGCGGTGAACATCCACGGCAAGTGCCTTCAAGGGCGAAATGTAAAGGGTATGCACGCCGCGGCGCGCCATGCCGGGCTTGTGGGAAGGCCGGTTAGAAAGGCTGACAAGGCTCGGCAGAAAACCGGACAGCGTCTTGCCGGCACCGGTGGGCGCAATCAGCAAGGCGCTGAGACCGGCTTTGGCGTGTTCCAGAATGGCAAGCTGATGAGGCCTTGGCGACCAGCCGCGCGATGCGAACCAATCCAGGAAACGGGCAGGAAGCAGGCCGGATGCCGTGTCCGGATGTTCAGCAGGAGAATGAGTCACGGCCTCAAGATATGCCGGGCTCGGCGGACCGCAAGGGGGACTGAAAGCAGTGGCATAGCGGGGTGCGCACCGGATCGGAGTAACTGTTCATCCTGCTTGATTCACAGCAACAAAGACCAGCCCTTCCACCGGTTCGCCGCGATCCTTGCGGATGATCGCCCGGTCAACCGTCGGGACTTTAAACCCGAATCTGGTCAGAAGTTCTTCCACACAGGATTGGGAATGGGCGTAGCGGCGCGATGGACGCAGCGCAAATCCATCTCCCTCTTCGAGCCGCTCCACGGAAAAAGCGAAGAGCCCGGCAGGTGCCAAGGCCGCAGCGACCCAGGCAAAAGCCGCCGACAGGTCACCCAGATACATAAAGACATCGGCAGCAGTTATCAGATCATATTTGTCCTCGACCACGGGCGGCAGTTCATTGATGTTGGCCTTTTCCAAGATGTCATAAATGCCCTTCACCTCTGCCTGGCGCAGCATTTCGGCAGAAAGGTCATTGCCGGAAAGATGTGCAACGCGCGAACGCAGGCGCGCTCCCATCAGGCCAGTACCGCATCCAAGATCAAGCGCTCGTTGGAAGGATGACTTGCCCGTTGCCGCTATGGCCGCGTCAAGCAACTCCGGTACGCAATAGTCCAGCTTTCCGACCAGCGCGTCATCGAATTTCGGGGCATACTGGTCGAACAGGGTTTCGACAAAGGCGGCTGGCATTGCCTGCGGTCCGGCAGCCGCTCCGGCCAGCGCCAGTTTCAAGGACGCACCAAGGCGATCATCAGTATCGAGATGCAGCACGTGTTGCCATGCCGCGATTGCCGCGTCGATCAATCCAGACATTTCCCGCATTTCTCCCAATCGGAACCATCCGGCTGCCCAAGCGGGTGCCAGTTCCAATGCCTGCTCCATCAGGTCACAAGCGGCCATTGCGTCGCCAGCGTCCAGCAATTGCGCTGCATAGTCGGCGCGCCTGTCTGCCAACGGATTGCCGGATGTAAATTCCATGCGGCTCATGAATGCACTGCCGGGACATCATTCTGCGCGGGACGGTTCTGTTCAACCGCGAACGACATTTCCATGCTCGTCACTGGGCATCGGGAACAAAGACCCGGATCATGAAGATATCGACCGGAACCTTGCCTTGGGCAATATCGGGAGTGATTGAAATTGATCCGAATGATCCGGCCGACCGGTTGGGTGTCTCGATCTCGAACAGGAAATTGTTGCGTGCCGCCTCGACATCGTATCGCTTGCGTCCGCAATCGCCGAGCTCGGCAAAATTGCACTGGATCGACATTTGCGTGTCCTTGCCTTCGGGTGTCAGCGCGCTGATCTCGAAGGTCACTTTGCGCCCGGCAATCTGGTCCAGCACGCCTTGGCCCACGTCAAACAGCGCGACTGAATCAATGGCTTCCGGCGCGATACGGATGGCTTTGTCCTTGCCCTCTCCCACCACTTCAACCGTCGTACCGGAAGGTGCGGTGACGGTGGTCGGGTCAGACGGATCGAAGATGGTCAGCCAATTCCCGGCCTGGGTATCGGCTGGTTCATTGGTGCTGGTTCCGACCGGTGCCGGCTTGAATTCGTCTTCCTTGAGCTCTTGGGGAGGATTGGGAACGGCTCCATCCCGTTCAGACAAGGGAATGAGCGCGCCGCTCGAATAGAGCCACCATCCACCGATGGCCACGAATGCGATGACAACGGCAGAAGATAGAAGCCAAGCAAAAGGCCGCCTGCGCGGCGTTGAGATCACTGGCTGATCAGGGGCAACCTGCATTCCGTCATCATCTGGATCCTGGTCCCGCGTAACCCGCAACTGCGAAACAAAGTCGCCTTGGGATGGTTGCGGTGTTTCAGAGGCAACAACCACCGGCGCTGCGTGAGGAGAATGTACTGGCGCTTCGCCCGAGGTGACAGCCGTAGCAGTTCGCATTCCCTCGACAGGGGTATTAGCTACCGGTTCGGCAGCCGGTTGGAATTCGGTTTCGACATGGCGGATGCGTTCGCGCAGCATCTGGCGCCGCCGGACCGCGACCGCCTCATCGGCTGGGGGATTGGCGCGCAGCGAGCGTTCCAGCGCCTGAAGGGCCGAAAGGTAGACCCTCTCGCGGAACTTCGGATCGCCGGCATCCCCCTTGGCGAGCGCATTGCGGATTGCCGTTTCAATGCCGTCCAAGTCGAGCCCCCCATCCGGTCGATTTGCATGACGTTATCTTGCCCCTGTCACGCAATCAACCGGATAGGTTTGCCCCACGAATACTGTCAACCGTCAAGATCACCCCGCTTGCGCCATGCGTCCCGCAGGATCGAGGCGATCTGGTCCACGCTCATCGCTGACGACACCGGAGCATCATAGGGGTCGACACCGAGCGAAGTGTAGACAGCGGCAAAGGCATTCTGCAGGTCGGCATAGGCCATGTCGAACTCGACAGAGGCGACCAGCGTGTTCATTTCCTCGCGGATCAGGCTCTGTTCCGAAGAGACCTGAACGGCTGCGGAAGCCTTGACCTGATCAAGGATCTTGCGCTGGACGTTGTAATACTCAGCCGATGTCGCCGCTTCACGCCGGAGATGGCCATAGCGGGCGCGGGCGACAAAGACCTGCGTGATGATGGCCATGGTCAGCGCCTTTGCCCTTGTATCGATGAGAGCCGCATCGGTTTCTACAGCGCGCTTGGCCGAAGGGTACTGGAGCACCCTCATGAGGTTCCAGCCAACCTTGGCTCCCCAGCTGATCCAGTCCGTGTTGAACAGGAGATCATTGGTGTCGAGATTGAGGCCCGCATAAATCTGTGCGCCGGGCAGCATTTCCAGCAGGGCAGCAGTTGCTTCCTTGCTGTTGATCCGGCCTTGGTAAAGGATATCGCGAAACTCCGGCCGGTTGCGCAACGCGACATCGATCATCTCTTCCGGCGATCCGGAAAGCGTCAGATCGACCATGTTGCGCTTGGGCACAACGAGTGAGTAGGATGTGCCGGGCTTGAGGTTCATCAGAGCAGCCAACTGATGCTTGGAAGCGGAAAGCTCGCGCTCGAGGCGCTGGATCTGCCGCTTGATGTCAACCAGTTCGCGCTCATAAGTCAGGGAAGCGAGCGGCGAGGTCTGGCCGGTCTGGCGCAGCTTGCGGTTCCGATCCTGCGTCTTGAGAACCCTGCCCTCCAGAGCGTTCAAGCCACTAAGCAAGCGTTCTGCACTGATCGCCTTCCAGTAGGCCGTGCGCACATCCTCGATGATCTTGTTGACCACCTTGCGCTTTTCCTCTTCCGCAATCAGCGACCGGTCGGCGGCCTGCTGGGCCCGCACATAGGACAGGCCGAAATCCAGAATGTGCCACGAGAAGGTCAGATCAGCATTGACCGATTCACGCTCAGACGAAGTTGTCGGATCAGCTGAGCGGATGCCGGTCACGAGGTTGCGGGAATAGCTTCCGGCCGTGGTATCTCGACCGGCATAACCCGAGTTTGCTACCAGTTGCGGAAGCATCTGGGCCGAAGCGCTTTTCATCCGATCCTGCGAAAGCGCCACGCGCATCATCTCGACCCGGTGATCAAGATTGTATTTCAGCGCCCTCCCCATCGCTTCATAGAGACCGATGGGTCTTCTCGCGATCGTTTGATTGTTTTCATTAAGTTTTTCGACGATGCCAATTGAAAACGCTACCCTGCGCACGGGTTCACCCGGCCTGCAATTCTGCTCAGGCACATGTTCCCAGTGACCGGGAATCGGGACCAGTTCCCTCTGCCAAGGGCCAGTTCCGCAATTGCAGAACAACCGATTTGCTCTTTTCAACAGCACGCCAAAAGTCTACCGTTTACGCAAACGTCAAAAACTTGGAGGCTCCCTCGCATGGCATTGCCGGACATTCTCAAATCCAATCTGCGCGTTCCGGTGGTCGCATCGCCGCTCTTCATCATTTCGCATCCGCCGCTGGTCATCGAGCAGTGCAAGGCAGGCGTGGTCGGCTCCTTCCCGGCGCTGAATGCACGCCCGGAAGCCCAGCTTGATGAGTGGCTGGCTGAGATCACGGAGACGCTGGCCGCCCATGACGCAGCCAATCCGGAGCGCAAGGCCGCACCCTTTGCGGTGAACCAGATTGTTCACAAGTCCAATTCCCGCATCGAGCATGATTTGCAGATGTGCGTGAAGTACAAGGTTCCGGTTGTCATCACCTCGCTCGGCGCCGTGCCGGAAGTAAACCAGGCCATCCATTCCTATGGCGGCATCGTGCTGCACGACATCATCCATGACCGTCATGCCCGCAAGGCCGTGGAAAAAGGTGCCGACGGTCTGATCGCAGTCGCGACCGGCGCTGGCGGCCATGCCGGCACGCTGTCGCCGTTTGCCTTGTTGCAGGAAATCCGCCAATGGTTTGACGGCCCGCTGCTGCTTTCGGGAGCCATTGCCAATGGCGGCGCGGTGCTGGCAGCCCAGGCCGCAGGGGCTGACATGGCCTATATCGGCTCGCCCTTCATCGCTACGACGGAAGCGCGCGCGGTGGATGGCTACAAGCAAATGATCGTTGATTCCAACGCCGCCGACATCGTTTATTCCAACCTCTTCACCGGAGTTCACGGCAACTATCTGAAAGGCTCCGTCCGCAATGCCGGCATGGATCCGGACCATCTGCCGGAAAGCGATCCGTCGAAAATGGATTTCGGCGCAGCGATCACCGGCGCCAAGGCCTGGAAGGAAATCTGGGGCTGTGGTCAGGGCATCGGCGCGGTGAAGGAGATCGTTCCGACTGCCCAACTGGTCGAGCGGCTGGTCCGCGAATATGCAGAAACCAAGGCGCGGCTCTGCAACTGATCGGGGCCAAGAGGCAGGCAGCGCCTGCCCCGCCCAATACCGTTCCGGCCGTTCACAAAGAGGCGCTTGAAATCGTCCGGCAATGCCTGTATCACGCGCTTCATCTAAGGGCTTACAGCCCCGGGCCGCTTTAGCTCAGTTGGTAGAGCAACGCATTCGTAATGCGTAGGTCGCGTGTTCGAGTCACGCAAGCGGCACCATTTCCCCATTCCAGACCGTCCAAGATTATCCGGAAATGATACAAGAACCCCGCGAAAGCGGGGTTTTTTGTTGGTTTGATGTCTGTCGGTGTTCAGCGGCGGGTGTTGGTATCCAGCGGTTTTGTTGGTACTTTTGTTGGTATCCGGCGGGAGCATTTCCCTGCATTCCAATTTGGACACTGACCCATGCCCCTCACTGACATGCAAATTCGATCATTGAAGGCTGAACAGAACCCCCCGGAAGTACAGCGATGGTGGCGGGCTTCATCTTCTCGTAACACCGCAAGGATCAAGGCTGTGGCGTCTTGCCTACCGGTTTGGCGGGCGGCAAAAGCTCCTGGCCTTGGGAAGCTATCCCGCAACTTCGCTGGCGGATGCCCGCAGCCGCCGATTTTCGGCCAGGCAGTTGCTGGAGAAAGGGATCGACCCTGGAGAACAGGCCAAAGCGGAGAAGTCTGCTGCGAAAGCGGAATACGCGAACGCCTTCCGGACCATTGCAATCGAACTTCTCGACAAGGATCGACGCGAGGAAAGGCAGAAGTGACCCTTGCCAAGAAGCAACGGCTTAGGGGCCGGCCGATCCGGACATTGGTTCACACCCTGTCACGCAGCTCAAAACGAAGGACATCCTCGTCCCGCTCAGGCGTATCGAAGATCAGGGGAACTATGAAACGGCACGGCGCCTTCGTTCCGTCATTGGTCAGGTATTCCGCTACGCGATTGCGACAGGGCGAGCAGAATATGATCCTACCTACGGCCTGAAGGGCGCATTAGTGGCGCCGAAGGCCGTTCATATGGCTGCGATCACGCATTGGGATGGCTTTGCCCACCTCATCCGAAAGGTCTGGACCTATTCCGGGTCTCTGGAAACGCGTGCGGCACTCAAGTTGATCGCTCTCCTCTACCCGCGTCCAGGTGAATTGCGGAAGGCCCACAAGAAGCCCCTTCCCCCTCTTGCCGTGAACATTCTCCAAGATCTGCGGGAACTGACGGGCAACCAGGGGCTCGTATTCCCCACATCGCATGATCCTCAAAAGCCGCTAAGCGAAAACACCATGAACGCCGCGCTGCGCAGAATGGGATTTACGAGAGACGAAATGACCTCGCACGGCTTTCGGGCGAGCGCATCCACCTTTCTGAATGAAAGCGGCCTGTGGTCATCCGATGCCATCGAAGCCGAGTTGTCACATATGCGCGCCGGTGAAGTCAGGCGCGCATATCATCAAGGACACCACCGGGAAGAGCGGCTCCAAATGGCCAAATGGTGGTCCGATGAGATCGAGCGGTGTCTGATGATAGGCCCGTCGCCAGACGCGGACACCGAATGAATGCCCGATCATTCGGCAAGATCGCCGCAGCTACCACATGCCGCCACACCCAGTCGATTGATTTGGACTGCAAGCACTCCTGGGTGCTTTGGTTCGTATGCACTCAAACCCATGTCCGCTTTGCGCCTCCATTGCCGCCTTTGACGCAAACGTTGCCTTCGCCTGAGTGGTTTACGCCCAGCGTCACCGAAGTATCCAGCAGCGAGCCGACCTTGGCGAGATCGCGGATGCGCACCGTCAGGCTGTGGGCCACCTCATAGGCGACGATCTTGGGTTCCTGTTGCGTGCCATCGGCCGCCTTGGGGTAGTGATAGCGCGGATTGATGGAAAAGACTGCGGTCTGCAGGTCTCCCTCGGCAATGCCCTCATCCTTCATGGCCTTCAGCACATCCGCCATGGCGGCATTGTTGGCAGTCAATGCCTCGCGGGCGGTTGGTGCATCGCGCATTACGGTCAGCGACAGGATCGCCATGTCAGGTGCGACAGCCGCCTGTCCGGTGCCTGACACGATGATGCGCGGCTGGGGCTCTGCCATCTGGGAAAAGGCAGGTGTCGAGGCAAAGGCAGCCGCAAGGGCCGAGGCGAGGATCTTCTTCTTCAAGACAATCTTCGGATGATTGTCCCTGTCCGCGAAGAACCATGCAATTGTAACGCATTCACGGCGGGCGCAGCTTGTGCGGTGTTGAAAAACGCCTTAATCAGCCTGAATGGGTGGGGCATGTAGCTCATTGGTCAGAATCGGCGGCTCATACCCGCTTGGTTGGGGTTTCGAGTCCCTCCGGCCCACCGTTTTTGCACATTTGCTTGGGAGACGGCGGTTGAGGCGGCGCAGATGGCTTTCACCCTGAGGCAGTTGCATTATTTCGTGGCGGTCGCGGAGATCGGCTCGGTGTCGGGCGCGGCCCATTCGCTGTCCATTTCGCAGCCTGCCATCACCGAGGCCATCAAGGATCTGGAGAGCGATCTTGGCGTCAGTCTGTTCGAGCGGCATTCGCGCGGACTGAACACCACGCATAAGGGCCACCAGTTCCTGCGTCATGCAAAGGCGATATTGGCCGGGGTATCGGATGCCCGCCGCTCCTTTACCTTGGGTGATGAGCCGGCCAGCGGACAATTGCATCTCGGCGTCACCTCGCTGGTGGCCGGTTATGTGCTGTCCGACATTCTGGCCCGCTATCGCCGCGCTTATCCGGGCGTCACGGTCTCGGCGATCGAAGACAATGGCGAATACCTTGAGCATCTGCTGATCGGCGGCGAATTGGATGTCGCGGTCATGATCATTTCCAACCTGCGTGACAGGATGGCGCTCGAAGCTGACATTCTGGAGGTCTCGCCCTATCGGTTGTGGCTACCGACGGGGCACCGCCTGGCAGAGCAGCAGAGCATTTCCATCGCCGATGTCAGCCAGGAACCGCTGATCATGCTGACTGTGGACGAGATCGAGGAAGCAACCGTCAAATTGCTGAGCGCGCTCGGCCAGAAGCCGCATGTGGCTTTCCGCACACGTTCGGTGGAGGCGGTGCGCAGCCTTGTGGCGACCGGCGCCGGGGTGTCGCTGCTTCCCGACCTTGTCTATCGGCCATGGTCATTGGAAGGCGACCGGATCGAATATCGCGATGTGTCGGGCTCCCTGCCTGTTGTGCAGGTGGGCATTGTCTGGCGCAAGGGCTCAAGCCTCAGCCGTGCGGCGCGGGACTTCATCGGCGTCGCACAAACACAACTGGCAGGCCGGCTCAAATGATATCGGAAAAAGCGATATCACAATTCTGATAAATGAATTTGCGATTTCAGTGATTCACCAAAACTATGTGTTCCCAATGACGGCTATCGGGATCGCCGTCCAAGGGAGGCTTATATGAACATGGTCGTAAAACAGGTTCTCAATGGCAGCACTGCGCTGGCCATCGCGTTGTCGGCAACAGCGCCGGCCTTTACCGCAGATATGAAAACCGAGATCGGTGCGGGCGAAGGCGCGCTGAACATAGTCGCTTGGGCAGGCTATGTCGAACGCGGCGAGACCGATCCGAAATTCGATTGGGTCACCAAGTTCGAAGCCGCTTCGGGTTGCAAAGTTTCGGTCAAGACAGCCAACACCTCAGACGAGATGGTGGCACTGATGAATGAGGGCGGCTTTGATCTTGTGACCGCTTCTGGCGACGCGTCGCTACGCCTTATCGCTGGTGGCCGCGTCCAGCCGGTCAACACCGCACTGGTTCCATCATGGGGCACGGTCGACCCGCGTCTGCAGTCGGCGCCGTGGCATACGGTCGACGGCGTCCACTATGGCGTGCCCTACATGTGGGGCCCCAACGTGCTGATGTACAACACCGAGGTGTTCAAGGAAGCGCCGACCTCGTGGGACGTCGTGTTCAAGGAAATGACGCTGCCTGACGGCAAATCCAACAAGGGTCGCGTGCAAGCCTATGACGGCCCGATCCATATTGCCGATGCCGCGCAATACCTCATGTTCCACAACAAGGAACTGGGCATCACCAACCCCTATGAACTGAACGCCGACCAATACAAGGCCGCGCTCGACCTGCTGCGTGGCCAGCGGCAGATTGTCGGACGCTATTGGCATGATGCCTTCATCCAGATGGATGACTTCAAGAATGAAGGCGTGGTTGCTTCCGGCTCATGGCCGTTCCAGGTCAACATCCTGAAATCGGGCGGCGCCCCTGTAGCCTCCACCATCCCGCAAGAAGGCGCAACGGGCTGGGCCGATACCACCATGATGCATGTCGATGCGGCCAACCCCAATTGCGCCTATATGTGGTTTTAACATCAATTGTCGTCGAACCTGCAATCGGATCTGTCGGTATGGTTCGGAGCCAACCCTTCGGTTCCCGCCGCCTGCACCGATGGACGAGGCATGCAGACGGCCGCAGGTTGCACCACCAACGGGCTGGATGATTTCGAGAAGATCCGCTTCTGGACAACCCCGGTTTCAAAATGCCCGCAGGGCGAATGCGTGCCCTATTATCGCTGGGTGTCGGATTATATCGGCGTCATCGGCGGCCGCTAATCAAGTTTACTGATAACCTGAACCGACGCTCGCCGCACCCGCGGCGGGCGACGTGGAACCCATGCCCATGACCACAGCCGTTTCCTTCCAGAAGGTTTCCCGCCACTTCGGCGCCGTGCGCGCCGTGGATGCGGTTGATCTCGACATTGCGGAAGGCGAGTTCTTTGCCATGCTGGGCCCGTCAGGGTCGGGCAAGACCACATGCCTGCGGCTGATTGCCGGCTTTGAGCAGCCGACATCCGGCCACATCGAAATTTTCGGGCAAACGGCAGAGGGCATTCCGCCCTATCGCCGCAACGTCAACACCGTGTTTCAAGACTATGCGCTGTTTCCGCATCTCAACGTGATCGACAACGTAGCCTATGGGTTGATGATCAAGGGCGTCGACCGCAAAAGTAGAATGCTGGCAGCCAATGAGGCGCTCGAAATGGTGCGCCTGCCGAGCTATGGCGCGCGAAAGCCCGGCCAATTGTCCGGCGGCCAGCGCCAGCGCGTCGCCCTCGCCCGGGCCATCGTCAATCGCCCGCGCGTGCTGCTGCTCGATGAACCGCTCGGAGCGCTTGATCTGAAGTTACGCGAAAACATGCAGGAAGAGCTCAAAGCCCTCCAAAAGACTCTGGGAATCACTTTCGTCTTCGTCACCCATGATCAGGGTGAGGCGCTGTCCATGGCCGACCGGGTCGCCGTCTTTTCCGATGGTCGCATCATGCAGACGGGCACGCCGGAAGAGATTTACCGCCGTCCGAAAACGCGCTTTGTCGCCGATTTCGTCGGCTCGTCCAATGTGCTGCCGCCCGAAGTGACACGCAGATTGTCCGGGCGCGAGGCCTGGGCCAGCCTGAGGCCGGAAGATATTCATCTGACCGCCAAAAGTGATTTCGAGGCCACCGTGATCGCAAGCAGCTTTCTTGGCGCCGCCACCCGCGTTGCACTAGATTTGAGCGGTCATCGCCTCAATGCGCTTTTGCCCTCAGGCGCACCTGTCCCCCCCAAAGGCGGGACGGTGCGGATCGGCTGGTCACCATCCGATCTGCACATCATGGATGACATCGCATGAGCGGCGCATCCGCCATCCTGCCAGGTCGTGGCGGCGCATTTGGCGCAACATCAGACATGCTGTGGCGCAATCCGCGCCTGCTGCTGTTGTTGATGCTGACACCGCCGCTGCTGTGGCTGGGCATCATCTATCTGGGTTCGCTGTTCGCGCTGCTGGCCCAAAGCTTCTTTTCCATCGACGAGTTTTCGGGGCTGGTGAAACGCGAGTTCACCCTCAAGACCTATGGCGAACTGCTCGATCCTTCCAATCTCGACATCATCCTGCGCACAGTGGTGATGGCTGCAGCCGTCACGCTGGCCTGCGCGCTGATCGCTTTTCCCATTGCCTATTACTCCGCGCGCTATGCCAAGGGGCGCTGGAAGGCCGTGTTCTATCTCGGCGTGATGCTGCCCTTGTGGTCGAGCTATCTGGTCAAGGTCTATGCCTGGAAACTGATCCTCGCCAAAGAAGGCATTGTTGGCTGGACGCTGGAAAAGCTGCATCTGACCTGGCTGCTCGATGCCTATCTGGCCATTCCGGTGATTGGCGGGCCATCGTTGTCAGTCAGCCTGACAGGCACCTTCATAGTGTTCGTCTATGTCTGGTTGCCATTCATGATCCTGCCGCTGCAGGCCTCCATCGAGCGGGTGCCGGCAACCATGCTGGAAGCCTCGTCCGACCTTGGCGCAACACCGCGCCAGACGTTCTGGACCGTGCTCCTGCCGCTGGCCCTGCCCGGCCTGATCGCAGGATCGATCTTCACCTTCTCGCTGACCTTGGGGGATTACATCATCCCGCAAATCATTGGAACGTCGCAGCGCTTCATCGGCATGGCGGTGTTCGCCCATCAGGGAACCGCCGGCAACATTCCGCTGGCCGCCGCCTTCACCGTCGTGCCGGTGGTGATCATGGCGCTGTATCTTTGGATGGCCAAACGCGCGGGGGCCTTCAATGCGCTCTGACCGCCAATCTTCGGCGCCCATGGGCCTCAAAATCGCTGCGGCGGCAGGGTTGTTGTTCCTGCACCTGCCGATCCTGCTGATCTTCGTCTATGCCTTCACTACCGAAGACAAAAGTTTTGTATGGCCGCCACCGGGCCTGACGACGCAATGGTTCGGCGTCGCTTGGAACCGGCCCGATGTCTGGGAAGCGCTGACGCTTTCGGTGAAAGTTGCTTCGATCTCGACGGTCATCGCATTGGTCTTGGGCACTTTGTGCGCCGCTGCGGTGGCACAGACGCGGTTCTTTGGCCGCGAAGTGATTTCGCTGCTGGTCATCCTGCCCATTGCGCTGCCCGGCATCATCACCGGCATTGCATTGCGTTCAGCGTTCAGCCTTGCTGAAATCCCGTTTTCGTTCTGGACCATCGTGCTGGGGCACGCCACGTTCTGCGTGGTGGTCGTCTATAACAATGCAGTTGCACGCTTCCGCCGCACATCGGGCTCGCTCATAGAAGCGTCGATGGATCTGGGGGCCGACGGCTTCCAAACCTTCCGTTATGTGATTTTGCCAAACATCGGCACGGCGCTTGTGGCCGGCGGCATGCTCGCATTCGCCCTTTCGTTCGATGAGGTGATTGTCACCACCTTTACAGCCGGCCAGCAGGCAACCTTGCCCATCTGGATGCTGGAAGAACTGGTGCGCCCGCGCCAGCGCCCGGTCACCAATGTGGTGGCCATGGTGGTGGTTCTTGTCACCTTCCTGCCGATTCTTGCCGCCTATTACCTCACGCGCGACGGCGACCAGATCGCCGGTTCGGGCAAATGACAAACATGTGTTCGGGAGGACGACCATGAATACCGCAATGCTGATCGGCGCATCATTCGAGCGCGGAACGGAAGCCGAGGAAAATGTCCTCAACCCCAGAACGGGCGCAACCATCCTGCATCTGCCGGAAGCGAGCCAGGAACAGATCGACCGCGCGTGCGGTGCCGCCTCACGCGCCTTTGCCACCTGGTCGCGCACCACACCGGCAGAGCGTTCGGCCTATCTGCTGAAAATCGCCGATGCCATCGAGGCCGAGGCTGATGCCTTTGCCGCGCTGGAAGCGCAAAACTGTGGCAAGCCCATCAACGCCGTGCGCAATGATGAAATCCCTGCCATCGTCGATTGCTACCGCTTTTTTGCCGGTGCTGTGCGCTGCATGCCCGGCAATGCCGCAGGCGAATATCTGCCCGGCTTCACATCGATGATCCGCCGCGATCCGGTTGGCGTTGTCGGCTCGATTGCGCCGTGGAACTACCCGCTGATGATGATGGCATGGAAACTCGCGCCCGCCATTGGCGGCGGCAACACCGTGGTGTTTAAGCCGTCCGAACAAACGCCATTGACCGCACTCAAGATGGCCCGGCTTCTGGCCGACATCTTGCCTGAAGGCGTGGTCAATGTCGTTTTGGGTCGCGGGGAAAGCGTTGGCAATGCGCTGATCAACCACCCGCTGGTCAACATGATTTCCATCACTGGCGATGTGGCGACCGGCAAGAAAGTGCTTCAGGCTGCGGCCAAATCAGTCAAGCGGACGCATCTTGAACTGGGCGGCAAGGCACCGGTGATCGTCTATGACGATGCCGATGTGGACGCGGTGATCAACGGCATCCGCGCCTTCGGCTATTACAATGCCGGTCAGGATTGCACCGCAGCCTGTCGCCTCTATGTCGGCGCGAAAATCTATGATCGGGTCGTCGCCGACCTCAGTGCCGCCGTCTCCACCATCCAATATGCGAATGACGATGACGCGACTAATGAGATCGGCCCGCTGATTTCGGCCCGCCAGCGGGATCGGGTCGCGTCTTTTGTGCAACGCGCTTCGGCCATGAAGCACATTGACATCACCACCGGCGGCGCGTCGCACGGCGAAGGCGGGTTCTACTTCCAGCCCACCGTGGTGGCAGGCGCATTGCAGTCGGATGAAATTGTCCGCCGCGAAGTGTTTGGCCCCGTCGTTTCGGTCACCCGCTTCACCGACAATGATGATCCGGTGGCGTGGGCCAATGACAGCGAATACGGCCTTGCTTCATCGGTCTGGACAAAGGACGTCTCCAAGGCGATGCAAGCGGCCTCGCGTCTGCAATATGGCTGCACCTGGATCAACACCCACTTCATGCTGTGCAATGAAATGCCGCATGGCGGGCTGAAATCATCAGGCTACGGCAAGGATATGAGCCTTTATGCGCTCGAGGACTACACTGCCGTCCGCCATGTCATGATTGCCCACGGATAGCTTTCAACGGTTCATAAAGCGCGCGGTACCGCTGGTGCCGCGCGGCATAAAGCCCGGCGCGTGTGGCGTCCGCTTCAAAGATGCGGTCGGTCTGCACAAAACGCGCGGCGGCCTCGGGAATGCTGGCATAAAACCTCTCCCCCGACACCGGCCAGCAAAGCCGCACCCGCCACCCCGGCATCAAGCGCTTTGAGCCGCCGTAGCGGCACACCCAGCACATCTGCCCTGACCTGGTACCAGATATCGCCCATGCGGGCGCCGCCGCCCGCAAGCGCCAATGCGCAGGCCGTCCTACATTTCAATCTGGATCGGCGTATCAAATCCCGGATCGGATTTGACCGAGGCGGCAGCCGATTTCAGCGCGCCCAGATATTTGTCGAAATTCTGCTTCACGCGTTCGGCTGATCCGCCAAGACCAAGCGTCACCGGCTGGTCATGCACCTGGCCCGGCAGCAGCACTGCAAGTGTTGCGCCGCCGTGGAACGGGATGTTCTCGGTCCAGCCATACCCGCGCTTGCGGATGGTTTCGACCTCGCTGAAAATATCCTTGATGCGCATGCGCTCGGCAGGGTTCGGCCTTGCAATGTTGGCGCGCCTCACCATGTTCTCGATCTTCTCGTCTGGAAGCGTGGACAGCAGCACCCAGCCGGCTGCCGACCGTGTGATCGGGCGCACTGTCCCCTCCTCGATGTGGAAGCGCAGCGCATGCAGCGATTGGCGGGTCTTCACATATTGGAGGTAGATGTCGTTCTTGGCACCGACGAAAATGCCCTCATGGGTGATGGCGTGGACATCGTTCATCGCATCAAGGATCTGGCCGGAGCCGAACAGCGCACGCGGGATCCAGTCACCAAGCGACGTGACTTTCGGAGTCGGGAAATAGACGCGGCGTGTCCGGTCATAGTTCAGGTAGCCAAGCTGCACGAGCGTCTTGAGCAGCACGGTTGAACTGGAGGGCGGATAGCCGAGATCATGCGCCAGCTCTGACATGGAGCGCGGCTGCTGGCTGAGCTTGAAATATTCCAGCACTTCGATGGCTCTTGTCGCCGACTTGACCTGCTTGTCCGTCAATCCGTTTCCTCCCGGAAATTCACAACTGTGAAACTGAATGCCACATGAAGAAAAATCTAGCTGCATGGGATCATGCATGGCAAGGTTCCTTCATGCCCGGTGGCAAAAAGAAACCACAAAGGGCGCGGGAGGACATTCAAACAGAGGCGAATGCCAGACGCGGATCCAAGTGTGGATCCGTGGCCGGACATGCCATGCCAAAATGGGCTGCGCTTCGCACTTTCCTCCTTGCACGAAATTAGATTTTCAGCGTCCAGCGCCAATCCGGCGAGAGGACCAGCTATTGCGGGCCGGATGACCGGCCGCCAAGAGGGGCAGGAATGGCAGGAAGGCTTCAGTCACGTGTGGCGCTCGTTACCGGCGGCGGCCGCGGCATCGGCAGGGCAATCTGTGAAGCCTTTGCCCGTGAAGGCGCGATTGTCGGCGTTCTCGACATGAAGCATGACGTGGCCGAGGAGGCCGCTTCAGCCATCCGCGCTGCTGGTGGACAGGCCATGGCACTCACCGCCAATGTCGCCATCCGCAGCGAAGTGATGGGAGCAGCAACGCAATTGAAAGATGCGTTCGGTCCGGCCACCATTCTCGTCAACAATGCCATGTGGAACCGCTACGGACCGCTGGAAGAGCAGGACGAGACGACCATTGGCCGGATGATCGATGTCGGGTTCAAGGGCGTCATCTGGGGCTATCAGGCGATCTTACCGCAGATGCGCGAAGCCGGTGGCGGCGCCATCGTCAACATCGCCTCGCCGTCTGCCGTCATCGCGATGAAAAACGGCATCATGTACAGCGCGGTCAAGGCCGCAGTTGCTGCCTCCACGCGCTCGGCATCGGCTGAATTCGGGCCGATGAACATTCGTGTCAACGCCATTGCGCCCGGACCGACGCAGACCGACGGGGCAAACCTGGTGGTCAGCGAAGAAGCCTGGGAACGGCGGCGCCAGCGGGTTCCGATCGGCAGGCTCGGCCAGCCGGCAGATACCGCCAATGCGGCCGTCTTCCTGGCATCGGAAGAAGCATCCTTCATCACCGGCGACATGCTCTTCGTCGACGGCGGTATCACCTACGCATTTTCGTGACTTGCGTAACCTGACCGGGGCCAGCTGGAGGGCTGCCTCATCAACACTCGGAGGAAAAACCATGAACAGAAGCATTCTGACCAAGGGTATCGGCGTTCTGATGGCCTGTACCGCCTTCACGGCAACACCGGCGCTGGCCGACTTTTCCGATGGCGTCATCCGCATCGGCGTCATGAACGACCAGTCCGGTCCCTATGCCGACAACTGCGGTACCGGTTCGGTCACCTCGGTCAAGCTCGCCATCGAGGATGTGGGCGGCAAGATCAACGGCACGCCGATCGAAGTCGTGATCGCCGATGACCAGAACAAGCCCGACATTGGTGTAGCGCAGGCGCTAAAATGGGTGACGAGCGAAGGCGTCGATGTCATCGTCGGCTGCTCGGCCTCGTCCATCGCGCTCGCCGTGCAAGACATCATGCGCGAGAACAAGAAGCCCTATCTGATTGCCGGCACGGCCACGTCGGAAACGACGAACTCCAAGTGCTCGCCGATGACCACCAACTGGGCCTATGACACCTATACATTGGCAAAGGGCTCGGTCGAGGCGCAGCTGAAGGATGGCGGCGACAGCTGGTATTTCATCACCGTCGACTACACCTTCGGCAAGCAGTGGCAGGCAGATGCCACCGGCTTCATCGAAGCGGCAGGCGGCAAGGTCATGGGCTCCACGCTGCACCCGCTCGGCGCAACCGACTTCTCCTCGCAGCTGCTTCAGGCCCAGGCCAGCGGTGCCAAGGTGATCGGCATCGCAAACGCAGGTGCAGACCTTGCAAACGTCATCAAGCAGGCTGCCGAGTTCGGCATTGCTGCCGGTGGCCAGCGCCTTGCCCCGCTCGGCTTGCAGGTCAACAACGTTCATGCCATGGGTCTTGAATCGACCAAGGGTCTGGTTGTTTCGGCTGCTGCCTATTGGGATCTCAATGACGAGACCCGCGCCTTTACCAAGCGCTACAGCGCGGCATTCAACGATCGCACCCCGAATGAATCGCAGCTTGTTACCCATTCGGCTGTCACCCACTACCTGAAGGCACTGGCCAAGGCCGGCACCGATGGCGGTGAAGACGTGATGAAGGCGATGCGCGAGACCCCGGTCACCGACATGCTGGTCAAGGACGTTCCGATCCGCGAAGATGGCGTCGTCATGCGGCCGATGCTGGCGGTCAAGGTCAAGCAGCCTGCGGATTCGAAGGGTCCGTGGGACTACTATGAAGTAATCGGCACCATTCCTGCCGAAAACGCATGGCGCTCGGCTGCTGAAAGCACCTGCCCGCTCATGAAGAAGTAATCCCTTCCTCCCGAGGCCGTCGCCGGATCAACCGGCGGCGGTTTCGCGAGCCTGGACCGAGCTGATGACCCGACATGTAAAGACCGTCACTGCGACGCGCGTTTCACAAGAGCCGGACCTGCTGGGCGAAAGCCCGGTCTGGGACGACCGGATCGGACGCCTCTACTGGGTGGACGGTGTCAACCGCAAGGTCCGCTATGTCGACTATGGCAACACGCAATGCCATGCCATCGCCATGCCTTCCATGGTCGGCTCGGTCGGACTGGCCGAACCCGGAGCCCTGGTGGTTGGGCTTGTGGACGGCATCTACCGCGTCACCATCGCAACCGGCGAGTTGACCCCGCTGCATATTCCCGCTGAGCCCAATGCACGCATGCGCTTCAACGACGGCAAGATGGACCGGCAAGGCCGCTTCGTCTGTGGCGGCATGGGCATCTTTGCCGAAGCCGTGGGCGAGCTGGTACGTGTTACCACCCAAGGTGACGCCCAAATTCTTGCCACCGGCATCCGCATTTCCAACACGCTGTGCTTCAGCCCGGACGGCAAAACCATGTATTTCGCCGACAGCCTGGACCGCTTCATCCGTGCCTATTCCTATCAGGAACAGGGCGAAGTGCTGGCCGAACCGCGCCTTCTCGTCGACACCCAGCAATTTGCCTCCGGCCCCGATGGCGCAACGGTGGACAGCGAGGGCTGTGTCTGGGTGGCGCTGGTGCAGGCCGGCAAGATTGCCCGTTTCACGCCGGATGGCGAACTGGACAGGCTTGTCGAGGCACCAACCGACATGCCTACTTGCTTGGCCTTTGGCGGGCCGGATCTGGCCACATTGTTTGTCACCTCAATCAAGGATTCCGGCTCCGGCCGCGCCATTTCGCGTCACCCGCTTGGCGGACACCTCTTTGCCATAGAAGGGCTCGGCGTCACCGGCCTGCCCGAACCCTGGCTCGGCCAGCCGGCAACCGGTGCCGGTCATGTCTGACGCCCTGCGCTCCCTGCTGTTCCCGCAAAGCGTTGCCATTGTCGGCGCCTCCGACAATGCCACGCGCATCGGTGGACGCCCCTTGCGCTATCTTCGCGAAGCAGGTTTTCCCGGCCAAGTCTATCCGGTCAATCCCGCACGCGAGACTGTCCAGGGCCTGCCTGCATTTCCCAGCCTTGCTACCATCCCGTCAGTGCCCGATACCGCGATCCTTGCTCTTCCGGCGGATGCGACGCTCGGCGCGGTGCAGGAATGCGCGGCACGCGGTGTTCGTACCGCTGTCATCTTTTCTGCCGGATTTGCTGAAACAGGAGATGAAGGCGCGGCCTTGCAGAAGCGCCTGACCGGTGTTGCGCGTGAAGCCGGCATGCGGCTGCTCGGCCCGAATTGCCTAGGAGCATTCAATCCGTCGGCGCGCTACTTCGGGACTTTTTCGGTCATCCTCGACGGAGCTCTGATCGAGCCCGGCCCGGTCGGCATCGTCTCGCAGAGCGGTGCCTATGGCGCCCACATCGCCCATCTGGCGCGCCAGCGCGGGCTTGGCATCAGCCAGTGGGTCACCACCGGCAATGAGGCCGACATTGATGTCGCTGAAACACTGGACTGGATGGTCCGCCAGGACAGCACCAATGTCGTGATGGCCTATGCGGAAGGGGTGCGCGACCGCGACCTCTTTATCCATGCGTTGGAAACGGCACGCGACCGGGGCAAGGCCGTGGTCTTCATGAAGACGGGCCGCTCTTCCGTTGGCGCCGCAGCTGCGGCCTCGCACACGGCCGCCCTTGCCGGATCAGATGCAGTGTTTGATGCCGTGTTGCGCCAATATGGCGTCCACCGCGCCGCAACCACTGCCGAGCAGATCGACATTGCCTATGCCTGCGCATCGGGGCGCTATCCCGCCGCCAACAAGATCGGTATCTTCACCATGTCGGGCGGCTTTGGCATCCAGCTTGCCGATGCCGCCGAAGAAGCTGGTCTCGACGTGTCGCCGATGCCCGGTGACGCGCAGCAGGCCATCCTGTCGATGCTGCCTTATGCCTCGCCACGCAACCCGGTGGACGCGACCGCTCAAGCTGTCAGCGAAATGCACCTGCTGGTAGCCTGCGTGAAGGCCATGCTGGACAAGGGCGGATACGACCTGTTCACCGCCATTCTCGGCACCGGACCGGCCAGCCCGACCTTCGCCAAGGCCTTGCGCGAGGCGCTCACCGCAGCGATGGACGGCGCGCCCGATATCATCAAGGGCCTGACAATGTCGGCCCCGCCCGAGGTGGTGCGCAGCTACGAGCAAGACGGTTTCCTGGTCTACGAGGATGGTGCGGCACTTGCCAATGCGCTTGGTGCGCTCGCCCGCTTCTCCTCAGGTTTCGGTGCGGCGAAGTCGCGCCAGAAGCCTGCCCCCATGGCTCCTGTTTCGATCGGCTCCGGATTGCTCAGCGAGGCCTCCGCCAAGTCGATCCTGGCCAAAGCTGGCATCCCCTTCCCCGCCGAAAGACTCGCTTCCACTCCGGATGAAGCGGCTTTCGCTGCGCGCGAGACCGGCTTTCCAGTGGTGCTGAAGATCTGTTCGCCCGACATTGCCCACAAGACGGAAGTTGGCGGTGTCGCAGTCAAACTCGGTGATGAGACCGCCGTGCGCAATGCCGCGCAAGCCATTCTGGAGCGCGCCCGAAAAGCCGTGCCGGATGCGCGGATCGAGGGCCTGCTGGTGGCGCCGATGGTTGATGGTGGCGTCGAGACCATTGCCGGCGTGGCACAGGATCCGGTTCTGGGGCCGGTGGTGATGTTCGGCCTTGGCGGCATCTTCGTCGAAGTGCTGAAGGACGTCACATTCCGCGCCGCACCCTTTGACCAACAGGAAGCGCTGGCGATGATCCGCGAGATCAAGGGCTATGCTGTTCTGGAGGGTGTTCGTGGACAGCCCCGTTCAGACATCGATGCCCTTGCAGCCATGCTTTCCAACCTGTCGCGCTTTGCCCATGCCAATCGGAACCAGGTGGAGAGCATCGACCTCAACCCAGTTCGGGTATTGCCGGAAGGACAAGGCGTGCTGGCGCTTGATGCCCTGCTGATCGTGAAGGAAGGGATGGACCATGACCACATTTGACCGGGATGCTGCCCTTTTGGAACTGATGGATCGTGAGGCCATCCGCGATTGCCTTTACCGCTATTGCCGGGGCGTGGACCGTGCCGACGAGGCAGCCTTGCGCTCTGCCTACTGGCCGGATGCCATCGACAATCACGGGGCCTACAATGGCCCGGTCGAGGGCTTTGTCGAGTGGGCCAAGAAGGTCTGGGCCACGGGCCCACGCAATATCCATGTCGTCACCAATGTCCTGATCGAGTTCCACGGTGCGGAACGGGCGGCAGTGGAAAGCACCTTCACCGGCTATCAGCGCGGCACCGGCGGCGATGGCGTGATGCGCCAGTTCCTTCTGGTCGGGCGCTATTGCGACATCTTCGAAAAGCGCGCCGGCGAATGGCGCATTGCCCACCGCACCGTGGTCTATGACTGGGTGGATGCCCAGCAACCGCCGGCCGAGAGCGAGGCCGCGCGGTTCGGTCCGCGCCAGCCGATCGGATCCGCCTTCCCCGATGATCCGGTCTACGCGATGCATGAACGGGCGAAAGGTCCAAAGGCATGACTGTGTCCGTGAAAGCCCGCGCTGGTGGGGCCGATTTTGCCGACAGCCTGCCCGACAGCTACCGGCAGGCCATGCGCCATGTCGTTTCGCCGGTTGCCGTCGTAACTTACCGAACGGCGGAAGGCCTCGCGGGCATCACCTGCACGGCAATCTGTTCGGCCACCACCGAGCCGCCGACCATCATCGTCTGCCTGAACCGCAACAGCGAGGCTCATGCTGCCATTTCACAAGCGGGATCCTTTGCGGTGAACTTCCTGTCCGATGAGCAGCACGAAATTGCACGTGCATTCTCCTCTTCAGGAAATGGCGACATTGCTCCGTTTGAAGCGTGGCAATGGAAAAGCGGCGAAACGCTTTCGCCCATGCTGGCCGGCGCCATCAGCTCGTTTGACTGCCGCATCTGCCAGGAGACCGACATGGGCGCTCACCGCGTGTTCTTTGGCGAAATCCTTGCGGTCACCAGTGAGCCCGGCTCCGGCCTGCTCTATCGCGACGGCTATTTCCGCCGCGTGGCGAGCGATTAGGAGGCCAGCCATGGACAACAAGCGAATTGTCATTGTCACCGGTGCAGCAGGCGGCATCGGCAAGGCCATGCTGGAGACCTTTGCAGCCGAAGGCGCGTGCCTGATCGGCGTTGACCTGCCAGGCAGCGGGATCAGCCATGTGGTTACGGCCTTTGGAGAGGGCCATCACGGGCTGGAATGCGACCTCGCAGATGAAGCGCAGATCGTCGACCTGTTCGGACGGATCGATCGCATCGCGGACCATGTCGACGTTCTGATGAACAATGCGGCCATGGGGCCGGTAATGGCACCGACGCTCTCCACCGATGCCGCGCATTTCCGCCTGACGCTGCAGGTGAACCTGATCGGCCCGTTCCTGATGGCGCGCGAGGCGGCCAAGCGCATGCGCCCCGGCGGCGTCATCGTCAACACGGCTTCACTGGCGGGCGTATTGGGCAATCCGACCCGCAATGCCTATGCGGCTTCCAAGGCGGGGCTGATCTCGCAGACCAAGTCGCTCGCCTGCGAATGGGCACCGCGCGGCATCCGCGTCTCTGCCATTGCGCCCGGCTATGTGCGCACCCCGATGGTGGCAGCGCTGGAGCGCGACGGCAAGGCAGACCTGTCGCAGGTTCGCCGACGCATTCCGATGGGAAGGCTGGCTCGAGCCGACGAAATGGCCTCCGCTGCCGCCTTCCTCGCTTCCGACAAGGCGCGCTACATCACCGGTGCCGTGCTGAATGTCGATGGCGGCTGGATGTCGTTCAACCAGCCGGGCTTTGCCCACCCTGCTGTTGATGGCGCACCGGAAGCTGAACTCGAGAAGCCGGAAGGCGTATCCGGAAATAGCCGGGTCATCGTGATCACCGGTGCAGCGCGCGGGATTGGCGCTGCCACTGCAGCCCGGTTCCTCGAAGCCGGGGACCGCGTGCTGCTGGTTGATCGCGACCGCACGGATCTCGAGGCCAGCCCGCTTGCCGGCAGTCCCGGAGCAACGCTGCTTGCCGCCGACATTTCCAGCGAGGAGGCAGTTGCAGGCCTGTTTGCTGAAATCAGCAATCGCCTCGGGCATGTTGACGTGCTGATCAACAATGCCGCAATCGCCGACACTTTCCAGCCGGCAGACGCGCAGACCGGCGCTGATCTGGCGCGCGTGCTCGACGTCAACCTGACAGGTGCGTTCCTGTGCGTGCGGGCGGCGCTGCCGCTGATGCAGGGGCGCCACGCCATGATCATCAATCTCGGTTCGATCAACACTTTCCTGCCCTTTGCGCCGCGCCATGCCTATGGCTCTTCCAAGGCCGGGATCGACATTTTCACCCGCTGCCTTGCCGCCGAACTCGGTCCCTCCGGCATCCGCTCTGCCACCTTGGCACCGGGCTATATCCGCACGCCCGGCGTGGCCGAACTGGAGACAACCGGCAAGATCGACAGCCTGAAGATCCGCCGGCGCATCCCGATGGGCGACATGGGGCGGCCGGACGATATTGCGGACGCTGCCTGGTTCCTGGCATCGCCTGCCGCCTCCTATGTGAACGGCGCGATCCTATACGTGGATGGCGGCTGGACGGCCTTCGGCGCGGCTGGCGACGCCAGCGATCCAGAAGCAATGGACGGTTGACCCTCCGGTTTCGGACTAACCGAAACGGGAAATTTCATTGTTGCCGATTTTACATTTGTGAATGTGGATTTCAGTGGGCCGAAATCCTTTGACTTGCAGCCCAACTGATCCAAGCTTGGATGACACCTGCCGGCACCAACAAGGCGGGGTTTACGGGAGAGAGAATGATGTTCGGACTGATGCAGGACAAACCCCTGCTGATCTCAAGCCTGCTGACCCATGCGGAGCGCTTCCATGGCGGTCGCGAGATCGTGTCGCGCACCTGCGAAGGCCCGGTCGTCCGCACCAATTACCGTGAGCTTGGCGCACGCGTCCGCCGTCTGGCGCGCACCCTCATACGGCTTGGCATCAAGCCCGGCGACCGCGTGGCAACGCTCGCGTGGAACACCCACCGGCATCTTGAACTTTATTTCGCCGTGTCGGGCATCGGCGCGATCCTCCATACCGTCAATCCGCGCCTTTACCCCGACCAGATCGACTATATCATGAACCATGCCGAAGGCCGGGCGCTGTTCTTCGACATCTCCTTTGCCGGCATGGTCTCGTCGCTCAGAGAAAAATTCTCCAAGGTGGAGCAACTGGTCGCGCTGACTGATGCTGAGCACATGGGCACAATGCCTGCCGGTTCGCGTTGCTACGAGGACATGCTGGCCGCAGAGAGCGACGGGCCGTTCGACTGGCCGGTCTTGGACGAGCGCATGGCCTCCTCGCTCTGCTACACCTCGGGCACGACCGGCAATCCGAAGGGCGTACTCTACAGCCACCGATCGACACTGCTGCATTCCGGCATGGCCTGCCAGGTGGATGGGCTGCAGCTCAGCAGCAAGGATTCCACGCTGCTGGCCGTGCCGCTCTTCCATGTGAATGCCTGGGGCATCCCTTATTCATCGGCACTGTGCGGGGCAAAGCTGGTACTGCCCGGCCCGCATCTGGATGGCAAGAACCTGTTTGAGCTTGCCGTGGAAGAGGCCTGCACCTTCTCGCTTGGCGTGCCCACCGTCTGGCTCGGCCTGTTCAAGCATATTGACGAGACGCCGGATGCCGACATTTCGAAGCTCAGTTTGAAGCGCGTCATGATCGGCGGGTCGGCCGCCCCGCGCGCCATCATCCGCCGCTTTGCCGACATGGGCATTTTCGCCATCCAGGCGTGGGGCATGTCGGAGACCAGCCCGGTGGCGACTGTGTGCAATCCGCTTCCCAAGCATGACGGCATCGACCGCCAGCAGATGGAGGACGTGCAGGCGCTGGCCGGCCGTCCGGTCTTCGGCATCGACATCCGCGTGGTGGATGACGAGGGCAACCCCCTGCCCTTTGACGGCGTGACGCCCGGCGAATTGCAGGTGCGCGGACCCTGGGTGACATCCGGCTATTTCCGTGGCGAAGGCGGCTCGGTAATCGACGCCGACGGCTGGTTCTCGACAGGCGATGTCGCGGCCATCGACGCCGACGGCTATGTGCGCATCACCGACCGGTCCAAGGATGTCATCAAGTCCGGCGGAGAATGGATCAGCTCGATTGATCTCGAAAATGCTGCGGTGCTGCATCCCGCTGTTGCAGAAGCTGCTGTCATCGGCCGCCCGCACCCCCCGCTGGCAGGAGCGCCCGCTGATGGTGGTGGTGAAGAAGCCCTCGGCAGTGCTCGGCAAGGAAGAATTGCTCGATCACCTGAAGGCCCATGTCGCCACCTGGTGGCTGCCGGACGACATCGTCTTTGTCGACGAACTGCCGCACACCGCGACCGGCAAGCTGCAGAAGATGCGCCTGCGCGAACAATTCGCCGCCTACCAGCTGGCCAACTGAACCAAGTGACGGTGGGCAACTCCATGCCCGCACCAACAGGACCGGAAAAGACCCATGCCGCAGATCATTCTGGATGATGACGACAAGATGCTGGAGATGCTGCGTGACAGCGTGGCAACGCTGGCCGGCAGGCGCGACGGAGCGAAAGCCCTGAGGGCACGCCGCGCTTCAAAAGGCGATCTCGATCCGGCGCTCTGGCAGGCCATGGCGGAAGCCGGTTGGCTCGCCTTGCTGCTGCCTGAGGAGCTTGGCGGCTCGGGTCTTGGCGCACGCGAGCTTGTGATCCTGTGCGAAGGTTTTGGCCGCGCATTGTGGACCGAACCGCTGGCGCAACTCGCCATCTTCAACGGCACGCTTCTGGCATCCCTTCCGGCAAGCGATGGCGTTCAGGAAATCGCAACCGGAATTGCCGACGGATCGCGCATCGTGCCAGTGCTCTGGCAAGATGTGCGCGGCAAGCGGGCTGTATTGACTGCCGAAACATCGTCCAAGGGCGTGACCCTGACCGGCCGCGCCGAACTGGTGACGGCTGCCGCATCGGCCACCGGCTTCCTGGGGATCGCTGACGAGGCGGGCGTGCCGGTGCTCCTTGATGTTCCGGGCAGCACCAAGGGCCTGATCCGCTGCCAGCGGCCCAGCATTGACGGCTCCATGCTGGGTGCCATCGAGTTCGACCGCTGCCGTTTGGATGGTTCAAGCGTTCTTGCCCGAGGCGCGAATGTGGAAGCCGCATTGGAAAAGGCCATCGAGATGACCCGGCTGGCGCTCGCCGCCGAACTCGCCGGTGTCGGATCAAGGGCGCTCGAACTGACAGTGGACTACACCAAGGGACGCGTCCAGTTCGGCAAGCCTATCGCCAGTTTCCAGGTGATCCAGCATCGTCTGGTCGACATGTGGGGCGAGGCAGAATTTGCCTGCTGCGCGGTTGCCAATGCTGCCAACCGGCTGTCTGCCCAGCCGGGCAGTGACGCTTCGCAGGCAGTGCTGGCCGCCAAGGCGCGCGCCGGAGACGCTGCCGTCAGCATCACCCGCAAGGCCATCCACCTGCATGGCGCCATGGGCTTCACCGACGAATGCAACATCGGCCTCTACATGAAGCGCGCCGTCGCGCTCAACGCCACCCTCGGCCAGCCGGAAGACCTCCGCAGCCGGTTCCTCGCTCATGAAACCGCCGCCTGAAAGGCTCCACCATGCAAAACAATCTCATCAAGACAGTCATCGAGAACCATGTTGCCCTGGTGACGCTCGACGCCCCGCCGGTCAATGCGCAGTCGCGCGAGTTCATGGAAGAGCTGATCGAGGTGTTTGACGAGCTGAACGAGACGGTCGGCGTGCGCTGCATCGTGCTGACCGGCAATGGCAAATGCTTCTCGGCCGGTGCCGACATCAAGATGCGCGCCAAGATGGCGAGCGAAGCCAAGGCCGGAGACACCTACCGGCATTTGCGACGCGCCCGCGAAGTGGGCTTCGTCATCATGGAATCCAACGTGCCGGTGATCGCGGCGGTCAACGGCCCAGCGCTTGGGGCCGGCATGGGCCTTGCCATCTGCTCCGACATCATCGTCGCCTCCACCAATGCCGTGTTCGGCCTTCCGGAAATCGACATCGGTCTGATGGGCGGGGTGCGCCACACGATGCGTGTGTTCCCGCTGGCGCTGACGCGCCGCATGGTGCTGACCGGCTGGCGGGTTCCCGCCGAGGAACTCTACCGCCGCGGGCTGATCGAGGCTTGCGTGGCACCCGAAGCCCTGATGGACACCGCCATGGACATGGCGCGCAACATCGCCTCCAAGAGCCCGAAGGCGCTGAAACTTGCCAAACGGGCACTCAACACCGTGGAAACCATGGGCCTGAAGGACGGTTACCGCTTCGAGCAGAACCTTACCGTCGAGATGACGCGGACCGACGACAGCAAGGAAGCCATGCGCGCCTTCATGGACAAGCGCCCGGCGGTGTTCAAGGACGAACTGTGATGGATGGTCGCGACTGGAATGCGCTCAGCGACGACGAATTTCGCGCGATCTTCCGCGAATGGGTCGATGCCAATTGCCCGGAGCACATGCGCTTCATGCGCAAGCAGCGCCCGACCTTCAACGAGGTGGCAGAATGGTATCATGCGCTGGCCGACAAGGGCTGGCTGTCGCCGGTCTGGCCGCGCGAGCATGGCGGCATGGGCCTCGATGCGGCCAAGCACATTGTCTATGTCGAGGAATGGGCACGCCTTGGCTGCCCGCGCATTCCCGACCATGGCATCGGCCTGACCGGCCCGCTTCTCATTGAATTTGGCACCGACGAGCAGAAGGCGTTCTTCCTGCCGAAGATCCTTTCGGGCGAGCACGTCTGGTGCCAGGGCTATTCGGAACCCAATGCCGGGTCAGACCTTGCCAGCCTGCGTACGTCCGCCGTGCGCGAAGGGGATGACTACATCGTCAATGGCCAGAAAATCTGGACGACGCTTGCCCATTGCGCCAACTGGATCCTGTTGCTGGCGCGAACCACCCATGACGAGCGCAAGCGCCAGCATGGCATCACCGTGCTGCTGGTCGACATGACCACGCCCGGAGTGCTGGTGCGGCCCATCCCCAATTTGCGCGAGGAGGCGGATTTCTGCGAAGTCTTCTTCGAGAATGTCCGCGTGCCTGCCTCCAATGTGGTCGGCAAGGTGGATGAAGGCTGGGCGTTGGCCAAGGCGGTGCTTGGACACGAGCGTATCTTTCTTGGCGCGCCGTCACGGCCTGAATACGCGCTCAAGCGCCTTGAAATCCTCGCGCGTGCCCGCGGCAGCTTCGAGGATGCGGCCTTCCGCTCGCGCTATGCCAAGCTGCGGCTCGACCTCTATGATCTGGGGTCGGCGTTCGAGCGCTTTGCCAAGGTGCTGCGCGAGGGCGGAACGCTGGGCGGCGATGTCTCGATCCTGAAAATCTTCTGCAGCGAGCTCTACCAGCGGATCACCGAGGAGACACTGTCGGTGGCGGGTGAAGAGGCACGGTTCTATGATGACTTGCCCGCCGGCAATGGCCACGTGGATGCGATGAACCTCTATCTCGACTCGCGTGCCCCGGCGATCTTCGGCGGCTCCAATGAGATCCAGCGGACCATCCTGGCAAAGGCGGTCCTCGGACTGCCATCCGGCTGATCGCGGGAACGGGAGAAGGACACATCATGGGTGCAACGGCACAGGCAAAAGCGCAACAGGCCGGCGACTTCGCACTGGAAGCGCGCGACCTTGGCAAGTCGTTCGGCGGCTTCCAGGCAGTGAAGGACGTGAACCTTCAGATTCGGCGCGGTTCCATCCATGCCTTGATCGGACCGAATGGCGCGGGCAAGACGACCTGCTTCAACCTGCTGACCAAGACGCTCACACCCAGCACTGGCCAGGTACTGCTTGAAGGCCGTGACATCACTCGGTTGCGCACCGCAGAGGTGGCGCGGCTCGGACTGGTGCGGTCCTTCCAGATTTCGGCGACCTTCCTGCACCTGACCTGCCTTGAGAATGTTCGGGTCGCACTGCAATCATCCTATGGCAAGTCCTTCCGCTTCTGGTCTTCGCTTGGCGCCATTGCACCGCTGAACGACAAGGCGATGGACCTGCTCGAAAAAGTCGGCCTCGCCGACAGCGCCAGGCTGACCGCGACCGAGCTTTCCTACGGCAAGAAGCGGGCGCTTGAGATTGCCACGACGCTGGCGCTGGACCCATCCGTCATGCTGCTGGACGAGCCGACCGCCGGCATGGGCCACGAGGATGTGAAGCCGATCACCGACCTGATCGGCAAGGTCGCCGAAGGGCGCACGATCCTGATTGTCGAGCACAATCTCTCGGTCGTCTCGACACTGTGCCAGCGTATCACCGTGCTTCAGCATGGGCGCGTGCTGAACGAAGGCACCTATCAGGAAATGTCGAACGATCCGGAGGTCATCGCGGCCTACATGGGAGGCGACGATGATGAATGATCAAGCTCAGGATTCCGTGCTGAAGGTCGAGAACCTGAAAGCCTGGTATGGCGAATCCCAAGCACTGCACGGCATGACATTCGACGTGAAACCGGGCGAACTGGTGACGCTGATCGGTCGCAACGGTGCCGGCAAGTCCACCACGCTGCGCTCGATCATGGGCATTGTGCGCAAGCGGACCGGCTCCATCTCTTTTGATGGCGCGGAACTGATCAAGCTGCCCACCTACCAGATTGCGCGCAAGGGGCTGGCCTATTGCCCGGAAGAGCGCGCCATCTTCGCCTCGCTCAATGTGATGGAGAACATGACGCTGCCGCCGGTTTTGCGAAGCGGCGGCGTCTCCGATAGCGAGCTGTTTGCCCAGTTTCCGAACCTGCTTCAGCGGCGCAAGAGCCCCGGCACCAAGCTCTCGGGCGGCGAACAACAGATGTTGGCAATTGCCCGCATCCTGCGGACCGGCTCGCGCTTCCTGCTGCTGGACGAGCCGAGCGAAGGCCTCGCGCCGGTCGTGGTCAAGCAGATCGGCGCACTGATCCTGAGCCTCAAAAAGCAGGGCTTCACCATCCTGCTGGTCGAGCAGAACCTGAAATTCGCCCGCTCCGTGGCCGACCGGTTCGTCGTCGTCGAGCATGGCGAAGTGGTCGACCGGCTGGCCGCGTCCGAGCTGGAGGCCAACATGGGCCGCGTCCAAACCTATCTGGGGGTCTGAACTGACATGTTTGAGAACATCTCCATCCAGTTGCTCCTTGGCCAGGTCCTGATCGGGCTCATCAACGGCTCCTTCTACGCCATGCTGTCGATGGGGCTCGCCATCATCTTCGGCCTGATGAATGTCGTGAACTTCGCCCATGGCGCGCAATACATGCTGGGCGCCTTCCTTGCCTGGTTCCTGCTGACGACGCTTGGCATTCCCTATTGGGGAGCGCTCTTCATTGCGCCGGTGTTGGTGGGCGCCTTCGGTCTGGTGATGGAACGGGTGATCCTGCGGCCGATCCAGAACCTCGACCATCTCTACAGCCTGCTCGCCACCTTTGCGGCGGTGCTGATCATTGAGGGCCTGCTCCGCCAGCACTATGGCTCCAGCGGCCTGCCCTATGCATCGCCGCTGCCCGGCGGCGTCAATCTCGGCTTCATGTTCCTGCCGTGGTACCGGCTTTGGGTAGTGGTCTTCTCGCTGGTGGTGTGCATCGGCACGTGGCTGCTGATCGAGCACACCAAGCTTGGTGCCTATCTGCGAGCCGCCAATGAACGCCCCGACATTGTCGAGTCATTCGGCATCAACGTGCCGCGCATGATCAGCCTGACCTATGCCTTTGGCGTCGGTCTGGCGGGCCTCAGCGGCGTGCTGGCCGCACCGATCTACCAGGTCTCGCCCTCCATGGGTTCAAGCCTGATGATCGTCATCTTTGCGGTGGTGGTGATCGGCGGCATGGGCTCCATCCTGGGCGCCATCCTTACCGGCTATCTCATCGGACTCGTGGAAGGCCTGACCAAGGTTTTCTATCCGGAGGCGGCCAATCTGGTGATCTTCATCATCATGATCTTTGCCCTGATCCTGCGCCCCAACGGGCTGTTTGCGGGAAAGGAGGCCTCGAAATGACCAGACCGCTTGCCTTGATTGCGCTCGCCGCTATGGCGCTTGCTGCCCCCTTCTTCATCTATCCTGTCCTGCTGATGACGATCCTGTGCTTCGTCATCTTCGCCTCGTCCTTCAACCTGCTGCTCGGTTATGCCGGCCTGCTGTGCTTCGGCCATGCCATGTTCTTTGGAACGGCGGCCTACATCACCGGCCACCTGCTGAAAACCACCGGAATCACGGTGGAACTTGCCGTGCTGGCAGGTGCTGCGGTCGGGGCTCTCATGGGCTTTGGCGTGGCGCTGGTCTCGGTGCGGCGCGCCGGCATCCAGTTTGCCATGATCACCCTTGCCATCTCGCAATTCGTCTACTTCCTGCTGCTGCAGGCAAGTTTCACCGGCGGCGAGGACGGCATGCAGCGCATTCCGCGCACAGCGCTCTTCGGCGTATTCGATGTGACGTCAAACTTCACCTATTACTACGTGGTCCTGTTCTTCACAGTGGCTGCGGTGGCCCTCTTCTACCGCATCGTCCACTCGCCCTATGGCGAAGTACTGAAGGCCATCCGCGACAACGAACCGCGTGTGGAATCGCTGGGATTCAAGCCGGAACAGTACAAGACCCTGGCCATCACCATCTCGGCCGGAATGGCCGGACTTGCCGGCGGCCTGAAGGCAACGGTTTTCCAGTTTGCAACGCTGACCGATGTCTCCTGGAACATCTCCGGCGAAGTGATCCTGATGACGCTGCTCGGTGGTCTTGGCACCATGTCGGGCCCGATGGTTGGAGCAGCCGTGATCATCTGGATGAACGACTATCTGGCCCAGTTTGGCGAATGGTCGCTGATCGCCCAGGGCGTTATCCTGCTGCTGGTCATCATCTTCTTCAGGCGGGGCGTGGTCGGTGAATTGCAGGCGCTGTGGCGGCGCATGCAGGCCAAGAACAAGGATGCCGCCTGAGCCTGATTGGCTGGCTGCAAAGGTCGGAGGTGTCGCTTGCAGCCGTTGCCGCAAGCGGCTCCTCCAACGCTCCACCCATGTACTTTTTTCACAATAAATACAGGTATTTAAATCCGCAAATCCGGCGCGCTTTTCACACATGTGAATGTGCCATGCAGGACCCACGCAATGCTTGATCGCAAACAGGTGACGTGGGCTAATCGGTCAAATCGGACTGCCTGACATGTCTGCTTCCTTCAAGGATCGGACATCACGACGGCGGCCACACGGAAACACCAGGAAACGGCAAGGTGATAAGATGGGCAATTCGGAAATGACGTCCGGCAAGGTGACGCGGTGCGACGTGATCGTCGTTGGTGCCGGTTTCGGCGGCATGTATGCGGTCTACAAGTTCCGCGAAATGGGCAAGCATGTCATCGGTGTCGAGAGCGGCAGCGATGTCGGCGGTGTCTGGTACTGGAACCGCTATCCCGGCGCGCGCTGCGACCTGATGAGTGTGGATTACAGCTACGGTTTCTCGCCCGAGATCGAACAGGAGTGGACCTGGTCGGAGCAGTTTGCCGCCCAGCCCGAAATCCGCGCCTATGCAAACTTTGTCGCCGACCGTCTGCACCTGCGCCCGCATTACCTGTTCAACACCCGCGTTGCCAAGGCGGCGTGGCACGAGGACGCCAAGGTCTGGCGTGCGACGACTGAGGGCGGCGACGTTCTCGAAGCGCCTTACTGCATCATGTCGACCGGCCCGCTGTCGGTTCCGAAGGATCCCGACATTCCGGGCATTGACCGGTTCAAGGGCGAGCTCTACCGGGCGCAGAAATGGCCGCATCATCCGGTTTCCTTCGAAGGCAAGCGCGTCGGCATCATCGGCACCGGGTCAACCGGCATCCAGATCATCCAGGAAGTGGGCCGCAGCGCGGGCGAACTCTTCGTCTTCCAGCGCACGCCAAGCTTCACCCTGCCGATGCGCAACCGCAAGCTTGAGCCGGAATACATTGCCGAGATGAAGCGGCACTATCGCGGTATTCGCGAGGCCATGCGCAACAATCCGACCGGTGGTGCCCGGCCGATCTCGACCCGGCCCTTCTTCAGCCTGCCGCGCGATCATCGCCTGGAGGCCATGGAACAGGCCTGGGTGCATGGCGGCCATACCTTCCTGGCGCAGTTTTCAGACCTGATGATCAACGAGGAGGCCAATGAGCAGGTGGCCGATTTCGTGCGCGGCAAGATCGACACGATTGTCGAGGATCCCGAGACCGCCGAGGCACTGAAGCCGCGCGGCTATCCGATCTTTGCGCGCCGCCCCTGCCTCGATACCGAATATTACGAGACCTACAACCTGCCCAATGTGCACTTGGTCGATTGCAAGAAAGACCAGATCATCGAGATCACCGAAAAGGGCATCCGGACGCAGTCGGGCGAGATCGAACTCGACATGATGATCTTTGCCACCGGCTATGATGCGCTGACCGGCGCGCTGCTGGCGTTCGAGGTAACCGGGCGCGGCGGGCGCACGCTCAAGGAAAAATGGGTAAGCGGCGGACGCTCCTATCTCGGCATCATGGTCGAGGGCTTCCCCAACCTGTTTGCCACTTGCGGCGGCAATGGCCCGGCGGCGTTGGCCAACATCATCACCATCTCTGAACATGACGTGGACTGGATCGCCAACCTGATCACCCATATGGAAGCCAAGGGCATGACCACCGTTGAGGCGAAGAAACAGGCAGAAGACGACTGGATGGATCTTGTGGCCCGCCTTGCCGAGCGGTCATTGATCCGCAAGGCCAACACTTGGTGGGTCGGCGCCAACGTGAAGGGCAAGCCGCAGGGGCTGACCATGTTTGTTGCCGGGTTCACCAAATACGCCGAACTCTGCGCCAAGGCAGCCGAGACCTATTCCGGGCTTGCCTTCGACGTGAAGCCGGCCCGCACACTGGACAAAGCCGGATAATGTTTATCCACGGATTCATTTGAGAGTGGCTTTCGGTCGGAAGCCGGTGCACAGGTCAATCTTGGGCTCCGAGAGCAATGCCTCCCGGTGATCATCAATAACTAAGTTGGCGGCCCGATTAGGTTCACTCCGCCGGTTCGCACTGCCCTTATTTGCCGAGCCATCAAGCGTTGGGATGCACCTTAAAGAATCGTAGCGAGCCGATGATGGTCCTGCCAGTCTGCGGAAGCGTCGTTTGCTAAATCCATTCGCTGGTGAGGCCGTGAACCGCTCCGGGTTTGCCGGAGTCCATTTCGTTCAAGCTATGCGGCCATAGCTGCTTCGTCCAGCATGGCGTAATAGCGTTCTTCAGCTTCGGCTGGCGGTATATTGCCGATGGGTTCCAGAAGTGGTCGGTGGTTGAACCAGTCGACCCATTCCAGTGTGGCGAATTCCACCGTCTCGAAGCTCCTCCATGGTCCGCGCCGATGGATGACCTCGGCCTTGTAGAGACCGTTGATCGTTTCGGCGAGGGCATTGCCGTAACTGTCGCCGACACTTCCGACAGAAGGCTCGATTCCAGCTTCTGACAATCGCTCGGAATACCGAATGGGCACGTATTGAACACCTCGATCCGAGTGATGCACAAGGCCGCCACCATGAACGGGACGCCGATCATGGAGTGCCTGCTCCAGAGCTTCGAGGACAAAGCCTGCATGTGCCGTCCTGCTTGCCCGCCAGCCAACGATGCGACAAGCGAAGACGTCGATGACAAACGCTACGTAGACGAATCCCTGCCAGGTCGCGACATAGGTGAAGTCCGAAACCCACAGCCTGTTTGGTGCAGGGGCTTTGAACTGGCGGTTAACCCGATCAAGCGGGCTCGGAGCCGACTTGTCCGAGAACGTCGTGCGGATCGGCTTTCCTCGAATGATACCCTGCAGGTTCATCGCCCTCATAAGCCTGGCGACACTGCAGCGCGCGACATCAAAGCCCTCACGGTTCAATTGCCGCCAGACTTTGCGAACACCATAGACGCGGAAGTTCTGTTCGCAGACACGACGTATCTCGATCTTCAGGCTGATATCGCTGCGGGCGCGGATCGACAGGCAATCCACGTCCAGGCGTTTGGCTACATTCTCGTAGTAGGTTGAAGGGGCAATCGGCAGCAGCCTGCAGATCGGCTCGACCCCGAACACGCCTCGGTGTTCGTCGATAAACGAGATCATCGCTTGAAGGGGCGGTCGAGCTCTGCCATCGCGAAATATGCAGAAGCTTTGCGCAAAATCTTGTTGGCCTGGCGAAGCTCGCGGTTCTCCCGCTCAAGAGCCTTCATCTTTTCGGTCACATCGCTCGGCACGCCTGCTCGGTTGCCGCTGTCGACCTCGGTCTTCTTGACCCAGTCGTGCAGCGTGGCTGGTGAGCAGCCTATCTTGGCAGCGACAGATGAAACGGCGGCCCAGCGTGATGGATGCTCGGCTTCATGGTCCAGCACCATGCGAATGGCACGGTTGTGAACTTCAGGTGAAAACTTGTTCGTTGTCTTGCTCATAAAGGCTCCACTCTCTCAGAAGTTGGAGCCTCCGGCAAACCCGGGGCGGTTCAGTTTTGCTCTTTTCACCGGTTCGATCTGCAGCGTATTGGCGGGCCAATGTTCCAGTATGAAACTGGTGCGCGCTTGGAGCCTCCGATAGCTCACCGAACGTCCTCGGATGGCTGCAGCCCATTCATCATATTCGTCCGTCAAGACAAGAAGACAGTCTCGACCATCGACTTCAAACTCTTCTTCCGTTGCCGCAACACATGGCCATATTCCCGCCGGCACCGGCTGCAATCCATTTTCCGAAGCGACACCAGAAGCGTCAAAAGCGAGACCCCTCACCTGAGCCTCAGCCAGATCGGGTGGCAGCCCGCAAAGGACCGAGACAAATGCCTCAGCCGCGTCATCTGAGCGCGTCTCGTACTCCTCTGGAGGCATTTCTTTGCCACGCATGGCAACCCAGTCCACAGCGGCACCCACACCGATCCAGGCTGCAGCAAAGTCTTCGGCTGTGACCGGGCATTGAACCATGCCAGACTCATTGTCCTCAGAACCATCGCTCATTTGAACGCCTCCTGCCAGCCCGCATTGAATGCCGGACATTGGCGAACTTCAATGGATGCAATCAGATAGTTGTGGGAAATGCGGGGTTTTATATAGCGCGCGCAGCATGCCGGGGAACCGCCGTCGACGAGAGATTATGTTGGTACAATTGTTGGTACTAACATCAAGTGATCGTTATTTATTTCAATATTTTCAGACAATTAGACATGGTATTCGAGTCACGCAAGCGGCACCATTTCCTTCCCGACGAGCGAAACAAAACTGCACTGATTGCGTGCCTTGGTGTAGCCATTTGTGGACGTTCAACCAGCCTGCAAATGAAAGGCCATCGGGCACCCGATGGTATCGGATGCCCGGATGATCACTGACAACCCATGATCAGGCGACTGCCCTGCTCAATGCGCAATGGTTCCAGAGTTCCGAAAGGGCGTCGGCGAGCTTGCCGATGTCCTCGTCCGTGTGGAAAGGCGACGGCGTGATGCGCAGGCGCTCGGTGCCCTTCGGCACCGTCGGATAGTTGATTGGCTGGATGTAGATGCCGTGCTGTTCCACCAGCACGTCGCTGATCATCTTGCACTTGGCCGCATTGCCGACCATGACCGGAACAATGTGGCTTTCATTGTCCATCACCGGAATGCCGATGGCCTTGAGAGCGGCCCTAACCTTCGTCACGGCCCGGCGCTGGCGCTGGCGTTCCATGTCGCTGTGCTTGAGATGCGAAACCGCGGCTCGCGCACCAGCGGCAATGGCCGGCGGCAGTGCGGTCGTAAAGATGAAGCCCGAGGCGAAGGACCGAATGAAATCGCAAAGTTCGCGCGACGCCGCGATGTAGCCGCCGACCACACCGAAGGCCTTGCCAAGGGTTGCCTCGATCACGGTGATGCGGTCTATCAGACCTTCGCGTTCGGCAATGCCGCCGCCGCGCGGGCCGTACATGCCGACGGCATGGACCTCGTCGAGATAAGTCATGGCGCCGTATTTGTCGGCGAGATCACAGATGCCGCGAATGTTGCCGATGTCGCCATCCATCGAATAGACGGACTCAAAGGCGATCAGCTTTGGGCGGCCAGCCGGAATGTCCTTCAGGTGGCGCTCAAGATCGGCGAGATCGTTGTGCTTGAAGATGCGGCGTTCCGCCCGGCTGTGGCGAATGCCCTCGATCATCGAGGCGTGGTTGCCAGCATCCGAGAGGACCACGCAATTCGGAATGCCGCTGGCGAGCGTGCCAAGGGCCGCCCAGTTCGAAACATAGCCGGATGTGAACAGCAGCGCTGCTTCCTTGCCGTGAAGGTCGGCCAGTTCATGCTCCAGCAGCACGTGCTCGTGGCAGGTGCCGGAAATGTTGCGCGTGCCGCCAGCCCCTGCCCCGTAGGCATGCAGGGCGTTGCTGGTGGCTTCAATCACCTTGGGGTGCTGACCCATGCCCAGATAATCGTTCGAACACCAGATGGTGACGTCCTCGACTGCGTCGCCAACGTAGCGGCGCGCCTTGGGGAACTGGCCGGCACGGCGTTCGAGCTCGGCGAAGACACGGTAACGGCCCTCCTGGCGCAGATGATCGAGTTGCGAGGAAAAGAAGGCCTGGTGATTGAATACCGGTGTCGTCATGACAGCGTTCCCATGATTGGTGTTTTGCTTGTGTTTTCGTGTCGATGGTGGTGGTCGCCCTGTGCCGGTTCGGACTTGCGGTCCTTGTGATGGCTGGACAGCGACCAGTGGAAGAGTTTGCCAATCGGCAGCGGCAGCATGAGCAGGACATGCTCAAGCAGGCCGATCGCTGCCAGCGTGATAGCCATGGTGACAGCAAAGCTGTCTTCCGCGCGCACCAGCAGCAGGATGAGGAGAAGGTGCGCGAATATGGAGAATGGAAAGAGCGGGTTCATGCGGCGCCGGCGCAGAAAACCCTTGAGCACGTCCATGTGCGCCGGAACAAACTCCTCGCTCACATTGCGCACGCCAAGGAAAACATTGAGGCGGGCACTCAGATGCATCAGCCAAAGCATGGTGAAGCACCATGTGGCGGTTTCGTTGCCGGTCAGCCAGATGGCGGCGGCAAAGGCTATGACCACGAGTTCGTGCCAGAGATTGGCGGAAATCGCATGGCCGAAATGGGCAATGCCGCTGCAGCCATGCGGGCACCGGTGCTTGCGCGTGCCGGTGACGTATCCCATGTAGAGTGCCATTTCTGTCCAGCCCCAGGCGAGAAGCGCGGCGGCGAAACTGGCCGCCACCGCGGGAACCGAGGTGTCTGCACGGAGCCACCAGATGGCTACGCCGCAGCCGAGAAGGACAAGCGTTGCCGCCGTCATGCTGAGCGGGAAGGTGCGCGTCGGCAGGCTGTCCAGATAGAAGATGACAGCCGTCGCAGCTCCCCAGAGCACGATCACAAACAGGATGGCGGCAACGGTTTCCATGGCGTCAATAGCTCGGCGCGAGACGGATGTTGGCCGGGAGTTCGTTCTTCTTGGCCGGCATCGCCATCAACTGAAGGAACACCCAACCGGCCTTCAAGCCGGTGGTCACCTTTGAGATCTTCGCGGTCAGCCCGCCCTTGGCCTGCGCCTTGGCGCCGGTTTCGGAAATCTCCAGCATGCGGTCAAGCAGCTTGAAGAAGCGCGGATTGTCGATGTCGATCTCCAGCGGGAACACCTGGCGGGAAATCTCCGTCGTGGTGCGGAAGACCGTTCGGCCATACTCCTTGGGATCAATGTCAAGCGCGGCATGGAAATAGGGACGCTGGTGGTCACGCACATACATCGTGGCGAAAACTGCCAGCAGGAAGAACTTCACCCAGTACTTGTTGACCCCGGAGAGCAGCTCCGGATGGGCACGCATCAGCAGGGCGAAAGCCTCGCCGTGGCGGAACTCGTCGTTGCACCACTTCTCGAACCATTTGAAGATAGGGTGGAAACGGCGCTCCGGATGGCGCTGCAGGTGGCGATAGATGGTGATGTAGCGCGCATAGCCGATCTTCTCCGACAGGTAGGTGGCGTAGAAGATGAACTTCGGGCGGAAGTAGGTGTATTTCTTGGCCTTAGTCAGGAAGCCCAGATCGACGCCGATGTCGAAATCCTTCAGCGTGTCGTTGATGAAGCCGGCATGGCGGGATTCGTCGCGGCTCATCAGCTTGAACAGTTCGACCATATCCGGGTTGGAGCCGCGCTTGCGCATTTCGGCGTAAAGCACGCAGCCCGAAAATTCGGCCGTCAGCGACGAGACGAGAAAGTCAACGAACTCGCGGCGCAAGCCAGGTTCAAGATCATCCAGCGAAACCGCATCCCATTCTTCCGAACGGCGGAAGTGGGTCTTGTTGGGGTCATCGCGCATTTCCTGCAGCAGACGGTCCCATTCCTCGCGCACGCTGGAAACGTCCAGCTTGTCGAGCGCGGCATAATCGGTGGTATAGAAGCGCGGGCTGAGGACCGTGCTCTGCGCGGCCAGTTCGGTGGTGCTGCCCACCTTCATTCCAAGACGTTCGATGGTCATGACAGTTGCTCCTCGGAAAAGGAGAATTCAAGGAGCTCCATGTATTCCATGTCGCCGGTGAGTTCGGTCCACTTGCGCTCCAGCCATGTAGCCCGCGTGACAGTGGCCGGCCTGCGTTCTGTGTGGGTCTCGCCATAGGGCACCCGGATTTCAGGGCCGTGGACCAAGACCTCGTCACCGGGACGAACCTTGATATCGCCATCGAGCACCACATGGGCTGCCAGGCTTTCGAACGTATTGACGACATTGATGGTGCACATGACGTGTTCGCTCACTTTTGCGGCGAAGGGATTCATCATTTGACCCTCTCCTTACTGGTTGGAAATGAAGGCTGCGAAGACTGCGGAATTGTCTGGTCCATAGGCATTCAGCGTGAGCCTTTTGCCGGTGACCTCGTCGATCAGGTAAAGCCGGCCGCCCTCATGGCGCTCCAGCCGGAAATCTCCTTGAATGGTTGTGCCCTTGTGGCGGCGGTCATTGACCAGCGCCCGAAGGACTGCGCGTACGAATGTTCCTTCCGCACGCTTGAAGGTCTGGATCTCGGTGCCCGTCTGACCATTGCGGACGATGACCGAGCCTTGCGGGCCATCTTCGACCCGCAGGACGACTGACTGCTCAACAGTCGTTTGCGGCGGACCGTCATTGGGTGCAACGCCAGCCAGCCGCATGCCGGCGAGCCCTATCATCACCGTGACCAGCACGGTCAGGATGGCCATGAAGGACCGGTGGGTGATGATTGAATTCGCCGATTGTGCAGACATGGTTTTCACTCCGCGGCCAGGATGTGGCCGGTATCATTGGCGGGCACGAGTGCTTCCTGCGGAACCTGGCCGCCCAGCAGGAAGGCAAGGCGCGAGGCCACTGCTTCCACTTCCGGGATGTCGCGGAACGCCGGTTGCGGCTTCTTCAGCTGCCACGGGCGCGCATGCGGCCACAGCAGCAGGTAGGCGAGACGGATCTCGCCGCCGGTCTTGAAGACGAGGTTGCCGCGATTGCCGCCGGTCACCGCGAAGGAGACACCGTCAATCTGGCGGAACGGGATGTTGATGATCACCGGCAGGGCAATGCCGATCTTCATCAGCGCCCGCTTGGTGGTCAGCGTGTAGTGGGTGGTGCGCGCACTGGCATAGGCGAGCGCCGCCAGCACGCCCACTCCAGCCAGCGCGAGCGCCAGCAGGACCGGGACGGCATCAAGCGCCTCGGCAACCGTGGACCCGTTGGCAAGATGCATGGCCGCCTGACCTGCAATGATCAGGCCGAAATAGAGGACGATCTTGCGGACATGAAACACGTTGACCGCCAGCAGCTTCCAGTCAGGTCGGCCTTGCCAGACAAGCCGCTCGCCTTCCGGAAGATGGTCCGGAAGGCCTTCTGGGACGATGTCAGGGGTCTGGGTCACAGCAGTGGCTCCGCGCGCTGCGGAGTGGCATAAAGGGTGCCGGCTCCGTAAAATCCGAAGATCTTTTCTTCCTCGAGACGGGTGACAACGTCGGGCTTCTTGGTGGTCGGAACCGACGCGAACTGGTGGCTGAGGATCGACTTGACGCGGATCTGGCGCGACGCACCGAACACGCGGGCAAGCGGTGCGGGCAGCAGCACGTTGCGCTTCTGGCCCTTTTCGCCGGTCTCCACTTCGTAGAAGCGGACGAGATACTCGGCCTGGTCGATCCATACATCGCGCACCACGCCGCCGATGCGGCCATCGGCACCAACGACACCCATGCCGATCGGGTTCGGATCATCGGCATCCACATGGAAGGCGGGTGCCGCGCGCAGCGGAACCAGCTTCGGCGTACCTGTGTTGGTCATGTCCGGCACGTCCATGCGCTCAGCATAGGAGCCGGGCCCGACACCTGCGGTCATCGGATCGCCGTTTGGCACAAGCGGCGCACCGGGAAACCGAGCTGCGGGCGTTGCATTGACCGGGCGCATGTCACGGGGCTCGGCGCGCGGCGCCTGCACCGTGGTGCCATCGGCCAGAAGATAGGTCTTGGGCGAGGGAACCGGCGGGAAACCCTGGACTTTAACGCGGTCCGAGCGATCGCTTTCCAGCGGATAGCCTTCGCGCTTGTTTTCCTGGTGCAGGTAATAGACCAGCCCGAGGAAGAAGGCGATGAACAGGTAGAGCACCACCTGCGCCAGGTCGATATAAGAGGTGAATTCGGCAGACATGGGTGACCTCCTTCAGTTCATCCAGGATGTTGGGCGAGACCGAATTTCCTTCCGGTCGCGTCATGATGGGAATGCAAGCCGACCCGGACCAACGGTCCGAGTGCAATGAGCGTGATGAAGAGCAGCAGAATTTCGGTGTGGTAGACGACGCTGTAGCCCGTCTGGTTCTGCTG
>JBGSQC010000071.1:0-4311 GCA_041738295.1 Zhengella sp. | reverse complement strand
AGTGCGGCATCACTTTTTCCGCGCCGTAGTAGGTCAACGTCAGCATGGAGCCGCCCTCGGTCATCATCGGCTCGGCTGCCTTGGCAACGGCGGTAAAGGAATAGACCGAGATGTCCATGGTCATCAGGAAATTGTCGCGGGTGGTCTCGATGTAGCGGCCGTCGAGCTCATCCTTGTTCGAAAAGCCGATGGCGTGGACAAGAAAATCAATCTTGCCCCACTTTTTTGAAATCGCGTCAAAGATGCCGTCAATGCTGGCCTGGTCGGACACGTCGCAATGGCCAACCGTCCAGGCACCCAGCTCGTCGCCCAGAGGCTCGACGCGCTTCTTCATGGCGTCACCCTGATAGGTGAGCGCAATTTCTGCTCCGGCATCAGCAAGCGAGCGGGCGATGCCCCAGGCGATCGAGCGGTTGTTGGCGAGGCCCATGATCAGCCCGCGCTTTCCTTCCATCAATCCTGATTTGCCTGCCATGTTCCCACTCCTGCGATGTTCCGTCACGGTCGCAAGCCTATTGCACAGGCCGGAACCGCCTTCAAGAGAGGATGAAGGCGGCACCTAGACTGTCAAACGGCGATTTCAGGCTCCAAAGAATGCCTTTCAGCCCTTGCGGGCGCGCAGGAACTCCGCCAGCGCCGCATCTCCGCCTTCCGGCAGCATGATGCGGACATGGGCCAGCAGATCGCCATGGCCACCACCCTTTTTCGGCATGCCCTTGCCCTTGATGCGCAGCACCTTGTCGGAACTGGAGCCTGCCGGAACGCTGACCGCGATGCGCCCGGAAAGCGTCTGCACCGCCACCTTGGCACCCAGCACGGCATCATCCAGCGAGACCGGAAGCTCGGCATGAAGGTCCGCGCCTTCCCGCCGGAACAGCGGATGGGGGCGGACGCGGATGGTGATCAGCGCATCGCCCGGATCACCGAAGGGCGATTGCCCGCCCTGGCCCTTCAGGCGGATCACCTTGCCGTCCTCGACATCCTCGGGCAGCTTGATGGCAAGCCTGCGGCCATCGGGCATCAGGGCCGACACCTTGGCGGCGCTCGCCACATCCTCCAGCGTCACTTCGAGCGTCGCCTTCAGGTCGTCGCCCTTCTGGGGCCTTGGTCCGCGGGTCTGGGTCTTGCCGCCCTGCGAGAAGGCCTGGCCGAAAATATCCGAAAAGATGTCGCCGGCATCAAAGCCGCCCGGCCCGCCGGGGCCCGACGAGAGGAACTCGAAATGCGCGGCGCCGGGACCACCGCCCGGGCCACCCCGGGGATTGCGGCCCTGCGCAAAGGGATTGCCGCCTGCGCCAAATTCGGCATAGCGCGGCTTGCCCTCGGCGTCGATCTCGCCGCGGTCAAAGGCCTTGCGCTTGTCATCGTCGCCGATGATTTCATAGGCAGTGCTCGCCTCGGAGAATTTCTCCTTGGCGCGCACATCATCCGGGTTCTTGTCCGGATGGTAAGTTTTGGCCAGCTTGCGATAGGCCGCCTTGATATCCTTGGCGGACGCGGTCTTTGCCACGCCCAGCACTGTGTAGGGATCGCGTGTCATGTGAGCTTTCCGTCAAAGCAAAAGATGGTGTTGCCCTCTATATGGGCAGTGTTGCAGCTTTGCACCAGATCGGGCGGAGCGGAAAATGCTGCCGGTCAGCCGCGCACGAACTGGCGTGACCACCATTGGCCGTCAGCGCCGAGGCAGGTTTCGCCGGAAGCCAGGCGCACACCCTCATAGCTTTCGAGGCTGGTCTTGAACTTGCGGCACAGCGTACCACGTTCCTTGTATTCGGTGATCGAGGAAATGGCGCCGCGCGAGCCGGTGGCGGAATTGGCCCAAGAGACCGGATCGGCACCGATGGCTTCAACATTGGCCGAAGAGACGGCGTTGCGGATGGTCTGCTCGTCCGAGAGGATATCGGCCGGGACCGGAGGCTCCTTGGTGTTTACCGACGAGGTGACAATGGAGGTGTCCTGCTCGGCCTTGGACAGCATGTTCCCGGTGGCGCAGCCGCAAACGGCAACGCTGATGCAACCCATCAGGAAAACGCGCTGGAAAAATCCAGAGCGAAACTCTAAGCCTTTACGCAGGCTGAACGCAGACACATTCGTCATCCCCCGGCTCCGAAAAAACAGGAACTTGGACAGGCATCATGACAGAGACAGGGTTAACAAGCGGTGACTTCACGCTGGCAGACGAGCCCTTGCAGCTTTTTGCCAAGTGGATGGAGGATGCCAAGCGCTCCGAGATCAACGATCCCAACGCCATGGCGCTGGCAACCGTGGACGAAGAGGGGCTGCCGGACGTGCGCATGGTTCTCCTCAAGGACTTCGATGCCGACGGCTTCGTCTTCTACACCAATTTCGAAAGCGCCAAGGGCCGCGAGATCCTGGGCCAGCGCAAGGCCGCGATCTGCTTCCACTGGAAGAGCCTTCGCCGGCAGGTGCGGGTGCGCGGGCCGGTGGAACTCGTGAGCGACGCCGAAGCCGACGAATATTACGCGTCGCGTCCGCGCGGCAGCCGCATCGGTGCCTGGGCCTCGAAACAGTCCCGCCCGCTGGAAAGCCGCTTCGCGCTGGAAAAGGCCGTGGCCGAGTATACAGCGAAGTTTGGCATCGGGGATATTCCGCGCCCCGCCCACTGGTCGGGTATCCGCATCCGCCCGGTACAGATCGAGTTCTGGCACGACCGCCCCTTCCGCCTGCATGACCGCGTGGTGTTCACCCCGGACGGAAACGGCGGCTGGGGCAAGGAGAGGCTGTATCCGTGAGGGATCAAGCCGCTTTCGGCCGGATCCCGTCCAGTTCAGTGCCGATGGCGCGCTTGCGTTCCATCAGGTCGAAATCAGACTGAAGCCCCAGGAAAAACCCTTCCGACAGTCCGAAATAGCGGGCTAGCCGCAGATCGGTATCGGCAGTGACTGCCCGTTTGCCAAGCACGATCTCGTTGATGCGGCGCGGCGGCACATGCAGCGCACGCGCCAAGGCATTCTGGCTAAGACCAGCCGGCAGCAGGAAATCCTCCAGCAGGATTTCCCCCGGATGAGGGTTCGGCAAAAGGTCAGCGGTGGTAATCGACGATTTCGACATGATGTACGCCTCCTTCCTTCCATTCAAAGCAAATGCGCCATTGGTCATTGATCCGGATGCTCATCTGACCTGCGCGCCCACCTTTCAGCATCTCAAGCCGATTGCCGGGCGGAATGCGCAGGTCATCCGGCACGCGGGCCTGGTTCAGCAGACGCAGCTTTCGCAGTGCCACGGCCTGGATATCAGACGGCAGCTTCCGACTTCTGCGCCCGCTCCAGATCATCTCGGTTTCAGCGCAGGCGAAGCTCCTGATCATGGTTTGCTATAACGCATCACGTCATATAACGCAAGACGTCATCCCTTCTTCCTGCCCATGAAGGCGATGAACGCTTCCCTCGCCTCGTCGGATTTCAGCCGCGCGCGAAAGAGCTTTCCTTCCTCATGGATGCGGTCGATCAGCGGCTGGCGGTCGCCGCGCATCAGGTCACGCGCGATCCGCAGCGCTTCGGGCGGCTTGGATGCGATGGCGCGGGCAGCCGCCATGGCTGCGCCTTCGAGTTCCTCCTCGGAGACGACCTGATGGATCAATCCCATCGCCTTGGCGTCGGCAGCCGGGACCGGCTGGCCGAGGCCCAGCATGGCGAAAGCCGCCTGCCGTCCGATCACTTCCGGCGCAATCAGGCTGGAGCCGGCTTCCGGCACCAGCCCGAGATTGACGAAGGGCGTGACGAAACTGGTGCGCGGCGTGGCGAAGGTCAGGTCGCAATGGAGATGGATCGTCGTGCCGATGCCGACCGCGATGCCGTCCGCCGCCGAGACAATCGGCTTCCTGGAGGTGGCGAGCGCCATCAGGAAATCATAGACCTCCATGCCGCCCTCGCCGCCGGTGGCGATCACCATGAAATCGGCCAGATCATTGCCCGACGAGAAGGCGCCCGGCACGCCGAGGATGACACGGACGCGGATCGCCGGATCCTCGTCGCTTTCAACAAGCGCCGCAGCCATTTGCCCATACATGGCGCGCGTGATGGCATTCTTTTTGTCCGGCCGGTTCATGCGGATGGTCATCACCGCGCCGTCGCGGACAACCTCGATCCATTCACTCATTCAGGAGCCTCCCTCGTTTTGCCCGATGATGGACCGAAGCACGGGAAAAGCGCAAGTGAAATGACGCTTACGTAAGGGGTAGATATGCGGTGGCGAAGTCCGGCTTCCTTCGTCATCATTTCCTTCACCTTCGTCATCCTCGTGCATCCTCCACCTTCGTCATCCTCGGGCTTGTCCCGAGGACCCAGTTCT
>JBGSQC010000068.1:0-24623 GCA_041738295.1 Zhengella sp. | reverse complement strand
GCTGACCGGCGCGATGAACCAGGGCGGCGTCGCTCGGGCCTCGTTGCTGGTGGGGGCTGCCGCAGCGGCTGTGGTGGTCATTCTCACCGGGATGCGCATCTTCTGGCCGGTTCTGGCCATCCTTCCGATCCTGTTTGTCTTGCTGGCCATCCGCTCGCGGCTGCGCGCGATGGCGGCTGCCCTGGCGCTTTGCGTGCTCGCCGGAGCCGGGGCGATGGCAGCCTATGAAGTCTCGCCGCTGGTTCGCATCCGCGTTGCTGCCGCCATGAACGACATCAAAAAGATCGACAAGGGCCAGATGGACAATTCCATCGGCATGCGTCTGGTGATCTGGGAAACGGCGCTCGAACTGATCAGCGAGAAACCGGTCTTCGGGCATGGGCCCGGCCACATCAGCGCACGCATGCTTGAACGCAACATGGCGCGCGGCAACCATGACTTCTCCTTTTCGCACTACCATAATTTCGTGCTGACCGAGATGGTCCGTGCCGGAGCGGTGGGAACGTTCGCCCTGCTGGCGGCCTTCCTGTTCCTGCCTTTTGCCGCGCTCCGGCGGTTGCTGAAACAAGGCGACAGGCAGGCGGCCGCCAGAGCGCTTGCCGTTACCGTTCCCTATCTTGCGTCGGGCATGACGGGCGTCATGTTCGGTAACGACGTGCTCGATGCCCTCTATATCGGGCTACTGGTGATCCTGCACTCTTTGCACGGACCAAAGGTGCCAGCGCAGCCGGAGACTGCATGATCAGGATTTCGGGTTTCCGGCGGAGTCCAGATAGTGGGTAAGACCGCAAACCAGATGATAGAAGATCGACGCCGGCACGTCCTGCGCACGGGCCTGTCCTTTTTCGTCAATCTGGTCGATCCAAAGGCCTTTCGGCGCCGGATCGATGTGCCAGCGGAAGAACCTGCTCACACGCGCTTCGATTTCCGGCTCCATGTCCGGGCCGCCGGTGCGGTCAAGCGCAATGGCGGCCTTGATGACTTCGGTCTGCGGCCAGGAGCGGGACAGGCGGTCCAACGGAATTCCCTCGCGCGACACAGCCCCGTAGGCCAGACCAGTGGCACGATTCATGCCATTGGCGGTGCCTGAAGCATAGAGCTTGCGGGCGTAGGAGATCAGGTCACCCTGCCCCGTGGCCCTGGCGAATTCGGCCAGCAGGGAAGCCCATTCGAAATGATGGCCGGGTTCCGTCCACTGGCCTTTCTCGCCGGCAGATGGTTTCCAGTCATCATCAAAATACTCGCCAAGCGTCCAGCTGGACGGATCAAACAAGGAGTGGCGAAACAGGTCGACGATGCGGGCTGAGCGGCGAAGATAGGTGCGGTCCCCGGTCACGCGGTGCCAAGCCAAAAAGGCCTCCAGCAGATGCATGTGCGGATTGGAGCGGCGCAGGCCCTCGCCATCGCTGGTTTCGAGGAAGCCGCGGAGATTGGCATCTTCCAGATGTTCATCGAGGAACAGGAAAGTGGCCTCCCCCAGCGCCAGCGCATCAGGATGTCCGCTATGATGGGCGTGGGCCAATGCCAGCAGCACGAAGGCATGATCATAGGTGTCTTCCGCCGGATCGGCGACCGTGCCGTCGACGTGAAGCGTGCGCACCCAGCCACCGCGCGCCGTGCGCCCGTGCTTCACCATGAATTCCAGCCCGTGGGCGATCAGATCGTCGGCCGGACCTGACCAGCCATGGGCCTTCGCCATGGCGAAGGCATAGACCTGGCGGGCCATGGTGCGCATGCGCTTGGGCTTCAGCAGGGGCATGCCATCAAAGCCCAGGGCCTCGTGAAATCCGCCATGCACATGGTCCACGCCTGCCGTTGACCAGAGTGGCAAGGTTTCCTCAAACAGCCAGTGGCGGACGCGGGGCAGGTAAGCCCCCCCATCCAGCACCCGGTCATGGGAGGGCGTGTGACGGGTTTCCAGACGTCCGCCCTTTTCCAGCTGCTCGACGACTTTCTTGACATTCTGGCTTTCGGAAACCGGTGCCACGAAGGTGGCGTCTGCCGTTGCCACCACAGCCACATCCTTCAGCCCGATGACTGAAAGCAGCCGTCCGCGCGAACGCAGATAACAACGGTGGCAGTCAATGGCGACGACATCGCCGATGATCACATTGCCATTTGCATCGGCGGTGGAGACCTCCAGCAAGGATTGCCACGAGCCGAGATCGTTCCAGCGGAACCCGGCTTCGATCATGGCAAGGCCGTCGAGCTTTTCCATGATGGCGTAGTCGATTGAATCCGAGCGGATCGCCGCATAATCCTCCTCGGGCAGGAAATGGCCGGCGACTTCGCTGCGCACTCCTGCGATTGCCTTCTCCACTCCGGCCCAGATCGCCGGCTCTAAGGCAGCGAAGGCGGCTTTCATGGCTGAAGCCCGAAACAGGAAAATGCCTGCATTCCAGAAGTAATTGCCTGCGGCCAGATAGGCTTGCGCGGTGGGCAGGTCCGGCTTTTCGACAAAGCGCAGGATGTCGCGCCATGCGGTATCGGCAACGCGCGGGGCAACTTCGATATAGCCGTAGCCGGTTTCCGGCGTGGACGGATTGACGCCAAAAACCACCACACGGCCATCCATGACAGCCGGAACGCCTTGCTCGACGCTGGCCCAGAAATCAGCATCGGTGGAAATGACATGATCGGACGGCACGACGAGAACGAGTTGGTCGCCGTGGGCGGCAAGGGTTGCCTGCGCAGCGAGCGCCACGGCAGCAGCCGTGTTGCGGCCCATCGGCTCGTACCAGATGGTTCCGCCAGCCAGATCAACGCCTGCAAGTTCTGCCATGATGCGGCCGGCATGGCGCTCGGATGCAATCAGGCACACTGGAGCCAGGCCTTCAGTGCGCGCGCGAAGGCGCTGCACGGTGCGCAGCAGCATCGAACCGTCACCGGCAAGATCATGGAACTGCTTGGGATTGTCCTCGCGCGACAGCGGCCACAGGCGTGAGCCGATGCCGCCGCTCATCACGTAACTGACAATCATTTCCGCCATGCGACGCAATCCCTGAATTTTCCATCTCGATACCCTTGCAGGCATGCGGATCAGGCTTGAGAATGCTGCAGAAGCCTTGATTTCCGATTAACGAGGCCCGGATTTAACCATTCCGGAATCTCCATTCGGTGCGGAGGCGCGGCGCGAGTTTACTTGTCCGGTGATTTTCATCTAAATGCGGAGCTGGTGGCGATCTCATCGGATTTCCGGAACGGAAGCGACGGACCATGACCATTTCCCGAATTACAAGCCGCGCGATCATCGAGATTGCGCTGTTTTCCCTGGTCATCAATGTCCTGCTGCTGATCCAGCCGCTCTACCTGCTTCAGGTCTATGACCGGGTGCTGAGCTCGGGCAGCATGGACACGCTGATCTACATCTCGTTCATCGCCCTGGCGGGAATGGCCGTGCTCGGACTGCTTGAATATGTGCGGTCGGTCTATGCCGCTCGGGTTGCCAACCAGTTTGATGCTGCACTGGCGAGCAATGCGCTGGTCGCCTCGCTCTACGGTCCCAAGGCCCAAAGCGGCGACATCCAGCCGGTGCAGGATCTTGCGACCATCCGCAACTTCATCAGTTCGCGGACCATCTTCTTCCTGTTCGACCTGCCCTTTGCTCCGATCTTTCTGGTGCTTCTCTATTTCATCCACCCGATGCTGTTCTTCGGAACGCTGGCTGGCGCATTGATCCTTGTCGGCCTCATGCTCGCCAATGAATTTGCCACGCGAAAGGTATCGGCCGAGCACACAGCCGGAACTGCCGAGACCATGGCGCTGGCGCAGACCTACACCCGCAACAGCGACACGATCCGCGCGCTTGGCATGCCCATCAACCTTGCCGAACATTGGGGCGAGCGGCTTGGCAAGACCATGGCGGTGAATGACGGGATCCAGAACACCAACTCGATCTTCAGTTCGCTTTCGCGCTTTGTGCGCATGGGCCTGCAACTCGCCATTCTCGGGATCGGCGCCTATTACGTCCTGCTGGGAGAAATGACCGGTGGCATGATCTTTGCCGCGTCCATCATCTCGGGGCGGGCGTTGCAGCCGATGGACCAGATCATTGGTGCCTGGCGAAACATGCAGCCTGCCCTCAAAGCGCTGCGCCGGGTGCTGCCTGTGTCGCGCATCCAGCTTGGCCGCCGCGAGGGAGACGTAGTGCTCCCTGCTCCAAACGGGGACCTGACAGTGGAAAACCTGGTCTATGCCCTGCCGGGAACGCCTCCGAGTGCCGAACCGCTGATCAAACTGACCAATTTTCAGCTGCGTGCGGGCGAGACTGTCGGCATCATCGGCCCCAGTGGTGCAGGAAAATCAACCCTGCTGCGCCTCATGGCCGGTGCCATCCGGGCGAGCCGGGGATCGGTTGCCTATGACAAGGCCGACATCAACCAATGGCTGGACCAGGATCGCGGCAAGCATGTCGGCTATCTGGGACAGGACATCGAATTCCTGCCCGGAACAATAGCCCAGAACATTTCGCGCTTCGAGCCGGGAGCGTCCGAAGACCGGATCATCAAGGCGGCACTGGATGCCGGCGCCCATGACATGATTGTCAGCCGTCCCAAGGGATATGCCACAGAAGTGGGACCGTCAGGCGAGCGCTTGTCATCGGGTGAACGCCAGCGGGTCGGATTGGCGCGGGCGCTTTTCGGCGATCCGCGGTTCCTGTTTCTCGACGAGCCGGATTCCAATCTCGACACGGACGGTCAGGCGGCGCTCGAACGCGCGCTTGTCGCAGCAAAATCCGCCGGAAAGACCATCGTGATCATTTCCCACCGTGGGCCTCTGGTGAAATTGTTTGACCGGTTGATGGTGTTTCGCGGCGGAACCATGGAAATGCTCGGGCCGACAGCAGCCGTGCTCCAGAAGCTGGCCTCCCTTGTGCCCCAAGGCCCTGCAGTCGAACCGGCAAACCAGCAGGCAAGCCGGGTGACCCCGGTGGTGCACGCCAAGGCCCCTACCCCATCCGTTCAGGCCCCGCCCGATCACGGTGAAACCGCCCCGGGCGACAGTCCCACGCATGCGTCAGCATCCAGCCGCTCCTATCAGGCAAGGCCTTTTGCGGGGTCCTGGAAGACCGGCAATGTGCAGCCTCTCAGACCCGTGAGTGCATCAGCCAGCGAAGCGGAAGCCTCCGAAGGCAAACCTGTCCTGCCATCGTCTGCCAAGCCGGAGAGCGCGCCATGAACCAGATGCCGAACCAGGATAAGTTCCAGGCTGCGGGCCGGAGCGACGGCAAAGGGTGGACCAGGACCGTCCGGCTGTCGTCCGGGCCGGCTTCTGTTTTCGGCTATGCGATCATTGCGGTTGCTGTCGCAGGATTTGGCTACTGGGCTGCAACGGCACCTCTTGATGGCGCCATCATCGCACCGGGCTATGTCGCGGCAGCTGGAAGGAACGTGCAGATCCAGCATCTCGAAGGCGGCATTGTGAAATCGATCCTTGTCAGGGACGGTCAGCGCGTTCTCAAGGACGAACCCCTGGTGCTGCTGGACGAAACCCCGTCCCGGATCACGCTGAACCGGCTGGAACGCCAGTCGCGCGGCCTGCAAGCCCGGCTGATCCGGCTGAGGGCGGAGCGCGACGGCCAATTGGAGCTTGTTGTTCCCGAAGAATTGGCGGGATTGTCTGATGCGAGTTTCAAGGAAGCGCTGGAAGAGCAACGCAATGAGTTTGAGGCCCGGCGGAAGCGCTATTCCACCGAGCAAAGCATTGCCAGCCAGCGCATCAGCGCGCTTGAAGCCAACATGATCGGCCTTGAAGCGCAGAAGAAATCGATCTCGGAACAAAGTGCCGTGGTCGCTGACGAGATGGCCCGCAAAAAGCAATTGCTGGATCGCGGGCTGACCAACCGGTCGGAATATACCGCCTTGCTCAGAAGCGAAGCAGACCTGACCGGGCGCCTCGGCGAACTGGAATCCCAGATTGCCGCGACGCGCATCCAGGTTGTCGAGGCCCATGAGCAGTCCGAGCGGCTGACGTCCCAGCGGGTGGAGACGGCCGTCGGCGAGTTGACGGATGCGCGCCTGAAGCTCGACGACGCGCAAGAGCAGATCAACGGCGCCAAGGCGATCCTTGAGCGCACCTCTATCCGCTCGCCCGTCGATGGCGTGGTGGTGCGCATTGATGTGAATGCGGCGGGCTCGGTCATCGCGCCGGGCCGCTCGCTTTTGGAAATCCTGCCGACAACCTCGGACCTGCTTGTCGAAGCAAGGCTCGACCCGCGCGACAAGGATGTGGTGAAAATCGGCCAGACGGCGAAACTGAGGTTCTCGGCGCTAAACGCTCGGATCACGCCGGAGTTTCCCGGAACGGTCCAGTATGTTTCGGCCGACCGCCTCGTCGATCCAAAGGACCAGAGCTCTTATTTCATCGCCCGCCTGAAGATCGAACCTGCCGCACTTGGCAAGCTTGACGCCAGCCAGATCTATCCCGGAATGCCGGTCGAATCCTTCATCTCCACCGGCAGCCGCACTTTCGCGGAATACTTGCTGAAGCCCTTGTCGGATTCAGTCAACCGGGCGTTCCTGGAAGAATAGGACAAGCCTGCCTGGAAGAATAGGACAAGCCTGGGCTCGGTTCACCTATCACTTGCGCAGTTCCTGCCGACCAAGGGAAGCGAGCAGGACCTCAGCGGTCTTTCCGCCCGGTAGCCAGCCGAATTGCCGAGAAAATTCAGAGCTGTCCAGCACAAGCGGCGTCAGCGCATGGCGCACGGCACTTGGCATCAGCCGCAGCGCCATTGACTGAAAACCGGGAAACGGGATGCGGGGCAGAGGCCGGCTACGTGCGCGGCGGGAAAACAGGTCGGCCATTGCCCCAAGCGTTAAGGTTCCGCCATCTGCCACATTGAAGAGGCCCGAGGGAGCATCCTGTGCCAGCGAAAGAGCGATGGCGTGGCAGAAACTGTCCACCGTCAGGACCGACTTTTCTGCCCTGTCAAACAGAACCGGCAGCGGCAAGCCTGATTCGCCCCAGGAGGCCATGAGGCCCGGAACTCCGCGCTTTCCTGTCCCGACAATCACCGGCGGGCGGAGGATCACCAAGCGCTGTCTTTCCTGCGCAAAGGCTTGCAGAAGTGCCGTCTCGGCCTTGATCTTCGAAATCCCATAGGCATCGGCAGCCAGAAGCGGCGCGCTTTCCGGCAGGGGCTCCGGCGAATGCGCCATGCCGTAAACGCGGGCGGAGCTGACAAAAACCATCCGGGCTGCCGAATGGCTGCAAACGAGCCTGCCCAGCCGGTCTGTCAGCCGGTGATTGACGGCATCGAAGGATGCGGTGCTTCGTGCGCCTTGCAATTGTTGCGGATTGAACGCGGCAAGGTGGACAAGGGCACCGGTACCGTCCAGCAGGCCGGGAAGTTCGACCAATGCCTGATCGCTGTCACGAAGGCTGACGGTGGCAACATCGTGGCCGAGGCGTTGAAGCCAGGGGACCAGAAACCGGCCTGTGGCGCCTCCGGCACCTGTAACGATGATTCGCATCCGTCCTGCCCCGTTGGCTGCCTGCCTTGCCGGCCGGATCCTTGTGGCCGGTACGCAGTCTGATTTGCGCCGATGAAAGGATGTCTGGCTGGGGCGCCTGGGATCGAACCAGGGAATGGCGGTACCAAAAACCGCTGCCTTACCGCTTGGCTACGCCCCAACGCGACCGCGTGTCTATACCAGAGCTCCGGCTTTTTCAATGCTGCGAAATTGCGGAATACCGCCCGGAACCAAGCGGCATGCCCGCACCTCTTTCCACGGCTGAAATTGACCAGAACCGCATGCTTACCGCAGGCCCACCGGTCCGGTTCCCTGGAAAGCTAGCCTCTTTTCAGGCTTGCCAGCTTCCGGCGTGCCTCATCGGTCCACTGGCTGTCCGGGTGGCGCGCAATGAAAAGCTCCAGTGCCGCGACGGTGCCTGTCTTCATCGCCGCATCGAACTCTTCCTTGATGGCGATCCAGCCGGGACGCGCGGTGTTTCCTGTCATCTGGATCTCTTTCCGGGCGGCCAGCACGGGTCCGGTTTCCTGCTTCACAGTCGGCCCGTCCTGCGAGCAGGCGCTCACCGGAATACCAGCCAGAAAGGTCAATGCGAGGGAGAAAAAAGAACGCCGCAACCAGTGCCTCACTTCTGATTGAAAATTAGAACTCATTGAAGCATAGTGCGTCCGAAGCATCAACAAGCGATGCAGACCAATGATACCGTCGCTATCCGGCCGCAGGGGCATACGGCCTTGATTTAACAAGGAGAATCCATATGTGCCAGATGTGTCTGCAAGGCGTTTCCGCACGCGCGCGGCTTGGTGGTGAAGGCGCTGTCTCTCCCGCCACCTACTATTCCGGCGTCGATGATGCCAACGGCGTGAATTTCGCGACCGGAACCGGCGACAACAATGTCGACGGCCTGTTGATCGGAACGCGCTGGAATTCCACCAACCTGACGTTCGCATTTCCGACCGCCAGCTCCTACTTCACCACGCCCTATGAAATCGCGCCGGGGAGTTTTGACGACGGCTATGTGGCCTCGTTCTCGGCATTCAACGCCTCCTGGCAGGCCGCGGCACGCGAAGCGCTCAGCATGTTTGCCTCGGTGAGCGGCCTGACCTTCACCGAAGTCTCTTCAACAACCCAGGCCGATGTGGTTTTTGCCCAGACATCTGACGCATCCATCAGCACGGCGAGCGGTCGCTTCCCCGGCTATTCAGCCAATGAAGGACACCAGTGGTACCGGACGTCCAACTACGACACCAACCCCGTCCAGGGCACCTATACTTGGCACACCATCATCCATGAAACCGGGCATACGATGGGCCTGGCGCATGGACATTCGGCTGACAGCATCAATCCGGCCTGGACCGGCGTGGCGATGAATTCCAACCGCGATGGCATGGAATTTTCCATCATGACCTACCGCGAGTATCCGGGCGCGGTCATTGACGGGTACAGCAACGAAACATTCGGCTATGCCCAGACGCTGATGATGTATGACATCCGCGCGATCCAGCAGCTCTATGGTGCGAACTTCAACACCAATTCCGGCAACACGACCTACACTTGGGATGCCAATACCGGCGACATGTTCGTCAACGGCGTGCAGGAGACCAATCCCGGCGCAAACCGCATCTTCCTGACGATCTGGGACGGCAACGGCATCGACACCTACGACATGTCGAATTATACGACCAACCTCGTGGTCGATCTGACGCCCGGCTCCTGGTCGACGCTTTCGGCGGCCCAGCTTGCCAACCTCGGCAACAATGTCTTTGCACGCGCCAACGTGTTCAATGCGCTGCTGTTCAACGAGGACGCCCGCAGCCTGATCGAGAATGCAACCGGCGGTACGGGCAATGATCAGCTTGTTGGCAACCGGGCTGTCAATACGCTCCTCGGCAACAATGGCCAGGATGTGCTGGTTGGTGCCGGCGGCAATGACGTGCTTCGTGGTGGCGAAGGGAACGATACGCTTTGGGGTGATTCCACGACCGGATCCACCCCGGTCAGCGGCATCGGCATGGGCTCAGGCTTGCACACCCACGCCAACATCTATGATTCTGCTGCGGCAGCGTTCAACCTGACCAACACCTTCTCGCTGGCCGCCAATGCCAACATCGCGGACGCAGCCACGGTTCCGCACACCACGATGCGCTATTCATCGGCAACAGCTGGAGAACAGCAGTGGTATCGCATCACGCTTAATGCCGGCAGCACTATCACCCTCGATATCGATGCCACCACCGGCGGTTTGGACACCTACATCCGGCTGTATGGCAGCGACGGAACGACGGTCCTTGCGTTCAATGACGACAATGGAAGCGATACAGGTTCGACGTCGACCTTGGATTCCCGCCTGACCTTCACGGTCACGACCACCGGGGTCTTCTACATTTTCGTCGGAAGCTATCCCGGTGGTACGACACTTCCTGCAAACGCAAGCTACGACCTTCATGTCTCGGTCGCCCCGCCCTCCTCCACCGCACTCGGAACGGATGGACCTGCGGGCCATGACAGCCTCTATGGCGATGCGGGCGACGACACGCTGAACGGCGGCGTCGGCAACGATCTCCTGGTCGGCGGCCTTGGTGCCGATGTGCTGAATGGCGGTATCGGCGGTGACACGGCTTCCTACCTTGCCTCGCTTGCCGGCGTTACCGTCGATTTGCGTGCCGGTGCCGTGGGTTCAGGCGGTGACGCCCAGGGCGACACCTGGAGCAGCATCGAAAATGTGACCGGTTCTGTTCACAACGACGTCATCTTCGGAAGCCTGTTGGCCAACAGGCTTGTCGGCAGCAATGGCAATGACCAGCTCATCGGTTTCGGTGGCAGTGACACGTTGGAGGGCGGCAACCACAATGACGTTCTCAATGGCGGGCTCGGCGCTGACATTCTCAATGGCGGGTCAGGCATCGACACGGCCAGCTATGCCAGTTCACTTGGCGCTGTGACCGTTGACTTGCGCGCCGGTGCCACAGGTGTCGGCAATGATGCTGCCGGCGATACATGGATCTCCATCGAAAATGTTGCAGGCAGCAATTTCGGCGACACCATCATCGGCAATGTCGCGGTCAACAATTTGAATGGCCGCGGCGGGGCCGACCGGATCACCGGATTTGGTGGCAATGATGTGATGACCGGCGGCACCGGCAACGACATCTTTGTCATCGGTGCCGGTCATGGCAACGACATCATCACCGATTTCGATGCGACCAGCGGCGACCGGATTGACCTGTCCACCCACAGCCTGTGGACCAGCTTTGCTTCGCTGGTGACAGCAGGTGCCATGACGCAGGTCGGTGCCAACGTGGTGATAAACCTCGGCTTCGCATCGTCGGTCAGGTTGAACAATGTGAACCTGGCGGACATCAACGCGGCTGACTTCATTTTCTGACCATGGTCGGTAAACCACAAAGACAACAATCCCGCCGGGCCTTCCGGCGGGATTTTTCGTTCAAACTATTTTCCCGCCTGTACCCCAGTTGGGGTAAGGAAGCACCTGCAACTGCTATTATCCTTCTCTCTAATGCCATTCCCGCAAGGTGAGCCTTGCGGGCAGCAGATCAGCATTCCGGTTTCAACGGGGCGACATCTGAGGGAGAAAGAAAATGGCGATCATCACCACACTCGTTGGCGGCACAATTCCGGGCGTTTCCGCTGGTCCGGATTCCAGCATCTCCTCGATCTTAACGGAAACGGCGACGGTGTTTTCCTGGCTCACACCGGACGGAAACCGGATCACGATCACCGGGACCTTCACCTATCCAGGCGGACCCGGCACAGAGCCCGCGGGTACTGTCAGCCAGATGACCTATGATGACGGCAATGACGGAACCGTCGACATGACGGTCGACTATGGCGCTTCACCCATCGCCGTGGTGCCAAACATGTTTAACCCGAATTCGTTCAGCTTTTCGCGTGTCTGGTTCAACGCTGCCGATACCATGACCCTGAACGGCATGGTGGACGGAAGCAGTTTTGCCGGTGACGGCGACACCGATGTCACCCAAGCAGACCACATGACGATCACCGGTACGGGCACCTATATCGGAGATACCCACAATTCCAGCATGGACCTCTATCAGGGTTCTGCCGACACGATGATCGTCAACTCGACCTTTGGAATGGTAACCGTTGCAGGAGACTTAGATGGTGTCGGAGCGTTTGCCGCCGGCGGACGCTCGATGACGATGGGCAATGACATGATATCAGACATGTCCGCTGCTTCAAATTTGCAACACGTGCTGGTGGGCGACCTTCTTCGTAGTCTGGTGAATTCAACCGGATTCACCATCAACGGTGGTGCAGACACGATCACTGCATCGGCCAACAGCGTGCTGATCGTTGGCGATTTCCGGACATGGTCCGGCGATGACGGGATCTTGAACGGCGGGAATGACATCATCACCGGCAGCAGCGAGGATGACCTTATCTTCGGTGACATGGACCAGTTTACCGCAGATATTCTTGGCGTGGTCATTTCCTCCAATACGACCCTCAACGGCGGCAACGACACGATCAATGGCGGTGACGGCCATGACATCATCACCGGAGATATCGGGATACTGCTGGCCGGGAATTTCCTGCGTGGTGGCAATGACACCATCCGCGGCGATGCCGGCAATGACACGATCCATGGCGATTACGTCACAGCTGCACCCGGCACCGTAATCTCCGGCGGCAATGACAGTCTCTATGGCGGCGCGGGCATGGACACCCTTTACGGCAATGAGGGCAATGACGTCCTGATCGGCGGTGCTGATGCGGACATTCTGGACGGTGGCCTTGGCATTGACCTGGCCTCCTACCTCGCCTCACTTGCCAGTGTGACCGTCGATCTGCGGGCCGGTGCCGTGGGCGTGGGCGGCGATGCCCAGGGCGACACCTGGACCAATGTCGAGAATGCGACCGGCTCAATTTATGATGACATCATCACCGGCAACATTTTCAACAACCGCCTCGTCGGCAACAATGGCAGCGACCAGCTGATCGGCCTCGGCGGCAATGACACACTGGTCGGCGGGATCGGCAATGACATCCTGACCGGCGGTTCGGGCAGCGACATCAATGATGGCGGGTCGGGCATCGACACGTCCAGCTATTCCACATCTGCCGCCGGGGTGACTGCGGATCTGCGCGTCGGCGCTGTCGGGTCTGGCGCAGGTGATGCCACGGGTGACACCTGGATCTTGATCGAGAACCTGGTCGGCAGCAATCATGCCGATACGCTTTTGGGAAGTATTGGTGCCAATGACATCAATGGCGGCGGCGGAAGCGACAGGATCACAGGCTTTGCCGGCGATGACGTGCTGACCGGCGGAGCAGGCGTCGACACATTCATCATCGCAGCCGGTCATGGCAACGACATCATCACTGATTTCGATGCGACCAGCGGCGACTTGATCGATCTCTCAACGCACCAATTGTGGACCGACTTTGCCTCCCTTGTCACGGCAGGAGCGATGACCCAGTCAGGCGCCAATGTGGTGATCAATCTCGGGTTCAATTCGACGGTCACTCTCAACAATGTGACGCTGGCAGACCTCGACGCAACCGACTTCGTGTTCTGAGCGGTTTCCAAAACAGATGTCTGCACAACCAATCCCGCCGGTCCTTCCGGCGGGATTTTCCGTTCAAACTATTTTCCCGCCCGTACCCCAGTTGGGGTAAGGACGCACCTTCTACTGCCTTTATCCTTCTCTCCAATGCCATTCCTGCAAGGCGAGCCTTGCGGGCAGCAGGTCAGCATTCCGATTTCAACGGGGCGACTTCCGAGGGAGAGAGATAATGGCGATCATCACCACACTTGTTGGCGGCACGATTCCAGGGATAACATCCGGTCCTGACAATTCTTTCTTTGCCCTCCTGGCAACGACTCTCACCACCTTCTCGTGGCTCACACCGGACGGCAACCTGATCACAATCACCGGGACCTTTACCTATCCGAACGGGATCCCTAACGGGCCTGAAGGCACGGTCAGCCAGATGACCTATGACCACGGCAATGACGGGGTCGCCGACATGACGGTCGATTATGGCGCAGTGCCCATCGCCGTGGTGTCAAACATGTTCAACGCCAACCCGTTCATCTTCTCACGAGCCTGGTTCAATGCTGACGATACCATGACGTTGAACGGCACGGTGGACGGCACCGGATTTGCAGGCGACGGCGACAGTGACATAACCGCAATTGACCACATGACGATCACCGGTGCCGGCACCTATATCGGAGATACTTATAATTCCAGTTCGAATTTCTATCAGGGGTCTGCCGACACGATGATCGTGAACTCGATCCTTGGAACGGTAACCATTGCGGGAGACATGGATGGGGCGGCGTTTTCGGCAGGTGGCTCAACGATGTACATGGGCAATGATACCATCTCGGACATTTCCGCAAATTCAGCTTTGCAGCATGTGCTGGTGGGTGACCTTCTCGGAAGCATGGACGTTTCGACTGGCTTTACCATCAATGGCGGGGACGACACGATCAGCGGTTCGCTCAACAGCGTGCGGATCATTGGTGATTTCCAGACTTGGTCCGGCGATGACGGAACGCTGAATGGCGGGAATGACATCATCTCTGGTAGCAGCGAAGCCGACATCATCTCCGGAGACATGGACCGCTTTGCCTTGACCCTGGGTGTGGTCGATTCCTCCAACACCACGCTCAACGGTGGAAACGACACGATTGATGGCGGTGACGGCCACGACACCATCACCGGCGATATCGGGGAATTGCTGGCCGGCAATTTCCTACATGGCGGCGATGACACGATCCGCGGCGGTGAGGGCAATGACACGATCCATGGCGACTACGCTTTTGCCGAACCAGGCACTGTGCTCTCCGGCGGCAATGACAGTCTCTATGGCGGCGCGGGCATGGACACCCTTTACGGCAATGAGGGCAATGACATCCTGATCGGCGGTGCTGATGCGGACATTCTGGACGGCGGCCTTGGCATTGATTTGGCCTCCTACCTCGCCTCACTTGAAGGTGTGACCGTCGATCTGCGGGCCGGTGCCGTGGGTGTGGGCGGCGACGCCGAGGGCGACACCTGGACCAGTGTCGAAAACGCAACCGGCTCGATTTATGATGACATCATCACCGGCAACATATTCAACAACCGGCTTGTCGGCAGCAATGGCAACGACGAGCTTATCGGACTCGGCGGCAATGACACGCTGGTGGGCGGCATCGGCGATGACATCCTGACCGGCGGTTCCGGCAGCGACATCAATGATGGCGGTACAGGGATTGATACTGCCAGCTATTCAACATCTGCCGCCGGAGTGACAGCAGATCTGCGCAGTGGTGCTGTCGGGTCTGGCGCCGGCGATGCCATGGGCGACACATGGATCCTGGTCGAGAATCTTGTCGGCAGCAATCATGCCGATACGCTTTTGGGCAATATCGGTGCCAATGACATCAATGGTGGCGGTGGTCGCGACAGGATCACCGGCTTTGCCGGCAATGATGTGCTGACAGGTGGAGCCGCCGCCGATCTCTTCATCTTCGGTGCCGGTCATGGCCATGACATCATCACCGATTTCGATGCGACCAATGGTGACTTCATTGACCTTTCCACGCATCAATTGTGGACCGACTTTGATTCCCTTGTCTCGAAAGGCGCGTTCACGCAGGTCGGTGCCAATGTGGTGATCAATCTCGGGTTCAATTCGACGCTCACTCTGAACAACGTGACGCTGGCCGACCTCGACGCAACCGACTTCGTGTTCTGAGCGGTCAAACGGGTTGCACGGAGTGCATTCAGCCTCTTGCATCCCGGCGTTCAAACGTTCATGGAACAGTTTGATCGGCGCGATCCGAGGGAATCGGATCGCCAGCCAATCGAGCCATCCTGCGTCGCCGCACCCAACCCGTCCGATGACAGAAGACTGCCATGTCCAAGTATTTCTATGTCCACGTTCCCAAGACAGGCGGAACAAGCATTGACCGGTATTTCGCCAATGCGTTTCCGGCAAGCCATGTGACCCATTGCGAGCACATGTGCAATGAGGGGCGGCATGCAGATATCTCGGTCATGCATTATGCATCGGGCCATGTTCCCTACAGCATGTTGCTCCGGTCAAACATTTGTTGCGACAAGCTACTCGCGTCGTTCCGGGATCCCTTCCTGCAGCTGAGCTCCCATCTGAGATGGCTTTCCCTGATCGGCGAAGACGAAAACAGTGTGATGTACAAGAACCATCCGCCGCAATTCCAGCGCGTCGGGCGCACGATTGCCGCGCTCGATTTTGGTTCACCGCAAGCGATCACGGATTTTGTCACAGGGCTCAAGCCGGTGGAGCGCGGTCTGTTCGACAACTACCTTGTTCGCTATTTCTGCCCCTTCCCGGTCAAGGGACCGGTTCGCCAGGCCCATCTCTTCGCAGCGCTCGCAACGCTTGATGATTTTGATTTCCTGATCGAAACCGAAACGGTGCATGAAGACATCGAGGCCTTCTTTCGTGCCGAAGGCATTCCCGTACCGGCAGACCGTATCCATGACAATTCAGGCAGGTCAAAACTGACCGGTGACGCAGTCAAGGCGCGCCGCGCTGAGCTGCAGCCGCTGTTCCATTTCGACCAGACGCTTTTCCATGCGCTGAAAGAACGCAAAGCCGTCACCAATGCTCCGCCCAAGGTGTAACCTGGGGGAGAGGCAAAGTGACCGCGTTTGTTTTTGCATTGCAGCAGAACCACTGTTAGAGTTGTGACGCAGGGAATGACCGGCCTTCAGCAGGGGAGCGGTCGAGACATACAGGGCGGAATGATGAAAAGCATGCTTCCGTTTGGACGCATCGCAACGATGTGCACGTTGCGCGGCTTCAAGGAGGGTCACCGGACGCTGACCGTGGACCGGGATGGTTTCACGGCCTTCATCCGGGAACTCCTCAAAGGGTTCGAGTTTGACGAAGACTTCTATCTTGAGCAGAACCCGGATGTGCGGAAAGCCGTGGAAGCGGGCAACATCAAGGATGCCATGACCCATTATCTGGAGATCGGCTATTTCGAAGGTCGGCACCCACGCGGCCTGAATCGGTCCGAATTCGACGAAGCGTTTTATCTTGAGCAGAACCCGGATGTGCGGCAGGCCGTGGAGGCGGGCATCGTCAAGGATGGCATGACCCATTACCTCCAGAACGGCCGCTTTGAAGGCCGGCACCCAACCGTCAAGGCCATGCTCGGAGAGCTTGCTTCCAGTTCGGGTGCCAATGCTGCTTCCACCGGGCCGCTTTCTGGTGCTTTCCATGAAGAGCAAAGCCCGTTCCGCCCCGGCGGCAATGCGACCTGACAACCCTTCAACCTCCCTCACATATGCTTGCCTTGCCCCCCGGCAGACCCTGACCTAGACTGGAAAGACATGCCGACCTCCTTCCGATTTCTTGATCCGGCCGATGCGATCGAGGTTGCCAATGCCCGGACCGAGGGCAACCGGCTGCTGGCGGACAATGGGGACCCGCAAGTCATCGTCAAGCTGGCCCACCCGCTGACCGAAGGCTGGTGGCGGTTTGAAGTGACCATGGAAAGCGACGACATCCGCAATCCCCAGCTGATGGTGGATTTCGGTGCCGGCTTCAATCAGGTGGATATGACGCCCTTGCAGAGAATCGGGCGAACCGACCGCTACGAGGCCATCTTCTACTCGCCCGGCGAGGCTCATCACCTGCGCTTTGACCCGACCGACCAGCCTGGCATGGTCACAGTGGGCAAGTCCCGGCTCCGGCGATTCAGCAAGGCGCAAGTGGCCATGCGGCTTTCCGGCAAGGTCTGGGGGGTGCTCAAGCGCGACCGGACGAGTTTTCTGGCCAAGCTGCCGCACTACATAGCCTATGTGCGCACCAAGCGGTTCAAGCGGCTGCAGACAGCAACAGCCTCCGCACCCCAGGGCATCGGTTACACAAGCTGGCTGGCGCTCAATGACTATCGCGAGGATCTTCATGGCGAGAAGGCGCGCCAGATGGTCGACGCCTTTGCTTCCAAGCCGCTGATCAGCATCGTCACGCCGATCTATGAGACACCGCGACCGCTGTTCGAGGCGCTCTTTGCCTCCATCCGGGCGCAGGTCTATCCGCATTGGGAATGGTGCCTGGCCGATGATGCCTCGAAGCGCCCGCATGTGCGGCGCATGCTGGAGGAAGCTGCGGCTTCCGACCCGCGCATCAAGCTTGTTTTCCGGGAAAAGAACGGCCACATCTCGCAAGCCTCCAACAGCGCGCTGGCGCTGGCGACGGGCGAAATGGTGACACTGGTCGACCATGACGATCTGGTGCATCCGCTGGCGCTCTTCCATCTGGCCAAGGCAACAAACACCCATCCGCAATGGCGTATCCTCTACAGCGACGAGGACAAGGCCGATCATCAGGGCCGCCGCTTCGATCCCTATTTCAAGGGTGCCTTCAACCGCGACCTGTTCTACGGCCACAACATGATGACGCATCTGATCGCCTACCGGCGGTCGGATCTCGCTAAAATCGGCGGATTTCGCCTGGGGCTGGAAGGCTCGCAGGATTATGATCTGGCGCTGCGCGTACTCGAACTGGTCCGCGACGAGCGCGAGGAAGTCATCCACATTCCCCATGTGCTCTATCACTGGCGGGCGATCGAGGGGTCGATTGCACTGGGTGCGGGCGAGAAGAGCTATGCCCATGACCGGGCGCGCACCGCCATCAACGAACACTTTGAGCGCATCGGACTTCCCGCCAAGGCCCTGCCCTCGCCCACGGGATCCACCCATGAGGTGGTCCATCAGGCCGGCACGGAGCTGATGTCCATCGTCATCTGCACACGCGACCGGGTGGACCTGCTGCGCCCCTGCATTGATTCGATCCTGCGGCTGACGAGTGACCGCAATTTCGAGATCATCATCGTCGACAACGGCTCGGACAAGCCCGAGACGGCGGAGTATCTCGCGTCCCTGTCAGCCGCCCATGACATGATCAGCATTGTGCGCGATGACGGCCCTTTCAACTATTCGCGGATCAACAATCTTGGTGTGCGGCATTCGCGCGGCCAATATCTCTGCCTGCTCAACAATGATACCGAGGTGATCGCGCCGGAATGGCTCTCCATGCTGCGCATGCATCTGGACCGGCCGGGCGTCGGCGTGGCCGGGGCTAAGCTGCTTTACACCGACGGAACCATCCAGCACGCAGGCGTCGGCACCGGCCTTGGCGGACTTGCCGCCCACCCCTATGGGCGCGAGCTGGCTGAAACCACCATGAATGTCGGCAAGGCGCAGCTGACCCAGGCCGTGTCGGCGGTGACGGGTGCGTGCCTCGCCACCAGCCGGGCGTTGTGGGACGAGATCGGTGGGCTGGATGAGACGCGCTTTGCCATTGCCTACAATGATGTCGACTATTGCCTTGAATGCTGGAAACACGGGAAATCCGTGATCTACGAGCCGCGCGCGCTGCTCTACCATCATGAATCGGTCAGCCGCGGCTCCGACGAGGACCCGTCGCGCATCGACCGCTTCAACCGCGAAAAGCAGGCGATGCATGACAAATGGGGCCAGCGCCTGCTGCATGACCCCTTCATCAACCCGAACTTCAGCCTTGATACAGCCGACTTCCGGCTGCGGCCGGATGCGCCCTCCATCCTCGACTAGAGCGGGAAAAAGCGGCGACTTATCCACGGGACTTTCCTTGTGCCGTTTAATGGCGGCAGCAAGGAGACAAAACCATGGAACAGAGCCACCGCCTTCGCCTTCCCTACATCATGCCTTCGCAGGCGCAGAAGCATGTGACCCACAATGAGGCGCTGCAGATGCTGGACATGCTGGTGCAATGCCGCGTGAACGGCACAGCCAGCACGCCGCCTGAAAACCCTGCCGAGGGCGAGGCTTGGATTGTCGAGGCGGGAACGGCAGGCTGGGCAGGAAAGGACGGTGCCATTGCTGCCTTCCAGACCGGCGGCTGGCTGTTCCATCAGCCGGAGGCAGGCTGGACCTGCCATCATGGCAGCGCGGATGCGCTGTGGCGCTTTGACGGAGCAACATGGAGCTCCTTGCCCCCGCTGGCCGACCAGCAGAACCTTGGCCGCGTCGGAATTGGCGCGAGCGCCGATGCGGCAAATCCGCTCACCGTGGCCGGACCCGGCGCACTTTTCACCCATGCTGGTGCCAGCCATCGCATCACCGTCAACAAGGCGCAGGCTGGCGACACCGCCTCGCTGCTGTTCCAGTCCGGCTGGTCGGGCCGGGCGGAGATGGGGCTGACCGGCACGGAAAACTTTGCGATCAAGGTCAGCGCCGATGGCCAGGCCTTTGCCGATGCCATGCAAGTCGATGCCGTGAGCGCACGCCCGCGCTTTCCCAACGGCCTTGATTTCGGCGGCGCGGCCCTTTCGGTTTACGAGAACGGCACGTTCACGCCACGGCTGGCCTTTGGCGGCACGGAAACCGGCATTGCCTATGGCGAACAGACCGGCATCTATGTGCGCATCGGCGCGCTTGTCTTCCTGCAGATCGCCATCAAGCTGACGGCCAAGGGCAGTGCCACCGGCAATGCCGAGATCCTCGGCCTGCCGCTCAATGCCAACCCGCCCTATTATCCGGGCTCAATGTTCGTGATCGGCGGCTGCACAGGCCTGACAGTGCCGGTGTGCCGCACGCTTCCGGGATCAAAGCTCATGCTCGGACACACCAAGTCTACCGGTTTCAATTTCATGACGGATCAGAACTTCACCGATGCAGCAAACATCAAGCTCGCGATCAGCTACATTTCATAGTTTTATCGCTATTTCTATAAACATGATTTCCATGTGTATTACAATATTTTGTACAAACTATACTATCAAAAGGAAATGAAAGTGGAACAATCTCTCCCGTCAAATGCGCAAGAAGTTGCCGAAGCCTTCGACGAATTCATGCAGGCATTCGAAGCGTTCAAGGAAGCCAATGACGCACGGCTCCAAGCCTTGGAGGCCGAAAAAAACCCGGATGCTTTGATCGAAGAAAAGCTTATTCGAATTGAATCCGATCTGCGAAAGCACGAGGCACAGATTCTCAGTGTGAAGCGTCCACCCCTCTCCTCCGCCTCCTTCGATCCCAATGCCGGCGAAACAAAGGCTGCGATGGAGACCTATATCCGAAAGGGCAAGACCGAGCCTTATGACGCCTTGCATCGCAAGGGCATGAGCGTGGGATCGGAAGCCGATGGTGGATATCTGGTGCCTGACAGTACGGAACGGGCACTGCTGAAAGCGCTGGCGGAAGAAAGCCCGATGCGCGGACTCTGCTCGGTGATCACCATCTCTTCATCAGTATACAAGCGGCCTTTTGCGGTCTCTGGCGCTGCAGCAGGCTGGGTGGCTGAAACAGGATTAAGGCCAGGCACAGACACGCCAACGCTGGCCGAACTCGCGTTCCCCGCAATGGAGCTCTATGCCTGCCCTGCGGCCTCCAAGCAACTCCTCGAAGATTCCGTGATCGACATTGAAAACTGGCTGCTGGAAGAAACCAATGTCGCTTTCGGCGCGCAGGAAAGCCGTGCTTTCATCATCGGTAATGGCACGGCAATGCCCCGTGGATTGCTCGACTATCCGCGCGCTATGGCCAAGGATGCAATTCACGGCCAGATGGGCGCGGTTTTGAGTGGCGGTGCAGGCGACTTCGATACCGACGCGCCGGCGGACGCATTCATGGAGATCGTCCATTCCGTGAATGCCCGCTATCGCGCCAACGGAAGCTTCCTGATGAACCGCACCACGCTTTCTGCGGTCCGCCGCCTGAAGAACAATGATGGTGACTATCTGGTTCAGCCTCGACTGACCGACACGCTTGAAAACCGCCTGCTCGGTTTTCCAGTCGCTGAGTGCGAGGATATGCCTGACATAGCCGCTGGTGCTGCTTCAATTGCCTTCGGCGACTTCAAGCGCGGCTATCTGATCGTGGACAGGCAGGGCGTGCAGCTTCTGCGCGATCCTTACAGCACCAAGCCCTATGTTCTGTTCTACGCCACCAAACGCGTGGGCGGAGGGGTGCAGGATTTCAATGCTATCCGACTGATGGTGTTCTGATGTCAAAATAATAATTAACATTACAATTTTCCCTGAAAAAATAGAGCTCAAAATTCTATTATCGGAGGTGCTTGCACCTCCGTTTTTTATATCACAGAGAAAGAGTGAATAATTATAAATAAATAATAATTCAATATCTTTTAATATATTCTTCATATCTTGTCAGTGCGCAAATGAGATGATAGAAGATTGAAGCTGGCACTTCGCCAGCCTTGGCGCCGCCGCGCTCGTCGATCAGGTCAATCCAAAGGCCGCGCGGTGCCGGGTCAATATGCCAGCGGAACAGGCGGGAGACGCGGCTTTCGATTTCCGGCTTCATGTCCGGGCCGCCGCCTGTCAGGTCCAGCGCAATGGCAGCCTTGAGGGCTTCCGTCTGCGGCCATGACCGCGACAGGCGGTCCAGCGGCGCGCCGGTGCGCGAGACAGCGTTGTAAGCCAAGCCGGTCGCCCGGTTCAACCCGTTGGCGATTGCCGAGGCATAGAGCTTTCGCGCATATCCGATCAGGTCGGTCTGCCCCGTGGCATCAGCAAAATCGACCAGAAGCGCTGCCCACTCGAAATGATGGCCTGGCTCGGTCCATTCACCACGTTCGCCGGCGTCCCTCTTCCAGTCGGCGTCGAAATACTCGCCCAGCGTCCATGTGTCGGCATCGAAGAGGTCGTGGCGGAACAGGTCCACCACACGCGCAGCGCGGCGCAAATAGGTGCGTTCGCCGGTGGCGCGATACCAGGCGAGAAACGCCTCCAGCAAGTGCATGTGCGGGTTGGACCGGCGCAGGTTCTGGCCGTCCGATGTTTCCAGGAAGCCGCGCATGTTGGTGTCCTCGAGATGCTGGTCGAGGAAGTCGAAGGTTTCAATGCCCAAGCGAAGCGCATCGGGATGACCGGCCTTGTGCGCATGGGCCAGCGCCAGAAGCACGAAGGCGTGGTCATAGGTGTCTTCGACAGGGTCGAGCACGCTTCCATCGGCATTGAAGCTGCGGACCCAGCCGCCGCGTTCTGTGCGTCCCCTTGTGACCATGAAATCGAGGCCGTGGTTGATGAGTTCGTCAGCTGGTCCGTCCCAACCGTACTCCTTGGCGACGGCGAAGGCATAGACCTGCCGGGCCATGGTACGCATGCGCTTGGGCTTGAGCCCGGGCTGGCCGTCAAAACTCAAAGTTTCCTGGAAACCGCCATGGTGCCGGTCAACACCTGCGGTTGACCAAAGAGGCAGCGTCTCGTCGAACAGCCAGTGGCGCACCCGCTTGACGAAGGCCCCGGATTCTATGACGCGGTCATCGCTTGGAGTGTAGCGGATTTCCAGGCGCCCGCTCTTTTCCAGCTGCTCGACGACTTTCTTGACGTTCTGGCTTTGCCCGACCGGCGCGACGAAAGTGGCGTCGGCGGTGGCGACGACAGCAACATCCTTCAGCCCGATGACCGAGAGAAGGCGGTCGCGCGAGCGCAAATAGCAATTCTCACAATCGATGGCGACAACGTCACCGATGATCACATTGCCATTGCCATCGGCTTTTGAAACGTCGAGCAGGGACTGCCAGGACCCGAGATCATTCCAGCGAAAGCGCGCGGGAACCATGGCGATGCCTTCGAGCTTCTCCATGATTGAATAGTCGATGGAATCGGAACGGATGGCCAAATATTCGTCTTCCGGCAGAAAGACCCCGCCGACTTCCCGGCGCGCCTTGTCCAGCGCGATGGCGACATTGGCCCAGATTGCAGGTTCCAACTTTTCGAAGGCATCGCGCATGGCCGAGGCCCGGAACAGGAATATTCCGGCGTTCCAGTAGAAATTGCCGGCATCAAGATAGGCCTGCGCAGTCGCGGCGTCCGGCTTTTCGACAAAGCGGGCGACATCGCGCACCGGCACACCTGTGTCCGGACCGGCCTCAATATAACCATAGCCGGTTTCCGGGTGTGTCGGCGGCACTCCGAACACCACCACGCGGCCCTCCATGGCAGGCGCGACACCATCCTCGACGGTGGACCAGAAATCCGCATCGGTGCTGATGACATGATCGGACGGCACAACGAGCACGAGATCGTCGCCGAAGTCGCGCAACGTGACCTGGGCGGCAAGCGCGACAGCAGCGGCGGTGTTGCGGCCCATGGGTTCGTAAAGTGCCAGTCCGCCTTTCATGTCGAGGCCGGCCAATTCGGCGATGACGCGCCCGGCGTGGCGTTCGGTGGCGATGACGCAGACAGGCCCCTCACCCGCGCTGCGCGCCGCCATGCGCCGCGCTGTCTGCTGGATCATCGAACCGCCACCCGACAGGTCATGGAACTGCTTGGGATTGTCCTCGCGCGACAGCGGCCACAGGCGCGAACCGATTCCGCCGCTCATCACGAAACTGACAATTCTCGGGCTCGTGTCCGGCTTCACATTCATCTCCGGCTCCCTGGCTTGCACTTATATTGTCTGGTTGTACGCTCCCACCTCAGGGTTATCGCGCAGCACGGCGTCGACAGCGTGGAACATTTCGCGCTTGCGGGCGTCCGACACCGGGCTTTCCACCACCACCACCAGTTCCGGCTTGTTGGATGAGGCGCGCACAAGGCCCCAGGTGCCGTCCTCAGTGGTGACGCGAATGCCGTTCACCGTTACCGCGTCAATAATGGCCTGGCCGGCGAGGTTTTCGCCCTTTTCCTTCATGGCCATCAGGCGGGCGATCACGCGGTCCACCACTTCGTATTTCACCTCGTCGGCGCAGTGCGGCGACATGGTGGGCGATCCATGGGTGAGCGGCAGCGCGCGGTAGAGATCAGCCATGGACTTGCCCGGATTGCGCTCCAGCATGCGCGCGACCGCTATCGCCGTGACCAGTCCGTCATCATAGCCGCGCCCATAGGGCGCATTGAAGAAGAAGTGGCCGGATTTTTCAAAGCCAGCCACGGCGTTCAACTCCGCCACGCGGCGCTTGATGTAGGAATGGCCGGTCTTCCAGTAGTCGGTCCGCGCCCCTTGCGCCTTCAGCACGGGGTCTGTGTGGTAGAGCCCGGTCGATTTTACGTCGACGACGAATTGCGCGTCGGGGATGGTTGCCGACATGTCGCGCGCCAGCATCACGCCCACCTTGTCGGCGAAGATCTCGTGGCCCTCATTGTCCACCACGCCGCAGCGGTCGCCATCG
>JBGSQC010000057.1:0-9618 GCA_041738295.1 Zhengella sp. | reverse complement strand
CCCCAAGGCCGATGCCGGCAATGCCTCCCATGTCGGCGCGCCGATGCCCGGTGTCATCTCCACGGTGGCGATCGCCGCGGGCCAAGAGGTCAAGGCCGGTGATGTTCTCGTCTCCATCGAGGCGATGAAGATGGAAACTGCGCTGCACGCCGAACGCGACGGCAAGGTTGCCGAAGTGCTGGTGCACACCGGCGACCAGATCGACGCCAAGGACCTGCTGGTGCGCTTCGAGGCCTGAGCCAACTGGAAAGATCATCAAAGGCCGCGCCGGTTTTCCTGCGCGGCCTTTTTTGTATTCGACTTTTTCCAGGTCTGCGGAAACCACCAAAGCTCCTGCCGACCGGCAGGAGCAGCCTTAAGCAAAGGTTTCATCGGCTGCACCAAATTCCGCGCATCTGAAAAGAGTTCCTTTCTTGTTTCTTGTTACGGTTCAGGTCAGCGAAACTCCGTCAAGAACAGGACTGGCATGTCTGAACGTCGAGACATCAAACTTGCGAAATTTGCAGGAGACCGGAGCGGTAACTTCGGGATTACTTTCGTTGCCCTGAGCACGCTCATCGTCACCGTCTCGGCCTTTGCCATGGAGACCACGCGCCTTGCCTCCCGGCAGCAAGTCATCCAGACCGTCAGCGACAATGCTGCCCTTTACGGCGCGAAATATCTTGCCGACGGCACCGTCACCAATGAAGAGCTGACCGGCATGGTCAAGGCCTTCATCATGGGCCAGCTTGAGGGCAAGGAAGGCGATGCCATCGACATCGACCAGACCATGATTGACATTGACCGCGCTGCCGGAAGCATACGGGTCTCTGCGGCCGGAAGCTTCACGACCATGCTTCCGTTCATCGACCTGGCACCCCACGCGATGACGGTCGTCTCGCAAGCAGGGACTGCCCCGGCCTCGGCTGAGAAAGGTCCGGCGCTCTGCGGTCTTGCCTTCAGCCGCGACCAGGACAAGGCGATGAACTTCAAGGGCGATGGCGTCGTCCAGTCGGGCGACTGCATCTTCTGGTCCAATTCCCGCGAGAAGGAAGCCACACACGGGGTTGGCGAAGGCAAGATGACGACCGCGCAGGTGTGCTCGGTCGGCAAGTACGGCAAGCTCGGCGGATACAGCGTGCTGCCTCCGCCGGAAGACAATTGCCTGCCCATGGCAGACCCGCTCACAGACTGGTCAGCGCCTTATCCGGTCTGGTCGGCCTGCACCTATGGCGGAAATGACGCGGCTGTCTTCGACGGCGGCGGCTATGATGTCACCCTTCATCCGGGCACCTATTGCGGCGGCCTTTTTGTCTCGGGCGCACGGAAAGTGACGTTCAAGCCGGGCCGCTACTTCATCAATGGCAAGACGGTCATCGACGCAAATTCCTCTATCGAAGGGACCGGGCTCTACCTGCATTTTGCCGGTCCCGACACCGAGGTGGAACTGAAGACCGAGACCATTTCCCTGTCATCCGGCACGGATCCGGCTCTCGCCAATGGCATCATCTACCTGCCTGGCGATACGGCGGAATTCAAGATCAGCCGGGCGTCGGATGCGCCTGAGGATGCGCTCAGCGTGTTGGCCCAGAACGTCACCTGGGACATTGCCAAGGGCAACATCTACAAGATGCGCCCTGCTCTGGCCCCGGTGCCCGGCACCACGTCCGCAGTGGCAGCCAATGCCAAGGTGCGCCTGCTCAAGTAGGGCCGGCCCCCACTGCTCTACAGCAGAAAGGCCGCGCCGGTTTCCCGGCGCGGCCTTTCCCGTTTCAATGGCTGGCGGTCGCGCAGGGCTTGATCTTGGCCGCCACCGTGCCATTCTCGACCTGCCTGAGGTCGACGTTTGACAGCACCGGCAGGAAATCTCCGCCCGCCTCGGTGCGGATGTAGATGCTGACCGGCAGTTCGCCCGCCGGCAATTCACCTGAATGGCAGCCGTCAATCACGCCGATCGACAGGCTTCCCTTGCCATCCTTACGGCCCGAGGCACGGAAGGCGCGTCCACGTTTCTGGGCATCGGCGAGCCGCTCGAAATCTCCCCTGGGAACGCGAACCATGGTCAAGCGCTGGGTCTCGCGATCATAGGCGATATCGAGCGAACCGGGCATTTCCGCCACCTCGAGATAGACGGTTTCGTGGATGTTGATGGCCTGATCCTCGGATTTCAGTTTCAGTTCCATCCTGACATCCCCGGTCCGCAGCATCAGTTCACGCGGCGCGACGGCCGCCACGGCCAGCACGCCCGGCTCGGTTTTCAGCAGGTCGATCGACAAGAGCTTGACCAATGTCATCGGATTGAGCGATGCACAGCCGGAGACAAGAAGAACAATTCCGGCAGCAAGGCCGCGACGAAGGGGGAGGCGCATGATGGTTCCTTGGTTTTGGGTGATTGGTGTTTGACATTCATATTTTACTGTTTTACGATAAATTATGTAAACAAAAAGGCAAGCCCCTATGAACACCACCCGTCTTCGCAGCCAAATTCTTTCCCGTCGCATGAGCCTGGCAACCCTTGCCCTGATGGTTCTGGTCGCCCTTCTTCTGGCAATCGTCGCCCTTTCCGCCATCATTGCGCCTGCGGAACTCGGAAAGGTCATGGCCGAACGCTTCGGTGGACGTGTCATCGAGACCGGCCGCACCACCAGTGTCATGATCGCCCTTGTCATGGGGATGCAGGGCGCACTTTTCCTCTGGGCACTTGATGCGTTGCGCCGTGCCTTTGCCGCCTTTTCCGATGAGGCCGTGCTGAACACGGAGGCCGCCAGCCTGCTCAGCCGCGCCGGCCTGCTGTTTGCGGCAAACGCGCTGGCCATGATCGTCGCCCCGCCGCTGCTGTCAGCGGTCTATTCTGCAGGCGCGCCCGCCGGCCAGGGCTTCATCACCATCCAGTTTGGAACAAGCGAGTTGCTCAGCCTGCTCCTTTCGGGAATCCTCTTTGTCACCGGGCACCTGATGGCGCTGGCAGCGGAAGTTGACGGGGAAATGAGGCAGATCGTCTGATGCCGATCATCGTCAATCTCGACGTGATGCTGGCACGGCGCAAGATGCGCTCGCGCGAACTGGCCGAGCGCATCGGCATCACCGAGCAGAACCTGTCGCTCCTGAAATCCGGCAAGGTGAAGGGCGTGCGCTTTGAAACGCTCGCCGCCATCTGCCGTGAACTCGACTGCCAGCCGGGCGACCTGCTGGAATGGGTGGACGGGGAGTGACGGGGGTTCTGAAAACAATTCTTGCCGGCAAGAGTGTCAGCACTCAAGCGCCCGGACATGCCCCCTTCTTGCATAGTCCAGTATGATCCTGTCGCGCGTGACGACTTTCAGCTGATGCTGCCGGGCCGTTGCCAAGATGATCCGGTCAGCCGGGTCACCGTGTACGTCTCCCGGCAGATAGCTGGAGTCCACAAGAATGACCGGGTCTAGACCTGCAACTCTCGTCCCGCGGTGACCAAAGGCAGCATCCACCCATTTCCCCACAGGCATCGACAAGGCAATCCGACCCTTGGAAGCAAGCATGCCGATCTCCCACGCCGAAATGGGTGACAGGTACAAGTTATCGTTTTGCGAAGCCTGCTCGATGGCGGAGCGCGATGCCTCGGAAAGGTCCGACCCTCCGAAAAGCCAAAGGACGGCACAGGTATCGAGAAGAAGACCCTCGTCCCTGTTCATCGTGCAGCATCCCAAGTCTCGCCGATTGGCTTGAGAAGGGCATCGGCATCATGGATGGTCACTGTTCCCGCGAGACTTCCCCAAAGGCTTCCTTTAACCGGCCGGTCAGTTTTCGGTGCCGGAGCCACGGAAGCGTCCCGAACGAAATCCACCTTGCCGCTTGCAAGGTTCACATTCTCGGTTCGCCATCCGGCATCGATCCAGGCGCGGCTATGGCTGTGGCCAGTTGGATTGTTGGCCCACCACGCCTGATGCTTGACGGCAGACGCAGGCAGATCTGCGCCGATGATTTCTTCCACTTGGCGGACCGTAAGAGAAATACGACCAAGTTTCTGCCCTTCGAGAAAATGCTGCAAGGGTTCATATTTCGACATTTTGTACTCCTGATATATACTAAGTATGTAACTACGATGATAGTATGTCAATAGTTTGAAAAAAGGCCGCGCCGGTTTCCCAGCGCGGCCTTGTCCGTTGTCATGCGCCGAAGGCGGCTGCGATCAATCCATCGCCTTGAAGGCGAACTCGCCGCCTTCCTTGATGCCGGAGAACCAGCGGGCGGTGACCGTCTTGGTCTTGGTGTAGAAGCGGAAAGCATCCTGGCCATACTGGTTCAGGTCGCCAAAGGCCGACTTCTTCCAGCCGCCGAACGAGAAGTAGCTGAGCGGCACCGGGATCGGGAAGTTGATGCCAACCATGCCGACATTGACGCGCGACGCGAAGTCACGCGCCGTGTCACCATCGGCGGTGAAGATCGATGTGCCGTTGCCATAGGGGTTGTCCATGGTCAGCTTGAGGGCTTCCTCATAAGTCTTGGCGCGCACGGTCGACAGCACCGGGCCGAAAATCTCTTCCTTGTAGATGTCCATGTCAGCCGTCACGTGATCAAACAGCGTCGGGCCGACGAAGAAGCCCTTCTCATAGCCCTGGAGAGAGAAGTTGCGGCCGTCGATCACCGCCTTGGCGCCCTGCTCGATGCCGGACGTGATGAGGCCGTTGACGCGCGCCTTGGAGGCCGACGTGATCAACGGACCGAAATCAACGCCGTCGCCAGACGTGTAGGGGCCAACCTTCAGCTTCTCGATGCGCGGCGCCAGCCGCTCGATCAGCGCGTCGGCGGTCTTGTCGCCCACCGGCACGGCCACAGAAATGGCCATGCAGCGCTCGCCTGCCGCGCCGAAACCGGCACCGACCAGCGCGTCAGCCGCCTTGTCGAGATCGGCATCGGGCATGATGATCATGTGGTTCTTGGCGCCGCCAAAGCACTGGGCGCGCTTGCCGGCAGCCGCAGCCCGCGAATAGATGTAGTGGGCAATCGGCGTGGAACCGACAAAGCCGACAGCCTGCACCGTCTCATTGTCGAGAATGGCGTCCACCACTTCCTTGTCGCCATTGACGACCTGCAGCACGCCATCGGGAAGGCCTGCTTCCTTCAGCAGTTCGGCCAGCATCAGCGCGGTGGTCGGGCAACGCTCCGACGGCTTCAGGATCATCGCATTGCCGGCAGCCAGCGACGGACCCATCTTCCACAGCGGGATCATGGCCGGGAAGTTGAAGGGCGTAATGCCGGCGACAACGCCGAGCGGCTGGCGCATCGAATAGAGGTCGATGCCGGGGCCGCCGTCGTTCATGTATTCGCCCTTGAGCAGCGAGGGCGCGCCCATGCACACCTCGATCACCTCAAGGCCGCGCTGTACGTCGCCGCGCGCGTCCGGCAGCGTCTTGCCATGCTCGCGGCTGACAGCCTCTGCCAGCTTGTCCATGTCGCGATTGATCAGAGCACCGAAGGCCATCATCACGCGGGCGCGGCGCTGCGGATTGGTGGCACCCCAGGCGACCTGAGCCTTGGCGGCGCGGTCCACCGCATCATTCAGTTCGGCAACGGTCGCCAGCGAGACTTTCGCCTGCACTTCGCCGGTTGCCGGATTGTAGACATCGGCGAAACGCCCGCTGGTGCCGGCAACCATCTTGCCGTCAATGTAGTGACCGATTTCCTGCATGCTCTCTCTCCCGTATGCAGCCCGCTGGCCGCGTGATCCGATGGCGCCATACTGCGCGCAGATGCGTCCATCGGCAACGCGCGCCTGACCAAAGCCGTTGTGCAAATTTTGTCATGCGCTAGGATCAGAGCATTGTTTTTTGCAAATGCGAGGACCCATGAACTGGGATGACGTCCGCATCTTCCTGGCGGTTGCCCGCTCCGGCCAGATCCTCGGCGCGGCGCGCCGCCTCGGCCTCAACCATGCCACGGTTTCGCGCCGTCTGGCAGCCCTGGAAAGCGACCTGAAAGCCCGTCTCGTCAACCGCACAACCACCGGCACCGAGCTGACACTTGACGGCGAGCGCTTCCTCGAAGCCGCCGAACGCATGGAATCCTCCATGATCAATGCGCGCGCCGAGCTGTCGCGCTCCGAGGACGAGGTGTCAGGCACAGTGCGCATCGGCGCGCCCGACGGTTTCGGCGTGGCCTGGCTGGCGTCCCGCCTTGGCGCCATCACGGAAATCCACCCCTCGCTCTCGGTGCAACTGGTGCCGATCCCGCGCTCCTTCTCGCTGTCGCGCCGCGAGGCCGACATCGCCATCACCGTGGAACGTCCCGCCGAAGGCCGCCTGATTGCCGGAAAGCTGGTCGACTATTCGCTCGGCCTTTATGCCTCACGCGCCTATGTCGAGGCGCATGGAATGCCGGACAGGGCCGAGGCCCTGCTCGACCATCGCCTGATCGGCTATGTCGATGATCTCGTCATCAACCCGTCGCTGGATTACGCGGCCGAATTCCATCCGGGCTGGAAGGCCGCCTTCTGCGTGTCGTCAGCACTGGGCCAGACGGAAGCCGTGCGATCGGGTGCCGGCATCGGCATCCTCCACACCTTCATCGCGCGCCGGCATGATGATCTGGTCGCCCTTCCGGCGTTCCAGCCGATCCGCCGCGCCTACTGGATCGTCTATCATGAATCGCTGAAGCCGGTGCAGCGCGTACAAGCCGTGGTGCGTTTTATCCATGAACGGGTCGAGGCCGAGCGCGCCATTTTCCAGTAAGCGCCCACCATCCGGACAAGAGGTGCGGGGCGGACCGGAGCCCGCCCCAGCCTTCGGCAAGTGCCTGGTTGCCGGAGGGAACCCTCTTTCCGGACCTCCATCTTTCCGGCGTGAAACCCGTCGCGCAATGGCGTGATCACGTAATACGCGAAAGCACCATTGCCGGGCGGGTTCCAGCCTTCTTTCATGACCATCTGATGGACGGAGGAAGATGGTCATGCTGCTTCGCTTTGGCTTTGATCCGGGGGAGGCTTCGCTTGGACTGGCTGCCGTGGCGCTGGATCCTGACGGCTCGGTCAGGGTGCTTGCCGCCGCCTCGCGCATCTGTCTGCCAAGCCCGCCCGGCGAGGCCTTGCGCATTGCCCGCAACCGGGCACGCCGCCGCCATCTCGCCAACCGCAAGGCACGCCGCCGGGCCTTTATCGGGCACCTTCGGGAAACCAACCTGCTGCCGCCGGAGCGGGATGAAGCACTGTTTGCGCTCGACCCGAAGACCTTGTGCAAGCGTGCAATGACAGAGCCGGTCACGCGGCACCAGTTCGGACGCCTTCTCGTTTGGCTTCATTCGCGCCGCTTCCGGTCCCGCGCACTTGAAAACGGCCAGAGCACGGCAGATCAGGTTGACCGGCTCCTTGAAGCGCAGGCAGGATCTGGCATCCAAAAGTGCGAGGCGGAGGCAATCCGCAGGCAGTTCATCAACGATTCTCAGGGTCGCCGGAAAGCCGCCACGGCTTCAGGTGAGTATGCCTTGATCCCGGTCCGCCGCCTGCTGGCTGATGCCATGGCGGATCTGGAGCGCCGCTTCGGCCTGCCGGACGAAGTGATGGTCGAAGGCGCGATAGCAGCCGAAGCGGGTATGCCCGGCAAGAAGCAGCTTCGCGACGCTCTCGCACGGCAGCAGGCGCAAGCGGCAGGCGGCGCGCCTTTCTGTCCCTACACAGGCACCGTGCTCACCGAAGCCCTTCTGACTTCGCGCCATGTCGAGATTGACCACATAGTGCCGCGCAGTGCCGGAGGCGGAGACGGGCTGCAGAACCTGGTGCTTTGCCTTGCCTCGGCCAATCACGAGAAGGGCGCCAGAACCCCGTGGCAGGCTTTTGGCCAAACCCCGCAATGGCCGGCCATCATGGCGCGGCTGGAGCGGCTTCCAACGGCCATCCGCCCCGCCTTTGCACCCGACGCCTTGCCCGCAACCGATGACGCGCGCAGGCGCAGGCGCATGGAACGCATCTGTGCCCTTGTGGCGGCTGAGGTCCGACGCCGCTGGCCGGATGCCAGTGTGAAGGAGGTGCCGCCGTACCTTGTTGCCGCACGCCGCAAGTTGCTTCTCAGCCGAACCGGCAATCCGCTATTTTCCAAAGACCGGCAGGACAATCGCCATCACGGGGTGGACGCGTTGAGCGCCGCCCTTGCCGGACTCGCGACGCCCAAGACCGCCAGCAAACTGGATGTCACTGTCACTCACGAGGTGAAGCGCTCACTATCCGGGCGCTGCATGGACGATACTGCCTATGGGCCGGTCCATGCTCAAGATCAGCAGGAGCGGCAACTGCTCCCCGGCCTGTGTGTCCACCGCAAGCCGGTGACAGCATTGAGCCGGACGGAAATTGCTGCCATCCGCGACCCGCATTTGCGTGAGCAGCTGGATCGCCGCCTGCCAGTGAACGCCAAGGGCGTGGCGCTTGAAAATGCACTTCAGGCCTTCAGCAAGGAAAGCGGGGTCAGGCGGGTGCGCCTTGTGCACCGGCTTGCCTCCGCCCGCCCCGCCCGCAACGGCACCTGCCTGCTTCTGCCCAATGGCAATCATCATTGTGACATTGTCTCGCTGCCTGACAGGAGCTGGGCGCTGTTCGGCGTGACACTTGCCGATGCGGCCCGTCCAGGCTTCCGGCCGGAATGGGAGCGCGAGCGGATCGGCGCAAAACTGGTGATGCGCCTGCATCGCGGAGATGCGCTGGAACTGGACGATTACGACGGCAATCGCGTGGTTCGCATCGTTCGCCGACTGCCCGCAACCGGCCGCTATCTCTGGCTGGCAGCCCCGGAGGAAGGCGGCGCGCTTGCGGCTCGCCATGGAGACCCCACCGATCCGTTCCGCTGGGATCTGGCAAGTGCTGAAAACCTGCGCGAGCGCCATGCCCGCGCCATCCAGGTCGCGGCAACCGGAACATGGACCTTCAGACGCAGCAATGTGACTGTCTGATCCCGTCGCGGGATCCGATGAGCCGGAGGTTGCAGGCAACCCCCGGCCCGTCCCGGAAAAGGGCTCCAACCGGAACAGATTTTTTGGCCGGTTGGCAGCAAAACCCTATATCTGTTGCTAACGGGCTGCGCGCCCGAACTGATTTCTTGGTTAGCGGAGGCAAGGAGTGACCATCAGGCTTTATCACGGCGAGGCGACGCGTTCGGCCCGCATTGTTTGGCTTCTGGCCGAACTGGGGCTGGAGCACGAGACAGTGCGGATGACGCTGGCCGAGGTCATCCAGTCGGTGGAATTCCGCCAGACCAACACACTTGGCCGCGTTCCCTTCCTGATTGATGGCGAGACCCGCATGATGGAAAGCCTCGCCATCATGCAGCATCTGGTCGAGACCCGCGATCCGTTCGGCCACTTCTGGTCGCGGCCCGGCGATGCTGACCGCGCCGAGTTCCTGCAATGGCTGCATTTTGCCGAGACGATTGCTGTGCATGTGCAGAACCTGAACCAGCAATGCAACGTGCTCCAGCCACCCGAAATCCGCTCGCCTGTCACCATCAAGGTAGAGACCAGGCGGCTTGAAAAAACCATTGCCATTGTCGAGGACCGGCTCTCCGACCGCGATCACCTGCTGGCCCGCGGCTTCACCATAGCCGATATCGCCATGGCCTATTCGGTCTTTGCCGGCGGCATGTTCACCAGCCTTGAGCCCTTCCCGCATGCGCGCGCCTGGCTGGA
>JBGSQC010000024.1:0-4440 GCA_041738295.1 Zhengella sp. | reverse complement strand
ATCGCGCCGAGGCCGCCGCGATGGGTTCCCGCGCCCGCGCTGTCAGGGCGAAGGCCCCAGGTGCGGAACATCACCGGGTAGGCCGCTTCGAGGATTTCCATGGGCGGGATGGTGGCCGTCGAGATGGGGGCGTTGCCGTGGTTGAGTCCGTTGCCCTCCGGCGTGCCGCCATGGCCGCCGCCATAGAAGGAGAACATCACCCAAGGGGTGCCGTTGCGCCGCTTGCCGGCAATCGACAGCGCGTTGATGGTTCCATAAGCATTGGCGACCACGCGGCCGGGCGCTGCCTGCGCCATGGCGGAGAACATCACGTCGATCATGCGCAGGATGGTTTCGGTGTAGCCGCCGACTGGGGCGGGAAACTCGGCTGCCAGCAGTGACCCTTCCGGAATGCGCACATCAATCGGGCGCATCACGCCGGCATTGGCGGGCAGGGCCGGGAAGATGTGCTTGATGGCAACATAGGCGGTGGCGACCGCAGTCGGATAGGCGATGTTGACCGGCCCTGCGCAGCGCGGCGCTGTTCCGGCAAAGTCCAGCACCATGGTGTCGCCGCGGATTTCGAGCGCCACCTTGATGGCCAGCGGCTGGTCGGTGATGCCGTCATTGTCGAGATAATCCACCGCTTCCCAGCGGCCATCCGGCAGGTCGGTCAGTTCGGCGCGCATCAGCGCTTCGGCGCGGGTGCCGAGCGCGTCCAGGGCGGCGCTCACGGTCAGGGCGCCATATTCGTCGAGCAGTTCGTCCATGCGTCGCTGGCCGAGATCAAGCGCGCCAAGCTGGCCGTTCAGATCGCCTTGCGCCGATTGCGGCAGGCGGGTGTTGCGCAACAGGATGTCGATGATGTCCTGGTTGACCACGCCTGCGCGTGCCAGCCGGACCGGCGGCATGATGAAGGCCTCGGCAAAGGCATCGGTTGCGCCGGGATTGTAATTGCCGGGAACCGCGCCGCCGACATCATGCCAGTGGCCGACCGAGGCCAGCCAGCAGAACAGCGCTCCATCGCGGAAATAGGGGCGCACGAGGCGCATGTCGGAGAGATGCGTGCCGCCCAGATGGGCATCGTTGAAAATGAAGATATCGCCGTCGGCCAGATCGCCGGTCGCGACCACCTTGTCGATGACGGCTTTCACGGCAAAGGACATGACGCCAACGAAGATCGGCAGCCCGGACTTTCCCTGCACCAGCGTATCGCCGCTTTCAGCATGGTAAAGGCCGTGCGAGGCGTCATGGGCTTCGGCAATGATGGGATTGAAGGCAGCGCGGAAGAGCGTCGCATCCATCTCGTCGGCGATCTGTTCCATCCGGCCTGCCAGCACGGCCAGGGTGATGGGATCGATGGTGCTCATGCCTTTGCCTTGACTTCCGCCATGTCGTTCCAGACATCCTGCCGGGTGATGCGGCCGCCCTTCATCTCGAAGCGGTCAATGTAGCGGATGCCTTCAAACGGTGTGCCGTCCGGCCATTCGCCAAATAGCGTGCCGAGCGAATAGACGATGGTCACGTCGCCCTGCTGGAAGGCCTCGAAACTGTCATAGGTCTTCTTCACGAAGCGGTAGCGGGGCTTGGCCCAGGCGATCAGCTGTTCCAGCGTGGTCAGTCCCGGTGCATCAGGAAAGTTCATCGCGAAGCCGTCCCCCAACATGGTGCGTGCGGTGTCGAGATCGCGGTTTTCCATCGCCTTGAGATAGGAACGGATCATCTCGCAGGGATCCGGGGCGGCCGGCGCCGGTTTCCGGCTGATGCCGCCGCGCGTGTAATTTGCCGCCGGCATTTCATGGATCATGACCGTGAAGGCGTCTGCGGCGGCGGGGATGACCATCCGGGCCGCGTCCGTCAGGGCTGTTGCCAGGCGCTGCTTGTCGGCATCGCCATAGCCTTCGAGAAGATGGGCCTCAATGATCGGCATGTGCTTCCCCTCCGTCTGAGTTGTATTTTTCATAAAACAGATATCGGTATCTGAAAAGAGCAAATATCTGGCTTGCGAGCAACTGGAATTCCTGCTTTTCTGAGTTCACTGTCCGATTTTCGGGCGGGATCTGGAGGTGCGGGTGAGCGTTCGTCAGCAGACAGCATTGCCTGAAGGCGGCAAGGCCCGGCGGGTCTACCTGTTGTTGCGCGACGACATTGCCAATGGCGTCTATCCGCCCGGTTCGATGCTTCCCGGCGAGCAGAAGCTGGCGGAAATCTTCGACGTCAGCCGTGTCACCATCCGCCGGTCGCTGGACGCTCTGGAGAGTGATCATCTGATTTCGCGCCATGTCGGATCGGGGACCATGGTTCGAGAAGGCAATGGAACCGAAGGCCAGGTTGCCGCCGATTTCGCCACCCTGATGCCTCAGCTGGTCGAGATGGGCCGCATGACCACCGCCCGGCTGCTGTCGTTTTCCTACGGTCCGGCACCGCTCATGGTGGCCGAGGCGATGAACCTTGATCCCGGCGCCCGCGTGCAGACTGCCGTGCGCGTGCGCCTGACCGACGGCAAGCCCTTTTCCCACCTCACCACCCATGTGCCGGAAGAAATTGCGGCGAATTATACCGAGGCCGATCTGGCCACGACGCCGCTGTTCAGGCTGCTGGAGCGCTCCGGCGTGAAGGTGGCCGATGCTCACCAGCAGGTCGGCGCGACACTGGCAGCGCCCGATGTTGCTGAAGCGCTGGGCGTGGCGGTCGGGTCTGCGCTGCTGACAATCCGCCGTGTTGTGCGCGATACCGAGGGCCGAGGCGTCGAGTATCTTTCCGCGCTCTATCGTCCGGACCTGTTCCGGCTGGAAATGACGCTGAACCGCGTCAATGCCAATGGAAAGCGTCACTGGGCGCCGGTGATCGACCGTGAAGCCGGCCGGGAGGCGGCGGAATGAGAGGGCGCACGCTGTTCGACAAGCTATGGGACAGCCACGAAATCACCCGGCGCGCCGATGGCGCGTCGCTGCTCTGGGTCGACCGGCACCTGGTGCATGAAGGCTCGCACCATGCCTTTGCGCAGTTGAAGGCGCGCGGATTGCCGGTGGCCGAGCCGAAGCTCACCTTTGCCGTGGTTGACCATTATGCGCCGACGCGCGGGCGCGATATGATCGAGGCCGAAGACATTCGCCGCATGATCGCGACGCTCGGCACCAATGCGGCTACGCATGGCCTGAAGCTGTTTGGCCTGCATGATCCTGAACAGGGCATTGTGCATGTGGTCGGCCCGGAGCAGGGGCTGACGCTGCCGGGCCTGACCATCAATTGCGGCGACAGCCACACCTCCACGCACGGCGCCTTCGGGGCGCTGGCTTTCGGCATCGGAGCCACCGAAGTTGCCCATGTGCTGGCCACGCAGACGATCTGGCAAATTCGACCGAAGCGGATGCGCATGACCGTCAGCGGGCGTCTTGGCCCAGCGGTCACGGCCAAGGATCTGGCGCTGCACTGGATCGCGCTTCTGGGTGCAGACGGTGCGCGCGGGCACGCCATCGAATATGACGGGGAAGCGATCCGCGCGCTGTCAATGGATGCCCGCATGACGCTGTGCAACCTTTCCATCGAGGGCGGTGCGCGGCTCGGAATGGTGGCACCCGACGAGACCACCTATGCCTTCGTCAAGGGGCGCAATTTTGCGCCGAATGGCGCTGACTGGGACAAGGCGGTGGACAGCTGGTCTGTGCTTGCCAGCGACGCCGATGCGGTGTTCGACAGGGAAGTCGGCATCGATGCGACCGAGATCGCACCAACCATCACCTGGGGCACCAGCCCTGAGGAAGCCTTGCCGATCAGTGGAACGGTGCCGGATCCCGCCCGGCTTGAAGGGGCAAAAGCTGACCGGGCGCGCGAGGCTATCGACTATATGGGGCTGACTGCCGGTCGTCCGCTGGAAGGCACGCCGATCGACCAGGTGTTCATCGGCTCCTGCACCAATGGCCGGATCGAGGATCTGCGCCTGTCGGCTGCCGTGCTCAAGGGCCGCAAGGCGCGCGTGCCGGGGCTGGTGGCGCCGGGTTCCTCGCTGGTCAAGCGGCAGGCCGAAGACGAGGGCCTCGACCGCATCTTCATCGATGCCGGGCTTGAATGGGCCGAGGCCGGATGCTCGATGTGCGTGGGAATGAACGGCGACATTGTGGCGCCGGGAAAGCGCTGCGCCTCCTCCACCAACCGCAATTTCAAGGGCCGCCAGGGGCGCGGCGCGCGAACCCATCTGATGAGCCCGGCCATGGTTGCCGCCGCTGCGGTGACCGGCTGCCTGACGGATGTACGGCGGTTGTTGGAGGGACGCGCATGAGCGGCTGGACCATCCATGAGGGCAAGGCCGTGGCGCTGGCGCTGGAGTCGGTCGACACCGACCAGCTGATCCCGGCGCGCTTCATGTCCGTTCCAAGGTCTCAGGGCTATGGCGCCTTCCTGCTGCACGACATGCGGCGTGACACCGATGGCGGGCTCCTCCCCGACATGCCGATCAACCGG
>JBGSQC010000329.1:0-2325 GCA_041738295.1 Zhengella sp. | reverse complement strand
GTTCCCGGTACGCCGGTAACCCCGCAGACGCCTGCTGCTCCTGCCGGTGTCCCGACGGGACAGTAAGCCGCAGGGCAAACGGAAATTCAGGAATGCTAGAGGCGAAAGCACGTGCTTTCGCCTTTTTTGCTTTTGTTACCGTTTTGCTTTTTGGGAGCGCGTGATCGCGCAAATCTCATTGGCGCGTGAGCGAAGCGGCTGTTAGGAACCGTTGAAACAACAGGGCAGGTGACATGGATTTCGGTTTTTTGAGTGCTTTGGGGGCAGGTGCACTGTCGTTCCTGTCGCCTTGCGTGCTGCCGCTGGTTCCGCCCTATCTGTGCTACATGGCCGGCGTGTCGGTGGATGATTTCCGCAATGAAGGTCAGGCAACCCGCTTTGACCCCTCACGGCGTGCGTTGCTCCTGGCTTCGCTTGCCTTTGTCGCCGGGTTCTCGACCGTCTTCATTGCGCTAGGAGCGAGCGCCACCGCCATTGGCCGTTTGCTCCGGATCTGGCAGGAACCTCTGTCGATCGTTGCCGGCCTCTTCATTATCGTGATGGGCCTCAACTTCCTCGGCCTTCTGAAAATCCCGTTCCTGTCGCGCGAAGTACGCTTCCAGGGCAGCCAGCGCCCGGCAGGCGCGGGTGCGGCCTATCTGATGGGTCTTGCCTTTGCCTTTGGCTGGACGCCGTGCATCGGGCCGGTTCTGGGCTCCATCCTGACGCTGGCCGGTGCGCGCGAAACCGCAGGTGAGGGCGCTGCCATGCTGGCGGTCTACTCAGCCGGTCTCGGCATTCCATTCCTGATTGCGGCGCTGTTCTCGGGCGCCTTCATGCGCTTCCTCACCCGTTTCCGCGTTCATCTCGGAAAGGTGGAAAAAGTCATGGGCGGATTGCTGGTGATCGCCGGCGTCCTTTTCATGACCGGCGGAATGCAGGACTTTTCGTTCTGGCTGCTGGAAACCTTCCCGGTGTTCCAGACTATCGGTTAGGAAATTTTCGCTTCTTTCCGGCGCGCAAACCATGAGACCGGAAAAGTCGCCAGGATGATCCCGGCCATGACCGCAAGAATGCCCGCAGCATGGAAGGGATGGAACGCCTCGCCAAGCCAGATCACGGCCAGTGACACTCCATAAGCCGGCAACAGATACATGAAGACGCCAGCCAGCGAAGCGCCCAGGCGGCGCACACCGAACTGGAAGCCGGCAAAGGCGAGCAGGGAAGAAAAGAACACGATCCCGGTGATGTTGCCCCAATCGGCTGCCGACGTCGGCATGGGCTGGCCGCTGGCCAACTCCCATATTGCGACAGGCAAGAGGCAGGCCGTGCCTGCCATGGCTGTCAGTCCGAGCGCAGAAAAATTGCTCATCGCCGTCATCTCGGGTGAGCGCGCAAGAATCGAATAAACGGCCCAAGCAACAGCGGCCACCACGAAAATCAGGTCGCCTGTGTTGAAGCTGAGCGTCGCGAGTGCCGAAAGATCGCCCTTCAGCACGATGATGGCAACGCCGGCGAAGGCCAGCACGCTGCCGAGCGCCTCGCGCCAGCCGATCCGCCGGCCGCGAAACACAGCCTCCAGCAGAATTATAATCACCGGAGACGTGGTGTAGATCAGCGTGCCATTGGTGGCTGTGGTCATGGCCAGACCGAAATAGACCAGCCCGCCGCAGATGAACATGCCGAGGAAGCCCAGCACGACCACCAAGCCGGGGCGGCTTGTCACAGCGCGGAAGACTATCTCTCGCTCCCGCCACATGAACGGGGAAAGGATCAGCGCCACCAGCCCCCAGCGGATCGTGGCAAGCGTGAAGGGCGCCACATGGGTGACGACATCGCGGCCGAAAATCAGGTTTGTCGAGAAGCACAGCGGCGTCAGCAGCATCACGGCAGCTGCGATCACACTGCCGCGAAGGTGGGGATTGGTCATGGTGGCGCGGCTCTTGTTGGTGCCCGTCGGGACGTTAGGATTGGTCAAAGAAACGGGAAAGCGATTCGCTAACCCTTAAGTGAGTGTGCGGTACAGCATTCGGGTCCGTATGTGATACGGGCATCCTGCTTCAAGCGATATTTTCCGGGATGGAACCATCATGAGCCAACGCAGCTGCCTTTCCGTCATCCTTGCCGCAGGCGAGGGCACCCGCATGAAAAGCGACAAGTCCAAGGTGTTGCACGAGGTTGCCGGGCTGCCCTTGGTGGCCCATGTGGTGCGCGCGGCGGTCGCTTCCGGTTCGAAATCGGTGGCGGTTGTTGTCGGCCGCGATGCTGACAAGGTTCGCGCAGCTGCCGCAACCTTTGCGGGATCGGCGCAGACCTTCCTGCAGGCCGAGCGTCTTGGCACGGCGC
>JBGSQC010000270.1:0-7360 GCA_041738295.1 Zhengella sp. | reverse complement strand
GATGAGTTCGAGATGCCTTCGCTGCATTTCCTCTCGGAAGCCAAGGTGACGGCGCGCGACGCAACGCTTTCGGAAGAAGCACTTGAACAGAATGCCCGGCTGCTGGAAGGCGTGCTGGACGATTTCGGCGTCAAGGGTGAGATCATCCATGTGCGCCCCGGACCGGTGGTAACCCTTTATGAGCTGGAGCCGGCGCCCGGCATCAAGTCGTCCCGCGTGATCGGGCTGGCCGATGACATTGCCCGCTCGATGAGCGCGATTGCGGCCCGCGTGGCCGTGGTTCCGGGCCGCAATGCCATCGGCATCGAGCTGCCCAATGCCAAGCGCGAAACCGTCTATCTGCGCGAGCTGCTGGCCAGCCGCGAATTCGAGACATCGAAGGCAAAGCTGGCCCTTGGTTTGGGCAAGACCATCAATGGCGAGGCGGTGATCGCCGACCTCGCCAAGATGCCGCATCTGCTGGTCGCCGGCACCACCGGTTCGGGCAAGTCAGTTGCCATCAACACCATGATCCTGTCGCTGCTCTACCGGCTGACACCGGACCAGTGCCGCCTGATCATGATCGACCCCAAAATGCTCGAACTTTCCATCTATGACGGCATTCCCCATTTGCTGACGCCGGTTGTCACCGATCCCAAGAAGGCCGTGGTGGCGCTCAAATGGACCGTCAAGGAGATGGAAGACCGCTATCGCAAGATGTCGAAGGTCGGTGTGCGCAACATTGACGGCTACAACCAGCGCATCACCGAGGCTGCCCGCAAAGGCGAGAAGATCATGCGCACGGTGCAGACCGGCTTTGACCGGCAGACCGGCGAGGCGATCTACGAGAGCGAAGAGCTGCATCTCGAATCCATGCCTTATATCGTGGTCATCATCGACGAAATGGCCGATCTGATGATGGTGGCTGGCAAGGACATAGAAGGCACCGTGCAGCGGCTGGCCCAGATGGCGCGTGCGGCCGGCATCCATGTGGTGATGGCGACGCAGCGGCCTTCGGTCGACGTGATCACCGGTACCATCAAGGCCAACTTCCCGACCCGAATTTCCTTCCAGGTCACGTCCAAGATCGACAGCCGCACCATCCTTGGCGAACAGGGTGCCGAACAGCTGCTCGGCATGGGTGACATGCTCTACATGGCCGGTGGCGGCCGCATCCAGCGCGTCCATGGGCCTTTCGTGGCCGATGACGAAGTGGAAAAGGTGGTGAGCCATCTCAAGCTGCAGGGCGTGCCGGAATATCTCGATTCCATAACGGAAGAAGAGGACGAGGATGACGAGAGCGGGGCCGCTGCTGCGGCGGGCGTCATGGCGGAATCAGACGATCCCTATGATCAGGCTGTCGCCGTGGTGCTGCGAGACGGAAAGGCCTCGACCAGCTACATTCAACGTCGCCTCGGAATCGGTTACAATCGGGCTGCATCGATCATCGAGCGCATGGAAAAGGACGGCATTGTCGGCCCCGCCAACCATGCTGGAAAGCGCGAAATCCTTGTTCCGCGCGGGCCGGATGCCGAAGAGTTCTGATCGGCTGACCATATTTGCGTAACGCCGGCGTCTTTCGGCAATCCGGGCATTCTTTCCCGGCATCGTCAAAGTTCGGCCCACATGATCCGCGACAGGATGGTGTGCGGCGGACGAATGAAGGAGCTAACATGATGATACCGGTATTCAAGCATCAGGCAGGCGGACTTGCCAGGCTGGCCTGTGCCGCAGTGATTGCCACGCTTGCCGCAGTGACCGTTCCTGCCGACGCCAATTCGTCCAAGGCGCAGCAGATTGCCGACCATTTTTCCGGCGTCAAAAGCATGACAGGCGAGTTTGTCCAGTTCGGACCGCGCGGCGAACAAACCGGCGGCACCTTCTCGCTGGTGCGGCCCGGCAAGATCCGCTTTGACTATGAAGCGCCGACCCAGTTCCGCGTCGTTTCCGATGGCAGCCATGTGCTGCTCAACAACCGCAAACTCAAGACCTATGAGACCTATCCGTTGTCCAAGACGCCGCTGAAGCTGCTGCTGGATGAGCGCATCGACCTCACCAAGGCCAAGGTGGACGATGTGAAGGCAGACGCCGACATCGTCACCATCGTGATGAGCGACAAGTCGGTGTTTGGCAATTCGAAGATCACGCTGCTGTTTGACGCGCAGAACAACGAGTTGCGCCAGTGGACGATCACGGATGCGCAGGGCAAGGACACGACGGTGATGATCTTCAACGTCAAGCCGGGCGCCAAGATTGCCGATTCGACCTTTGCCATCGATTACGGCAAGGTTGCCGACACCAACAGCAAGGGCCAGCGCACCCCGTGAGGGCAGCCGTAGCGGTAAAACCTGTGGACCCGTGAAGAGGCTCGCACGCTTGCGGGCCTCTTTGCTTGTCAGGGGATGGCCGTCTTGGCAGTGTCCGGCGTCATTCATCTGGGAATCACGCCATGGCCTTTTCAGTCGCCACCTGGAACATCAATTCGGTGCGCCTGCGCCAGCCACTGGTGGAGCGGTTCCTTGCCGAACACCAGCCTGATGTGCTCTGCCTGCAGGAGACCAAGTGTCCTGACAATCTGTTCCCGTTCGAGCCGTTCAGGGCGATGGGCTATGAGCATATCGAGATCAATGGCCAGAAGGGCTATCATGGCGTCGCCACGCTTTCGAAACGCCCACTGAGAATGGTGGAGAAGCGCGAATTTTGCGCCATGGGTGACACGCGCCATTTGGCCGTCGAGGTCATGGCTGGCGGCAAGGCCATCCTGCTGCACAATTTCTATGTGCCGGCAGGTGGCGACGAGCCGGATGTGACGATCAATCCGAAATTCCGCCACAAGCTCGATTTCCTGGAGGAAATGCGCGCCGTGTGCGCCGACCATGACGAGGCAAGCGCGTCAATCCTGGTTGGCGATCTCAACATCGCGCCGCTGGTGGCCGATGTCTGGTCGCACAAGCAGTTACTGAAAGTGGTCAGCCATACGCCAGTCGAGACCGAGACGCTGGAAGACCTACGGACCAAGGGCGGTTGGGTGGACCTGATGCGCCAGCATGTGCCGCCTCCCGAGCTCCTCTATACGTGGTGGAGTTATCGCGCGCAGGATTGGGATGCGGCTGACCGCGGGCGCCGCCTTGACCATGTGTGGGGATCGCCGAACCTGTCGCCGTATCTGGCCTCGATCGAAGTGCTGCGCGCGGCGCGCGGCTGGGAGCGGCCATCCGACCATGTGCCGGTGATCGCCCGGTTCACGCTCGACTGAGGCTGATCTTAGCGGTCAAACCGGGGCTGCAAGCGCGAGACATTGCCTGCAAGGTCCTGCAATTCGCGGGCAAAGCGGGCATGCAGGCGCGCGGCCAGATCGGGATATTCCTCGAGGATGCGGCGGAAAAGAGTGCGGTTGATGCGGATTACCTCGGTGCCTTCGCCGGCAACGGCTCCCGTCGGGCGAATGGTCTCGGCGATGAGCGCCACATCGCCTAGAATGGCGCCGGGAAAGACAGAGCGCAGGACGCGCGGCTCGGAAGCGCTGGTGTCAACCAGGTCAACGCTGCCTGAAACGATGACAAAGGCGCAGTCGGCAGCGGCATTCTGGCGATAGAGAACCTTGCCGGCGGACAGGCGCATGGTTTCGGCGCCGAAGGCAAGCAGGCGCAACTGTTCCCCGGTCAGCTCTGAAAACAGGCTGACCGCAGAAAGGGCCCTGATGTCCTCTTCAAGTGCCATGAAAGGAAATTCCCCGACGCACACCAAGACGGAAAGCGCTTGCGGGGAAAAGCGAATCCGTCAGGGAACGAGCTTGTATCCGCCGCTTTCTGTCACAAGTATCTGCGCATTGGAAGGATCACGCTCGATCTTCTGGCGCAAACGGTAGACATGGGTTTCCAGCGTGTGGGTGGTGACGCCGGAATTGTAGCCCCAGACTTCCTCCAGCAAAACGTCGCGTGTGACCACTTTCTGGTCGGCGCGATAGAGGAAGCGGATGATTGCGGACTCCTTTTCGGTCAACCTCGTCTTTCCGCCGCGCTGGTCGACCAGCAGCTTCTGGCTCGGCTTGAAGGTGTAAGGACCGACCGCAAAAGTGGCATCCTCGCTCTGCTCGTGCTGGCGCAGTTGCGCGCGGATGCGGGCCAGAAGCACAGCGAAGCGGAAGGGCTTGGTGACATAGTCATTTGCACCGGCCTCGAGGCCTAGGATTGTATCGGAATCAGTGTCCTGCCCGGTCAGCATGATGACGGGAGCCTTGAAGCCACCCTTACGTAGAAGTTTGACGGCCTCGCGGCCATCCATGTCGGGCAGGTTCACGTCCATCACCAGCAGATCGATGATGCCGCCGCGCGCTGTCTGGACGCCCTTGGTCGCCGTCTCCTCCTGCAGGATCTGGAATTCCTCATAGAGCGACAATTGCTCCACCAGGGTCTGGCGCAGGTCGTTGTCGTCATCGACCAACAGGATTGTGCGTGCGGTCATGTGCTTCTTTCCAATCGTCCAAACAGTTGACGCGGTTGTGAATACAGGTGTCTATCGGATCCTGAAACAACCTCACCATGATTTGCTCAACAGTTCAATCTTGCTCCGGAAATGGTGAAACAATGGCGGCTGCCCAAAAAACCCGGAAGGCCCGGCAGATCATCACGGTCCGCAAGCATCCGGGCCTTGCGACCCAAGGCCTGATGAAGGTGGGGCGCTCGGTTTTCCCCTGTGCGCTGGGCCGAAGCGGGATCAGCGCCTTCAAGCGCGAAGGCGACGGCGCGACTCCGCTGGCGAGCATGCGCGTGCTTTCGGGCTTCTTTCGTGTCGACCGCCTGAAGGCCGGCCAATCTTCAATTCCGATGAAGGCGATTCGAACTGATGACGGCTGGTGCGATGCGCCGGCCCATGCGTGCTACAACCGGCCGGTCAGCTTGCCCTTTGCCGCCAGCCACGAACGCATGATGCGTGAAGACCGGTTGTATGATGCCGGCCTCGTGCTGGACTGGAACATCACCTCCAGACGCCGGTACAAGGGCAGTGCGATTTTCTTCCACATCGCCCGCGAAGGCTTCCTGCCGACCGAAGGCTGCATCGCCGTTGCGCCTGCCGTGATGCGCCGATTGCTGAAGGTCCTGCGACCGGGGGCGGAGTTCCGGGTAATCCGGTAACCTGGCTCAGAACGGCCAGAACACGAGAACCAGGCACATGATCAGTGAAACGCCAAGCCAGTGCAGGCTGTCGAGGATCGTCAAATCCCACCCGAAGCCTTCATAGCGCTGGTTGACAGCAATGGTGGTCGCCATGAACCCGGCCCAGACCAGAAGACCCGTGGTCAGCGCGCCACTCAGACCCTGTGCGCCGGTGTGGATGAGGATGCCCGCCATCACCCAGGCCATGACAAATTCGGCCACGACGCTGGTGGCAACAAGCGACAGCGACATCTTTGTCTGCGCCGGATCGATGCGCGCTGCCTTCATCCATGGCTTGGCAAGCGAGCCGTAGAAGGCTCCGCCAAAAAACCAGGCCAGCGCGGTTGCGGCCAGAATGGCGAGATAGTTGGGTTGGACATCCATGGTCGCCTCCCCTTGGTGACGGAGTGATTTGTGACCAGACTATGCCGGACAGTCAAACAAGACGCCAGACGCGTGTGCGTTTGACCTCGGCATCCTCCAGCACGCGCGTGACCGGCACCTCATAGGATGCGCATTCGTTCAGGCCTGTCCGGGGCAGGTAGGAGCGGCCCGGATCGCCGACGATCACCGATGCACCGCGCTCGGCAAGGGCTGCAAACCAAGGCATGAGACGGTCTGCGAAGGGCTTGTCGTAGAAAACATCACCGGCAAGCACGACATCCCAGCCTTGATCCTGCCCGATGAGGTCATTACCCGAGAAGGCGATGGTCACCCCATTGGCTGCGGAATTGAGCGCAACAGCCGGCGCGCAGAACGGGTCAATGTCGGCGGCCAGAACCGAAGCCGCGCCGGCTTTCAGGGCCGCAATGGCGACAAGGCCGGAGCCGGTTGCGAAATCCAGCACGGTCTTGCCGGCAACCGTTCCCGGGTGGTCCAGCACGTAGCGTGCGAGGCCCTGTCCGCCTGCCCACGCAAAGGCCCAGAAGGGTGGCGGCAGGCCGATCTCCTGCAATTCCTCCTCGGTCTTCTTCCACAGGCCAAAGGCTTCGCAGGCCAGATGCAGGCGCACTTCCGGCACATGGGGCGGTGCTGCGAGCGCCGTGTTGGCGCGGATGAAAGCGGTGGCGGTTTCGGGGAACAGGCGTCCGGCTTCAGCCATCGGGACCGTCAGGGCGCCGGGACAAGGCCACCCATGCGGCAGACCTCTTCCCATTCTTCGGGCTTCACCGGTTGCACCGACAGACGCATCGAGGTGACCAGCGCCATGTCGGCGAGCTTCGGATTGGCCTTCACATCCTTCAGGCTGACGGGCTTGGGCATGTCGCGAACTGCGCGGATATCAACGCATTCCCAGCGCGGATCGTCGGTGGTGGTGTCGTGGTGGGCGAGCGCGCAGACCTCGACGATGCCGACGACCTCAAGGCCTTCGTTGGAATGGTAGAAGAAGCCCTTGTCGCCCAGCTGCATGGCCCGCATGTTGTTGCGCGCCAGATAGTTGCGCACGCCATCCCATTGCTGGCCGGAAGCGCCCGCCGCCTTCTGCATCTCCCAGGACCATTTGAACGGTTCGGACTTGAACAGCCAGTAATTCATCGCTGGGCTTCCTGTCAGGCTTCGGGGTTGTTCACGACCCAGTTCCAAGGCCGGATGGTGACCGTCTCGAACAGTCCTGCCCCGGCATAGGGGTCGGCTGCGGCGATCGCCTTGGCCTCTTCCATGCTGTCTGCCTTGATGACAACAAGGCTGCCATCCGGCTTGCCGTCCTCGCCGAGGAAAGGGCCGGCAAATTTCACCACACCCTGGTCCTTCAGGCCGGTCAGCCAGGTCAAATGGGTGGCGCGGGTATCAAGGCGCAATTGCAGATGGCCGGGCTTGTCAGTGCAGATCAGGGCAAAGAGCATTGGATGAAACTCCGTTCGGGTCAGTGGTCTTCGGTTTTCAGCGGGCGCGCGAGCAGGGCAGCCATCGCTTGCGTGATGGTGAGTCGCTTGTCGAGAATGGCGGTGACGGCATCACAGATCGGCGCGTCAATGCCCTTGTCGCGGGCGATGCGGGCGGCAATCCCGGCAGTAGCCGCACCTTCGGCAAGCGGCAGGTTTTCCAGGCTCGCGTCCTTGCCCAGCGCAACTCCATAGGAAAAATTGCGCGACTGCGCCGAACCGCAGGTGAGGATCAGGTCGCCGAGGCCCGAAAGCCCCATCATGGTGTCGGGCCGCCCGCCGAGCGCAGTGCCGATGCGCCGCAATTCGACAAAGCCGCGCGTGATGGTGGCGGCCTGCGCG
>JBGSQC010000262.1:0-5448 GCA_041738295.1 Zhengella sp. | reverse complement strand
CGAAACCGATACGTCCGCCCTGCCCGCCTGGCCGGACGTGATCCTGATTGACGGCGGCAAGGGGCAGATGAGCGCGGTGCGCGCCATGCTGGACGAGATGGGGATTTCGGGCGTGGTGACGGCCATCGGCGTTGCCAAGGGTGCAGACCGCGAGGCCGGGCGCGAGCGCTTCCACATGGAAGGGCGGACGGACTTCTCGCTGCCGCCGCGCGATCCGGTGCTCTATTTCATCCAGCGGATGCGCGACGAAGCCCACCGCTTTGCCATCGGCACGCATCGTGCGCGGCGCAAGAAGGAGATGGTGAAGAACCCGCTCGACGAGATCGGCGGCATCGGCCCGGCGCGCAAGCGTGCACTTCTCCATCACTTCGGCACAGCCAAGGCAGTGTCCCGCGCGGCGCTGGAGGATTTGCTGACGGTTGACGGCATTTCCGAGCAGATGGCGCGGCAAATCTACGATCATTTCCACGAAAAGGGATAAAATCGGCGAGGATTGGCCAATCAAAAGCGGCAATTCCGTCAATCAGGGCCCTCGTCTGTTGACCACAGCCGGTCCGTTCTGGTTTGACTGAAGGTGTACAAACTCCGACTCGGAACATCATGGCCCATAGTGCGCTCAGCCTGCCCAATATCCTGACCTACGGGCGTATCCTTGCGATCCCGGCCATTGTGCTGTGCTTTTTCCTGGAAGGCCGGCTGCAATCGAGCGATTTTGCGCGCTGGTCCGCGCTCGCCATCTTTGCCGCAGCATCAGTCACCGATTTCTTCGACGGCTACCTGGCACGCGCCTGGCAGCAGACCTCCAACATCGGCAAGATGCTGGATCCGATTGCCGACAAGCTTCTGGTGGCAACCTGCCTGCTGCTGCTGGCGGCAGACACCGACCGCACGATCGCCGGCTGGTCGCTCTGGGCGGCGATCATCATCCTGTGCCGGGAAATCCTCGTGTCGGGCCTGCGCGAATATCTGGCTGATCTCAAGGTCTCGGTTCCGGTTTCGACACTGGCCAAGTGGAAGACGACCATCCAGCTGCTCGCCATCGGCTTCCTGCTGGCCGGCCCGGCGGGCGACAAGGTGCTGCCACACACCACTGACATCGGCCTCGTGCTGCTGTGGATTTCCGCCATCGTCACCCTTTATACCGGGTATGATTATTTCCGCGCCGGGCTGCGCCATGTGATCGGCGACTAATCCACCAAGGAGGATACCGCGATGAGACTGGTCTATTTCGCCTGGGTGCGCGAACGCATCGGCAAGGAGAGCGAGGAGCTTGCCCTTCCGGCTGATGTCATCACCGTGCGAGACCTGCTGGCCTGGCTGAAGACCCGCGGGCCGGAATATGAAACGGCGCTCGAACATTCCGATGCCATCCGCGTGGCGCTCGACATGGAGCATGTGCATCATTCGGAGAAGATCGGCACACCCTTCGAAATCGCCCTCTTTCCGCCGATGACGGGTGGCTGATCGAATGGTGTTGCCGGTTGAGCCGCTGGTGCGCATCCAGCGCGAGGATTTCGACGTTTCCTTCGAGATTGCGCAGCTGGCAGCCGGGCGCGGCGATGTCGGCGCAGTCGTCACCTTCACGGGCTATTGCCGGGATGAAGGCGGCAGGCTGTCTGCGCTGGAGCTGGAGCATTATCCCGGAATGGCCGAGGCCGAGATTACCCGGATCGCGCGTCAGGCGGCAGAACGCTGGCCGGTGACCGGGCTTACCGCCATCCACCGCTTCGGCAAGATTGCACCAGGCGGGCAAATCGTGCTGGTGGTTGCGGCCTCGCCGCACCGGCAGGCGGCCTTTGATGCCGCCTCTTTCCTGATGGACTATCTGAAGACGCGGGCACCCTTCTGGAAGAAAGAGCACCTGAAAGACGGCTCCGCCGGGACATGGGTGGATGCCAAGGATGCCGACGATGCAGCCTTGCAGAAGTGGGACGCCAGCCGCTGACCGGCGCCCGTTGCGTGGTGCGGATCAGTAGAACACGAAATCGTTCGTCCAATCGACATCCGACCATGCCAGTCCCGCCAACAGGATGGAGCCGGAACCAAGGTTCAGCAGCACACCGTTTGAGGTTTCCACGGCGTTGTTCATCAGCACGTCGTGGGTCATGTCGGTCAGCGTGAAATTGATCCGGTCATTGCCCCAGGTGAAGTCAGTGATGATCTCGTGCCCGTTGGCGTAGTTTGTGAAGATGTAGGTATCGTCACCGGCACCACCCGAGAACGTATCGGTTCCTGCACCCATAACAATTGTGTCGTTGCCGAGACCGCCACTGACAAAGTCATTGCCCGCTTCATCCAACAGCTGGTCATTACCGGCATCGCCAAAGATCCGGTCGTTTCCGGCACCGCCATAAATGAAGTCGTCGCCATTTCCACCCCAAAGCGAATTGTGGCCAGAATTCCCGCTGAGCCAATCATTGTGATTGCTGCCGTAGAGGTTCTCGATGGAGACATAGATGTCACCCGCAGCATCACCCAAATTGTTTGAGGCCTGAGCCAAATCCGCCCGGACGCCTGCAGTCGCATCGGAATATTGCGCGCGGTCGATGCCGATGCCGCCGTTGAGCGTGTCCGCACCAGCGCCACCGGTCAGGAAGTCATTGCCGGCGCTGCCGAACATCAGGTCGTTGCCAGCATTGCCGATCAGCGAGTCATTGCCGTTTTCGCCATCGAGCGCGTCATTGCCGATGCCTCCGACCAGGAAGTCGTTGCCCTCACCGCCCAGAAGGGAATCGTTGCCAGCGCCGCCGTTCAGCGTGTCGTTGCCGGTGCCGCCGAGAAGGATGTCATTGCCGCCAAGGCCCAGAATGGTATCGTTTCCGCTGCCGCCTTCAAGGTAGTTGGCAGCGTTGTTGCCCGTGATGACGTCATTTCCGGAGCTGCCGATGGCATTTTCGATTGATGTCAGGCGCGCAGAATTCGGTGCATCGGCCGAACCAATGGAAACGATACCGGTGGCAAGATTGATGAACACGGATTGGATCAAATTCGCGTAGCTCACCGTATCGTTGCCAGACCCGCCATCGACCGTGTCAAAATACAAGGATGAAGGGTAAGGCCCGGAATAACCGGGCAGGAAAACATCATCTCCGCCGTATCCCAGCAGCCTGTCGTACATGCCTGACCCGGTGATCGTGTCGTTGCCGGACAGAAGGAAGGCCAGCGGATCTGCCCCATTGGCAACAAGCGCCGCAAAGGACACGTCCAGACCTTCGATACGATAATTGGCGCTGACGGTGCCATGGCTGACGGTCGTGCCGGAAACCAGCGCAATCGTGTTGACGGTGCCCGTCACCTGTCGCGCACCAATAACGGGACCTGAGCCGTCGGTATTGTCGGGCGTGATGGAAAGTCCCGTTCCTCGCAGCGTATAGGTCGTGTAGCTGGAGTAGTAGCCCGACGTATTGGTCTGGTTCAACTGGATAAAGGGCGCCGCTTCAGTATCGATATCAACTGTCCGCCCATAGTTCCAGCCGGTGAACCCGACCGACGGCATCACTCCGCCTGACGGTCCATACATGCTGCCGCCGCTTCCGACTGTCACGATTGCCATGGTCTTGCCCCTTGATAGGAATTGCACACAGCCCACACAACGCCTTCAGGTGGTGCGAGGCAAGTCACATCTTCACTTCTGGTTAACCATAGAATTTGAATGAAGTGCAAAAAGGCCGGAGCGTGAGCCCCGGCCTTTTCATGAAATATTTCAAACAGCTAAAAGACCAGCCTGCCGAAGTGAGTCAGCCGACGATCTCGTTGCCGCCGAACCAGAAGGCGATTTCCTCGGCTGCGGTCTCAGGGGCATCCGAACCATGCACGGAGTTCTCGCCGATGGACAGCGCGAATGCCTTGCGGATAGTGCCTTCAGCGGCCTGTGCCGGGTTGGTGGCGCCCATGACTTCGCGGTTCTTCAGGATGGCGTTCTCGCCTTCCAGCACCTGCACAATGGTTGGGCCGGAGGACATGAACTCGGTCAGTTCGCCGAAGAAGGGGCGTGCGGAATGCACGGCGTAGAAGGCCTCTGCCTGGCGCAGGCTCATCCAGACGCGCTTGGAAGCGACGACGCGCAGGCCGGCCTCTTCCAGCTTCATGGTGATGGAGCCGGTCAGGTTGCGCTTGGTGGCGTCGGGCTTGATCATGGAGAAGGTACGTTCAATGGCCATTGTGGTCCTCGGTCTCTTGTTATGAAAGCAGTTGCGGCGCGGCGGATATGGCCCGCAGCGCCGGTTCGGGCGCGCTATAGCGCGTTTCGGTGAAAAACAAAAGACGGATGCGCTAGCCGTTGCAAGCCGGCGTCTGCCTGCCAATACCACCATGCAGGTCCAGGCAGCGGTTGAACCAGCCGTTGACCGGATCACCCTCTTCGAGCAGCGGGAAGGATGAGATCACCCGTGCCCACTGGAACGCACCAAACACGATGTAATCGGCAAAGAGCGGGGCTTCACCGCCAAGGAAGGGCTGGCGGGAAAGCGTGATGCGCAGCGGCTCCAGCCTCGTCCGGAAGTCGGCCAGCTTGTCCTGGCGGCCAACCGGCACATCCTCCAGCGTCTTGCCGAACCGGGCTTCGCGTGTCTTGCGGAAATGGGCCTGATCTTCCGGGGCCAGCCGGTCATGGATGTCCATCAGCAATGCCTGGCCAAGGAAGGAATGGAGCATGTTCTGCGTCCAGCTTTCGATGAAGCGGGACATGGCGCGGCCTCCTGCGCCGCCAAACAGCGAGGGGCGGTCGGGGTAGGTGTCTTCCAGATATTCGGCGATGGCAAAGCTGTCTGCCACCACGGTGCCGCCGTCATTGATGAGCGGAACGGTCTTGGACGCGCCGCCTTCCACGGATGGCACTGCGGTGAAGGCTGCCGGCACGCGATCGATGGGCAGGCCCTTGTGGGCCAGCGCCATCACAGCCTTCCAGCAATGCGGGCTGAAGGGGCGCGCCGGATCAGACCCGACCAGTTCATAAACACGGATAGCCATTGCGGTTTTCCCTCCCCGCTGTCAGTTTTGCGCCACACTATCGGGCTTCGGGGAGAGTTGGAACGTGGACGCCAGACAAAATTTCGCGATGTTTGCTGCATACAACACTTGGGCGAACACGCGGCTCTATGATGCCGCCTCGGCGCTTGACAGCGGGGCCTGGCGCGCCGACTGCGGGGCCTTTTTCGGCTCGATGATGGGAACGCTGAACCACATCCTGGTCGCCGACCGGGTATGGATGAAGCGCTTCACCGGCGAGGGTTCGCAGCCAGCCGCGCTGTCCACTATCCTGCATGAGGATTTCGCCTCGCTTCGCGCTGCCCGTGAAGCCGAGGACCGGCGCATCCGTGCCTTCATCGACAGCCTGACGGAAGAGACGGTTGCGGGGCGCTTCACCTACACGACGATGAGTGATCTGAGGACCGTCAGCCAACGCCTCGCTCCGGCACTGGCCCATTTTTTCAACCACCAGACCCATCA
>JBGSQC010000209.1:0-6151 GCA_041738295.1 Zhengella sp. | reverse complement strand
ACCCTGATACTCGGCCACTTCCTCACCCATGATGAAGACGCCGTCATCGCGGCGCATTTCTTCCGCCATGGCGGTGTTGAGCGCCTCGCGCACCGTCATCTTGACCATTTCGGTGCCGGCGGGAATGGCCGGATCGGCCGGGGCCGCGACGGCCACCGGGGCAGCCGGAACGGGAGCCGCTGCAGGAGCAGGATTCTCTTCAGCCTTGGCGGCTGGTGCTTCTGCCTTGGCGGCGGGCGCGGCATCGGCGTTGGTGCGGCCATGACCGGCCTCAAGCCGATCATCGAATTCATGACCTTCAACTTCGCCATGCAGGCCATCGACCACATCATCAACTCTGCCGCCAAGACGCTTTACATGTCGGGTGGCCAGATGGGTGCGCCGATCGTCTTCCGTGGCCCGAACGGCGCTGCGGCCCGCGTTGGCGCCCAGCACTCGCAGTGCTATGCCGCCTGGTACAGCCATATTCCGGGCCTCAAGGTCGTGATGCCCTACACCGCAGCCGACGCCAAGGGCCTGCTGAAGGCGGCGATCCGCGATCCGACCCCGGTCATCTTCCTTGAAAACGAAATCCTCTACGGCCAGTCCTTCGACGTGCCGAAGATGGATGATTTCGTGCTGCCGATCGGCAAGGCACGCGTCCACAAGACAGGCAAGGATGCCACCATCGTCTCGTTCGGCATCGGCATGACCTATGCGGTCAAGGCGGCTGACGAACTGGCGGCGCAGGGCATTGATGTCGAGATCATCGATCTGCGCACCATCCGCCCGCTCGACATGGAGACCGTGATCGAAAGCGTCAAGAAGACCAACCGCCTGGTGACCGTGGAAGAGGGCTTCCCGCAGTCGTCGGTCGGCTCGCACATCGCAAGCCAGGTCATGCAGCTGGCCTTCGACCATCTGGATGCACCGGTCATCACGATCTGCGGAAAGGATGTGCCGATGCCCTATGCGGCCAATCTTGAAAAGCTGGCGCTGCCGAATGTCGGCGAAGTCGTCGAGGCCGTGAAGGCCGTCACCTATCGCTGAGGAGAAGCGTCATGCCGATTGAAATCACCATGCCCGCGCTTTCCCCGACGATGGAGGAAGGCAACCTGGCCAAATGGCTGGTCAAGGAAGGCGACACCATATCCGCCGGCGACGTGATCGCCGAAATCGAGACCGACAAGGCGACCATGGAAGTGGAAGCCGTGGACGAGGGCACGATTGCCAAAATCCTCGTGCCGGCCGGTTCGGAAGGCGTCAAGGTCAACACCGTCATCGCGCTGCTGGCAGCCGAAGGCGAGGATGTAGCCGCCGCTGCCAAGGGTGGCGGCAAGGGCGCTGCGGCAGCCACAGCCTCCACCTCCCCCTCCGATGGGGGAGGTCGCGCCGAAGGCGCGGGTGGGGGTGAAAATCCCGGGATCCTCTTCTGGGTCGCCTCGCGCGGCCACCATGCCGATGTCGGCGGCACCGCGCCCGGTTCCATGACGCCGCTTGCCACCACGGTGGACGAGGAAGGCGTGCTGATCGACAATTTCCGCCTGGTGGAAAAGGGCCGTTTCCGCGAGGCAGACCTCGAAGACCTGCTGACCAACCACCCATACCCGGTGCGCAACGTCCACCAGAATGTCGCCGACCTGAAGGCGCAGATTGCCGCCAATGAGAAGGGCGTGGCGGAATTGCGCAAGATGGTTGCCCATTTCGGGCTGGAGAGGGTTGAGGCCTACATGGCCCATGTGCAGGACAATGCCGCCGAAAGCGTGCGCGCCGTCCTCTCGCGCCTGCCGGATGTCTCGTCCTACGAATACCCGACCGACACCGGCCAGGTGATCCGCGTGAAGATCACCATCGACCGTGACAAGCGCGAGGCGACGGTGGATTTCACGGGCACCTCGCCCGTGATCAAGAACAATTTCAATGCGCCCGAACCGGTGGCGCGCGCCGCCGTGCTCTATGCCTTCCGCGTGATGGTGGAAAACAACATTCCCATGAATGCCGGCTGCCTGCGCCCCATCACCATCATCATCCCGGATGGCTGCATGCTGAAGCCTTCCTATCCGGCTGCCGTGGTGGCCGGAAACGTGGAGACCTCGCAGCACGTCACCAATGCGCTGTTCGGCGCCATGGGCGCGCTCGCCAATGCGCAGGGCACGATGAACAACCTGACCTATGGCAACGCCAAGTACCAATATTACGAGACGATCTGCTCCGGCTCGCCGGCCGGGCGCATGAATGACGGGCGCGGCTTTGCCGGAACGTCCGGCGTCCACACCCACATGACCAATTCGCGCCTCACCGACCCGGAAATCCTGGAGCTGCGCTTCCCCGTCGTGCTGGAGGATTTCCACATCCGCCAAGGCTCCGGCGGCAAGGGCCAATGGAACGCCGGCGACGGCACGCGCCGCACCGTGCGCTTCCTGGAGGAGATGGACTGCGCCATCCTGTCGTCGCACCGCAACCGCCCGCCGCAGGGCATTGATGGCGGCGGCGATGGCGAGGTGGGCATGACGCAGGTGCGCCGCGCCGACGGGACGGTCCAGACTCTGAAGGCCTGCGACCAGACCGTGCTGAAACCGGGCGAAGCGGTGATCGTGACGACGCCAACGCCGGGCGGCTGTGGCAGGATATGAGCCATGCCCGTTGCATGCCGGCCAAGGTCCTGCAGCTCACTGACGGTTGATCATAGGCGAAACAGCAGCAGGATGATCAGCCCAACGGCCCATACGCCGAAGATGACGGCGATCGCAAAGGATGCGTAGGGCCATTGCCCGTGTGGCGGCCGGTCGGGCGACATCGACACGGCGTCCCCCGAAACCTGGGCAACCCAGTCCATCTGCTCCGCAGGCATGATGATGCGCATCTGCGGCACCTTGGCAAAGCTCAGCTCGACAGATTTTGCATCGATGAACCATTTTTGCGACCAGAAGCTGATGTCTGAGAAGGGTATGAACACAGGTCTGTGAAACGGCGCAAGGACGGGGTTCATCCGCATGCCGATACCGTCGTCATAGACAGCCAGGGTGAGCAATCCCTTGTAGGATTTTGTCATTCGGCCGTCGCTGTAGATCAGCAATGTCTGAAGGCGCTTCATCTGCAATGGTTCTTGCCATGGCCGGTGATAAGCCTGTTCGATTGCCTGCCAGTCAACAGCATTGCGCCAATAGATGAATGCGAGCAACGCCAGTGGCAGCGCCAGCGAAACCAATGCTGTCACCGTCCTGAAGATGGCATCGATAAGGTCCGGCATTCGTCTTTCCGGTTGCGGTTGAAAGACAAGGACTATGCCATTCCCGGATTAAGATTGTTTTTCTGTGAGGCTGTGCCAGCGATTGGCGCCTGCCTTCATGCCGGATCGACGCCCATCAATCGCTGGGCGCCGCATGCGGCGGTTCGGTCGAGACGCTGTGCGTCTGCGACCAGACCGTGCTGAAGGCGGGCCAAGCGGTGATCGTGACGATACCAACGCCGGGCGGCAGCGGGCGGGGCTGATCGGCGTGCGCTGCCATCGTCCCGGTTTCTTGCGGCATAGGCAAAGGGGCCAATTGCGCTTTCTTGTGCCTCGGCTAATTTGCGTCGAACAGTTTCTGCCAGTCGGCTTCACCCCTTGAGGAACCTTCGCCCATGCGCGCCCTTGCCACCGCCTTTGCCCTTGCCATTTCGCTTTCCCCGGCGCTCGCCCAGAACCAGGAAGACCTGAACCGCTTTGCGCTCGTGCTCTCCATCCCGATCTATGCCGGCAATTGCGAAATCCCGCTGGACGATACGGCCATGGCCAACATCGAAGCCGAGCTGGCCGGTATGAGAGAGGAAATGGGCATTTCCGACGCACAGGCCGAGGACCTGTCCAACCAGATGATGGACCAGATCGGCAGCGCCGATTGCACCGAAGGTTCCGACGAGCGCACCGCCTTTGACGAAGCGCTCGCAGGCTTCACCGGCGAGTAAGGTCGGTCAGTCCGCCAGACCCCTCACCGCTTCCCGAACCACATGCGCGCCATCAGGCGGTCCTTGAGACCGACCTGGTGCCAAAGCGTCGCGCCTCCCTGTGTTCACCCGCGCAGGGTTTGTCCATATCAATGATCTTGGTGGCTTAATGCCGGTCGTCGATGACCTCGACAGGGTCCAGACCCCATTCCGGGACCCCAAGCCCGGCCAGCATGTCAGCATAGGCCTCGGTGCAGAGCACGTCACGGGTATAGGCGTCGCGCCACAGGATGCGCCCCGCGATGGTGCTGGCGCGCACCACGCGGCGCGGGCCGCTGCTGCCGTATTGCATCGGATGTTGGGCAAAGCGCGGGTGCTCGGGGCCGATCTGCGACAGCGTCAGGTCGTAGCTGGGGAAAAGCTGCAGAATCGAGGCGACGAAGAACCGCCCTTGCCATGGCGGCGCGGCGTGTTTTGGGTCCCAGACCTGCCAGATCTCCGCGAAACTGAGGATATCGGGTGCCAGCGCCTGCACCGCATCGACAAAGGCCTGGTCAACGATGGTATCGGGATAGATGCCCGATTGCGGATAGCCGATCACATGGCTGTCGGTCAGCGGCAGTTTTGCGCTGGGGGTCCATGCCCACAGCTTGCGCAGCCGCTCCACGCTGTCATTAGTCAGAGGCCCGTTGGCCAGCCAGCCGCGCGGGCCTTCGGCATACATCGCATCCTCGACCGGGTCCCATTGCTTGTGCTCGCGCGGGATCAGGCGGTCGTCCCGCGTCAGCCACCAGGTGCAGCCGGTATGGGTCGGGCAGCCGTCGTCCGGGTAGATCACGTAGCATTTCATCTGCCGCCCCCCCATGTGCCGCCTGCGCCTCACCGTCCGCTGAGGCATGTGAAATAGGATCATGGTCCGTCAATCTTGGGAAGTGACGAAAATTGCAGCATCAGTTTGCGGGCCGATGCCCGGTGGTCGTGGTGATCCCTCACCTTTTCCCGAACCACATGCGCGCCATCAGCCGGTCTTTCAGGCCAAACTGGTGCCAGAGTGCGGCACCGACATGGGCGAGGATCAGGACGCCCAGAAGCTTGGTCAGGATGGCGTGGCCATAGCGCGGCGGGAAGGCCCAGAAATCGGCCGGCAGCGCCTCGCCATTGCCGAAGAACACGATGCCCGGCAGGCCGGCCAGAACCGAAATGCCGATGCCCGACAGCGCCACAAGGATGACGAGGGCATAGAAGGCGCGGTGCGTCCAAACGCCGATCCTGTCGAGCGTCGCATTGCCGGTGGCCGCGTGCGGCGGCTTGGCGGTGCGCATCCGCACGAAGAGGCGCACAAGGATCAGGATAAGCAGCAGCGAACCGAAGATCATGTGGCCGCGCAGCGAATCAATCTTGCCCGGATCGCTGTTCGGCGTCTCGGCCAGCACAAGGCCGCCCATCGCAAGCGCCACGATGACCATGGCGGCCATCAGCCAATGCAGCACGACAAGGGCGGGGTGGTAGCGGGCGGGAACGGACATGGGATCACCTTTCGGGTTGCTGTCAGGTTGCATGCCTGAACAGGGGCCGGGCCTTGCATTTCGGGGCAAGACGGGCATACTGTTTACATGGAAATAGATTACATGGAAAAAAACCAATTGCAAGCGCCGCCTTCGCTCGGGCGGGCCTTGAATTTTACCGCCGGCGCGACGACCGCATTGTGTCAGCAAATGCTCGCCCCGCATGATCTTTCGCTGGCGCAATGGGTGATCCTGTCAGCACTTTGGAAGCGCGACGGCCTTTCGGTGGCCGATCTCGCTTCCTTCACCGGCAACAACGCGCCCGCCATCTCCCGCATTCTTGACCGCATGGAACAAAAGGCGCTTGTCGAACGGCGCGCCAGCCCGGCGGACAGGCGAGCCACGCATGTCTTCCTTTCTGAAGGAGGCGAGGCCTTGCGGCCGCTTTGTTCCTTCTGGAAACAGGTCAACGCGGCCTTGCTGGAGGGCTTCTCGGAAGAAGAAACTGCCGCGCTCTTTTCCCTTCTCGCCCGTGCCGAGGCCAATGCGCGCCGCCATCTTGCTTGTCCACCAGACGTGAACGCCCCGTAGAATGCCGGTTTCCTTCGCGGAGACCGTCCATGGACTGGAGCGTCGTGATTTCCCGCCAAAAGTCCGCACTGCTGGCGGTGGTTGCCCGGATGTGGGCTATGGTGGGTGGCGGGGTCAGCGCCGACGCCTTACCCTCCCCCAACGTGAGG
>JBGSQC010000169.1:0-2641 GCA_041738295.1 Zhengella sp. | reverse complement strand
CAGCAGCGAGCCGATGGTGGGCGAGGCCATGAGCAGCGCCACCGCCAGCCAGGGCACGCCGGGGCCGTAACCACCGGCTTCTCCGGCAATGTTGAAGAACAGCGAGAAGAAGCCGACCGTCGACATGACCGAGGTATAGCGGGTCACGATGTCGGCCATCGCCATCACCTTCAGGTCTTCATGGGCAATATGGCTCATCTCGTGCGCCAGGACGCCAGCCAGTTCGCGCTCGGTCAGGCTGCGCGCCAGCGCATCGGTGATGGCAATGGCGCTTTCGCCGGGACGTCCCACGGCAAAGGCGTTGAGCATCTTGGAGGGCACGATGGCAAGCGACGGCACGGCGGGCAGCTTGGCGCGGCGCGCCAGCTCCGCCACGATGCGATGGCCCTGCGGAAACACGTCCGGCCCGGCAGGCACGGCCTTGTACATGGTCAGCACCATTTGCGGGCTGATGCGCTGCATGGAAAACAACGCGAAGGCCCCCATCAGCACGGCAAGGATGACGCCTGTGGTGCCGGCAAAGATGAAGGCGGTGACACCGAGCAGCGCCAGGCTGCCACCGACAAGGATGGTGGTATGAAGCCGGTTCATCGACCGGTGGCGCTGCTGCTCAAGCAGATCGAGGCGGATTGGACTCGTCATACCACCAATATGGGGATGAAAGCCGGTTTTGGCGAGAGGTCTGTGGCAATCGGATGCCGACAGGCGTTTCACGTGGTGCCAAGCCTTGCGCAGCAAAAAGCCCCCTCCTATATACGCCGCATCACCGAAAACACCCGATGCGGATGGCAACTGATGCAAGGGTCAACTTCAACGGGGGTTGCCACGGGAAGGCCGACAAGAACGGGTCCCTGCATCCTGCCAAACGGAGAGAAACATGGCTAAAGTAATTGGTATTGACCTTGGAACGACCAACTCCTGCGTGTCCGTCATGGACGGCAAGGAAGCCCGGGTGATCGAGAATTCCGAAGGCGCGCGCACCACGCCTTCCATCGTCGCCTTTTCCGGTGACGGCGAGCGCCTTGTTGGCCAGCCGGCCAAGCGTCAGGGTGTCACCAACCCGGAAGGCACCTTCTTTGCGGTCAAGCGCCTGATCGGCCGCCGCTATGATGATCCGACCGTGGCCAAGGACAAGAAGCTGGTCCCTTACAACATTGTAAAGGGTCCGAACGGCGACGCCTGGCTGGAATTCTCGGGCGAGAAATATTCGCCCTCGCAGATCTCCGCCATGGTGCTGCAGAAGATGAAGGAAACGGCAGAGTCCTATCTGGGCGAAACCGTGACCCAGGCAGTCATCACCGTTCCGGCCTATTTCAACGACGCCCAGCGTCAGGCCACCAAGGACGCCGGCAAGATCGCCGGCCTTGAAGTGCTGCGCATCATCAACGAGCCGACGGCAGCCGCGCTCGCCTATGGCCTCGACAAGCGCGAAGGCAAGACGATTGCCGTCTATGACCTTGGCGGCGGCACCTTCGACATCTCGATCCTCGAGATCGGCGATGGCGTGTTCGAGGTGAAGTCGACCAATGGCGACACCTTCCTCGGCGGCGAGGATTTCGACATGCGCTTGGTCGAATATCTGGCCGACGAGTTCAAGAAGGATCAGGGCATCGACCTGAAGAACGACAAGCTGGCCCTCCAGCGCCTGAAGGAAGCCGCTGAAAAGGCCAAGATCGAGCTGTCGTCTTCGGCACAGACCGAGATCAACCTGCCTTACATCACGGCCGATGCGACCGGTCCCAAGCACATGGCCATCAAGCTGACGCGCGCCAAGTTCGAAAGCCTGGTCGATGATTTCGTCCAGCGCACCATCGCGCCCTGCAAGGCGGCGCTGAAGGATGCGGGCCTGACGGCCGGCGAGATCGACGAAGTGGTGCTGGTCGGCGGCATGACCCGCATGCCCAAGATCCAGGAAGTGGTGAAGACCTTTTTCGGCAAGGACCCCCACAAGGGCGTCAATCCGGATGAAGTCGTGGCCATGGGCGCAGCCATCCAGGGCGGCGTTCTGCAGGGCGACGTCAAGGACGTGCTGCTGCTCGACGTGACCCCGCTGTCGCTGGGCATCGAGACGCTGGGCGGCGTGTTCACCCGCCTGATCGAGCGCAACACCACGATCCCGACCAAGAAGAGCCAGGTCTTCTCGACCGCCGAGGACAGCCAGTCGGCTGTCACGATCCGGGTCTTCCAGGGCGAGCGCGAAATGGCAGCCGACAACAAGATGCTCGGCCAGTTTGATCTGGTCGGCATTCCGCCGGCTCCCCGCGGCGTGCCGCAGATCGAGGTGACCTTCGACATCGACGCCAACGGCATCGTGTCGGTGACCGCCAAGGACAAGGGCACCGGCAAGGAGCACCAGATCCGCATCCAGGCTTCCGGTGGACTGTCGGATGCCGACATCGAGAAGATGGTCAAGGACGCCGAGGCCAATGCCGACAGCGACAAGAAGCGCCGCGAGCTGGTGGAAACCCGCAACCAGGCCGAAGCGCTGGTCCATTCCTCCGAGAAGTCGGTGAAGGAATATGGCGACAAGGTTTCTGCTGATGACCGCAAGGCCATCGAGGATGCCATTGCCGACCTGAAGTCGGCGCTGGAAGGCGAAGACGTGGACGCGATCAACACCAAGAGCCAGACGCTGGCGGAA
>JBGSQC010000142.1:0-4475 GCA_041738295.1 Zhengella sp. | reverse complement strand
GACGATGTTGGCCACCGGCACCCGCACATTCTCGAAGCGGATATGCATATGGCCGTGCGGCGCATCATCCTCGCCATAGACTTCCATGGCGCGCAGGATGGTGACGCCGGGCGTGCCCGCCGGCACCAGCACCTGTGAATGGCGGCGATGCTTGGGGGCATCCTCGCCGCCAGTCTTCACCATGGTGATGTAGATCTTGCAGCGCGGATCGCCTGCCCCCGACGACCACCACTTCTCACCGTTCAGCACATAATGATCGCCATCACGCACGCAGGACATGGAAATGTTGGTGGCGTCCGATGAGGCGACATCCGGTTCGGTCATCAGGAAGGCCGAGCGGATCTTGCCTTCCAGCAGGGGCGCCAGCCATTCATCCTTTTGCGCCTTGGTGCCATAGCGCTCGAACACTTCCATGTTGCCGGTGTCGGGTGCCGAACAGTTGAACACTTCGCCGCCCAGATGCGCCTTGCCCATCTCCTCGGCGAGATAGGCATATTCCACCGTTGTCAGCCCGTAGCCGCTCTCGGAATCGGTCAGCCAGAAATTCCACAGCTTGCGGGCCTTGGCCTTGGCCTTCAGCCCTTCGAGAATCTCGGTCTGGCGCGCTGTGTATTCCCAGCGGCTGCCCTTGCCGACTTCGGCGAGATATTCCTCCTCAAGCGGCAGGATCTCGTTTTGCACCATGTCGCGCACCGCTGCATGGATCGGCTTCAGGCGCTCCGTCATGCCGAGATTCATGTCACTCATCGAAAGTCTCCTTCTTTGGCGCCGAGTCCCCTCAGCGCGAATGTCACGACCTGGCGGGCGATCGCCTCGCGGTCTGCTTCTGTTTCTTCTACGCGCGGCGTGTACCAGAAGATGGGCGAGTTGAGCGCAATGAACATCATCTGGTTGGCAATCGAGATATTGTCATAGGACAGCAGGCCTTCAGCCTTGGCCGCCTCTGTCTCAGCCCGGAAGATCGCCGAATAGCGGTGGCGCTCGTTCAACAACTCATCCAGCGCCTCGCGCTGCTCCGGAGTGGTCGAGCCGCGCAGATGCATCTCCACCCCTTCCCAGACCACGCGCTGGAAAGCCTTGGTGCCGATCATCATGCGCGTATGCTCCTTCGCCAGCGCATGCAGCTTTTGCAAAGGCGGCAGGTCAAGCGCACGGATCGGTTCGAGCCGCGTGTAGAGCATGTCCATGCCATGCTTGTAGACAGCGGCAAACAGGTCCGTCTTGGACGGGAAGTGATGGTAGATCCGGCCCTTGGTGGCATTGAGCTTGCGCGCCACGTCGTCAATCGACGTCGAGGCATAGCCGCGCTTTTCAAAGCAGGCGGCCGCCGCCATGAGGATTTTGAAGCGGGCATCTCCCGCTGCGAACGCCTCTGATCCCGGCATTTGCGTCATCGCTCATCCTCCCGGGCCTTGTTTGACCCGCCGCCGGCCCCTTGTCGCAAAGGCTCTTTACGGCTGGAGAAATAATGAACATACTACTCGGTATGTTGTCAACGCCCTTTGGGAGGTGATGGCACAGGATAGCCCGGACCGGGCGCGACGCAAGGGCAAAAGCCGGGGCACCAACCGGCTGTCAGGGGAGGATACCATGAACGATCTCGCAGGCCTGTTTTCCGTTGCCGGAAAGGTGGCGCTTGTCACGGGCGGCGCCACCGGCATCGGCCGCATGTGTGCCACCGGCCTTGCCATGGGCGGAGCGCGCGTGCTGATCGCCTCGCGCAAACTGGAAGCCTGCGCAGCAACCGCTGCCGAAATCAATGCGTTGGGCTATTCCGGCAGTGTCGAAGCCTTTGCAGGCGACGTCTCGTCGGAAGCAGGCGTCGATGCCATCGCCGCCGAGGTGAAGGCGCGCACAGGCAAGCTCCACATCCTTGTCAACAATGCCGGGCTGACCTGGGGCGAGCCCTACGAGACCTTCCCGTGGAAGGCCTGGGGCCGCGTGCTGGATGTCAATGTGACCGGGCTCTTCCACCTTACCCGCCAGCTGACAGGCCATCTGGAAGCCGCAGCCTCCGATGAGGATCCCGCCCGCATCATCAATCTGGGCTCGGTCATGGGCACGCAGCCGATCGCCGATGGCGCCTATTCCTACACCGCCTCCAAGGCCGCCGTGCATCACCTGACCAAGACCCTCGCCAACGAGCTGGCCGGAAAGCGCATCACCGTCAACGCCTTTGCGCCGGGGCCCTTCCAGTCGAAGATGACTGCCTTTGCCACCGCCGGCGACGAGAACGCCAAAAAGGTCGGCGCGCGCGTGCCTCTGGGCCGCATCGGCGCTCCCACCGACATTGCTGGCGCAACGCTGTTCCTGTGCTCGCAGGCCGGGTCCTATGTGACCGGCTGCATCCTTCCCCTTGACGGCGGCCAGTCCGTCCAGCACGGAATGAGCCTCTTCAAGGAATGAGGACAGGACAAGCGCGATGACCGAAGCAAAAGACCCGATGGACCAGTCCGGCAAGCCGCCGGTCACGCTTGCTGATCTCAAGCAAGGCGTGGGCCACGAGATCGGCGTCTCGCAATGGCACGAGATCAGCCAGGACATGATCAATGCCTTTGCCGACGTGACCAAGGATCACAATTTCATCCATGTCGATCCGGTGCGCGCCGCCGAAACGCCCTTTGGCGGAACGATTGCCCACGGTTTCCTGACGCTCTCCATGCTGTCGGTCTTTGCATACCAGGCCATGGCGAAGCTGGAAGGCCGCAAGGCGGGCGTCAATTTCGGCTTCGAGAAGGTCCGCTTTGTTTCCCCGGTTCCCGCCGGTGCGCGCATCCGCGGCCGCTTCACGCTGGATTTCCTCAAGATCCGCCCGTCGGGTTATGTCGAGATGACCTATGGCGTGACGGTCGAAATCGAAAACCAGATCAAGCCGGCGCTGACCGCCGAATGGAAGGGCATCGCCATCATGGAGGAAGGCGTGGTGCAGGCATGAGCGATCCGAACGCCCTTGATGCCAGCGCACTCGGCCCCTGGCTGGAACGCCATGTGGCGGGTTTTTCCGGCCTCAAGTCCGTCACCAAGTTTTCCGCCGGACAATCCAACCCGACCTACCGCGTTGACGCTGAAAGCGGCTCCTACGTGCTGCGCGCCAAGCCGCCGGGCGACTTGCTGAAATCCGCCCATCAGGTGGACCGCGAATACACCGTGCTGGCCGCGCTGGCAGGTTCTGCCGTGCCGGTGCCCCGCGTCTTTGCGCTGTCGGGCGAAGGCGCGGAAAGCCCGATCGGGCGCATGTTCTACGTCATGGAGTTTCTCGACGGGCGCATCTTCTGGGATCCGGCACTGGCGGAGGTTTCTTCCAACGCCGAGCGCGCCGCCATTTATGACGCGATGAACCGCACGCTGGCCGCACTGCATGATGTCAATGTGGAGGCTGCCGGCCTTTCCGAATTCGGCAAGCCCGGCACCTATTTCGAGCGCCAGCTTTCCCGCTGGACCAAGCAGTACCGTGCTTCCGAAACAGAGCCTCGCGCCGACATGGATCGCCTGATCGCCTGGCTGGAGGCAAACCTTCCCGCCGATGATGGTGTTGTCAGCCTGGTTCATGGCGATTACCGCCTCGACAACATGATGTTTGCCAAGGACCGGCCCGAAGTCATCGCTGTGCTCGACTGGGAACTGTCGACGCTCGGCCATCCGCTGGCCGATCTCGCCTACCAGTGCATGCAATGGCGCCTGCCGCATGATTCCGGCTTCCGTGGCCTCGGCGGCGTTGACCGCGCCGCCGTCGGCCTGCCCACCGAAGAGGCCTATGTGGCGCGCTATTGCGAGCGGCGCGGCCTGCCGGCGATTGCCAACTGGAACTTCTACATCGCCTTTTCCTTCTTCCGGCTCGCCGCGATTTTGCAGGGTGTCTACAAGCGCTCGCTTGATGGCAATGCCTCCAACCCGGAAAAGGCCCGCCTTTACGGCACCGCCGTGCCGCTTCTGGCCGCCATGGCGGTGAGGGATCTCGACTGACAGGGAAGGACCGCGTGATGGCGCGCTTTGACGGACTGACCGTACTCATTTCCGGCGCAACCGGCGGCTTTGGCAAGCGTGCTGCCGAACGCTTTGCGCTGGAGGGCGCCAATCTCGTGCTGGGCGACATTCGCGCCGACCCGGGCGATGCCTTTGCCGCAATCCCGGCAGACCGCTATGTGTACCAGACGGGCGACATCGCGCAGGAGGAAACCAGCGCCGCCCTTGTTGCTCTCGCCGTGGAACGCTTCGGCGGCCTCGATATCGCCTTCAACAATGCTGGCATCGGCCAGGCCTTCACCAAGTTTCCCGAGACCGACAGCGAACATGCACGGCGCATCATCGACATTGACCTGATGGGCGTGTTCTACGCCATGAAGCACCAGCTTCCAGTCATGAGCGACCGCGCCAGGAAGACCGGGCGCTCCGCCGCAATCCTCAACGTCGCTTCGCTGGCAGGCGTTGCCGGCGCGCCGCAGATCGCCGTCTATTCCGCCGCCAAGCATGGCGTC
>JBGSQC010000167.1:0-3391 GCA_041738295.1 Zhengella sp. | reverse complement strand
CAATGGCGCAGTGTCCATCATCTGCCAGGTGAGGAAGCCGCCGAGCGGCAGGACAAGGATGGCAGCGGCAACAGGGCCGGCGAGCGTCTTGGGGTTCATGAAACTTCTCCATGCTTGGGTTGCGATGGAGATCAGACGGTTCTGCCCTTTCGATCCTTGGGTGGCCTGCAAAGTTTTTTCCACCGCCGGCACTTCGGCGGCATCAAAGGCATCCATGGCGGCATGCAAGGCCGCTTCGCGCGCTGCGTCACGCGGCGCTTGCGTGCGGCCGATCCCGGCCAGTGCCTTCAGTCTGTCGTCACCAGTCATGGTCACGTCTCCCCGTCTGCGCGCAACAGCACTGCCAGACGTTTCTTGGCGTCGTGGATGTGCCACGACACAGTCGCTTCCTTGCAGTCGAGCACACGGGCGGCTTCCGCATGGCTCATCTCCTCGCCATAGACGAGAAGCACCGCATCTCTTGTCTTTTCTGGCAATTGCCGGACCGCTGCCCACAATGCCTCGGTTTCGTCTTCAGGCGGCCAGCCGGGTTTTCCCGGTTGCGCCTCCACAAGGCTTTGCGTCATGTAGGCCTTGGTGCGCGCACCTTCACGCGCCCTCGCCCTATAATGATCCTGTGCCGCGTTGATGGTCAGCCGGTAGAGCCAGGTCGAAAACCTCGCCTCACCCCTGAAACTGCGGATTGCCTGACCGAGTTTGACGCAGACGGTCTGCGCAATGTCCTCGGCATCCTCGCGGTTGCCGCTCCATTTCAGCGCCACGCGAAAGATCAGGTCATAATTGCCGCTGATGAGGCGCGAAAAGGCCGCGCGGCTGCCTGCCGCCGCTTCCAGCGCCAGCGCCCTCATGCCATCCGATGGTTCCGCGTGATCCAGCATCAGGTTCATCATTGCCCATTGGACGGCGCAGGCAAGGCAATCCTTGGGTATGAGGTTGGAAAAATATCAAAGCCGCGCAAAGGCGCGCTGATGAAATGCCTGCTGTTCGGTTGAATAGCGGTACGTCACCCCCACGGGGCAGGCATTGCGCGTCATGCAACCGGCCTCGCGGCAAACGTGCCCTGTGTCCGAACGGACATGGCTGCGGCAGCCTTCCACGGCAAAAACGGCAGTCGAATAAGCAGTGACAGGACAGGTGCTTAGGCACGGCTTCTCAGCGCAAGCGTCACAGGCGTGACTCACCTTCTGAACCGGTTCGGGAATCAGCAGTTGCAGGTCAAACAGCAGCGCGCCCCGATAGGCATGCCACAATCCGAACTCCGGATGCATCAGGATGCCGAGCGGTGATGCGCTGATCCCTTCCGCCCGCATCGCCCATTTCTGGAACGGCATGTAAGGCGGATCAGACGGAAATACCGGTCGCGCATCAAAGCTCTGCGCCACTGCGCCGATGATGGCCTTGGACCATGTGTCGAGCGGATTGACGAGACCTTCGGTCTGCGTAGCCAGCCATGTGGTGAAATGCGGCCACATCTCGCCTCCGGCATGACCGACCAGAAGGACGCTGCGAGCAGGATTGGCGCCAAGCCCGGCAGGCGCATCCTCCCCTGTCGCAAAGGCAAAGCCGCCGCGCAGGCGAAGGCCGTGGAGGGCGAGCGCCGAGCCGATTGCAGCCGGATCAGGTGCCAGCGTCATTCAAGCGCCCAGCGTCTCTGCGAAGAAAACCAGAAGGCGCTTCCAGTGGCGTTCGGCGCCCGCCGGATTGTGCACGCGGCTGTCCGGCACGCACCAGCCATGCTCGCAGCCTTTGTAATTCTCGTAGATAAAATCGACGCCGGCGGAGCGATAAGCCTCCATGAAGCGCGCCGCCTGGTCTGGCGGAAAGCCGCCATCAACTTCAGCCGCGCCGATCATCAGCCGGCCTTGCACCTTGTCTGCGCTCAGATGCGGAGAATGCGGAATGTCGCCCGCCAGATTGCCGCCATGGAAGCTGGCGGCCGCCGCGATCCTCTCCGGATAATGCGAAGCAGCATTGAGCGCACGCGCCCCGCCCATGCAGTAGCCGGTGACACCGACGGGTCCTGTCAGACCTTCGGCGTCCAGCGCAGCGAGAAAATGAGCGGTATCGGAAATCGTCAGCGCCTGCGTCGTTGCCGTCAGGTAGGAGCGCAGCAGCGGCCCGCGCATCGGGTCCGTGAAGGTGGTCTTGGAATCAAACGGGTTGCGGTCTTCGCAACGGTACATCAGGTCCGGCACCAGCACCGCATATCCTGCATCCACCAGCCTCCCGGCCATCTGGTCAAGCGCTGCGCGCGGCCCGAAAGCATCCATGAACAGCAGGATGCCCGCGCGGGCTTTCACCGCCGGACGGAAGAGCTTCGCCGCGCAGACGCCGTCATCCGTCCTGATTGCCAGTTCCGTCCCCTGCACCGCACTCTCCTTGCCGCTGTGGTTCCGGCAAAAGGTAGCGTCCCCGCGCCCGGCGGGGAAGCAGTTTCAGCGCTTGTTCACGCGCCAGACCTCGTTGTGGATGATCGTCGCGATACGCGACCTTGCATCATCCGGGTGCTTTCAGGTGAAGGCGTCGGGCATGGACTCCTTCTTGCGCGCCACGAAATCGTTGAGGCCATCGGCAATGCCCTGGTCCAGCGGCGGGGCTTCATAGGCTTCCAGCCGGTGTTTTGCCAGATCATTGGCGCGCTCATGGGCTTGCTTGGAGCCTTCCGCCTGCCACTGTTCAAAGGAATTGTTGTCGGCAATCGAGGAGCGGTAGAAAGCGTCCTCGAAATTGGCCTGCGTATGGGCGCATCCCAGGAAGTGCTGGCCGGGGCCCACTTCGCGGATGGCGTCCATCGCCTGGCCGTTTTCCGAAAGATCAACGCCCAGCGCCAGCCGCTGCATCATGCCGAGCTGGTCAATGTCCATCATGAACTTGTCATAGCCCGACGCCAGACCGCCCTCCAGCCAGCCTGCCGAATGCAGCACGAAGTTGGTTCCGGCAAACAGCGTCGAATTGAGCGTGTTGGCGCTCTCATAGGCCGCCTGCGCATCGGGCACCTTGGAAGCAGTCAGTGATCCGCCGGTGCGGAACGGAAGGCCCAAGCGGCGTGCCAGCTGGCCTGCACCATAGGAAACCAGCGTCGGCTCCGGCGTGCCGAAGGTTGGCGCGCCTGATTGCATGGAGATGGACGAGGCAAAGGTGCCAAACAGCACCGGCGCGCCGGGGCGCACCAGCTGCGTGAAGGCCGCACCTGCCATCACTTCCGCCAGCACCTGCGTCAGTGTGCCGGCAACCGTCACCGGGCTCATGGCACCGGCCAGGATGAACGGGGTGATGATGCAAGCCTGGTTGTTGCGCGCATAGACCTTGGCCGCACCCACCATCGTGTCGTCAAACACCATCGGGGAGTTGGCATTGATCAGGTTGATGACAACGGTGTTGGCGTCGACAA
>JBGSQC010000127.1:0-6399 GCA_041738295.1 Zhengella sp. | reverse complement strand
CAGTGGTGCTGGCGCGCGCCGACCTGCCAGCCGGATTGCGCCGCCATGCCATGCCGGCCTTTCTGAGTGCCAGCAAGGTGCCTGAAGCGGCACCCGTCATCGTCTATCCGCCGCAGGGCGCGCGTGTGGCGCTGGCCGATGGCGGGCAGATGCAGCCCTTGATCCTGAAATTGCAGGGCGGGCGCGCGCCGTTCCGATGGCTGGCCAATGGAAGACCGGTGGAGGGAGTGAACCCGCGCCGTGAAAACCGCTGGGAGCCGGACGGGCGCGGAACGCAGCACCTGACGGTGATCGATGCCGCCGGACGGACGGCGAGTGTGGAACTGGTGGTGGAATAGCCTCCGCTGGCAGATGCCGGTCAGCGGATCGAGGCGTGTCGGTCCCAGAAGTCGACAGCCCGTGCATATGCCGCGCGGTCGATCCTCTGGCCGGAGCCGCCTTCGGCGATGCCGAGCGCATTGCGCATCTGGGTGATGGGCGGCATGGGCGGTTCCACCGGTTCCAGCGTGGCGATGACCGAGACCAGGCCCCAGTCGCAATCGGGCACGGCGTCCTCGTCCAGCCCGGACTTTGCTTCCTCCAGCAATTGTTCATGCGAATAGAGGATGAGATCCAGCCAGAGGGCGCGCGGCGCGTCCAGCCCCTCGAACCAGCGTTCCAGCACCGGCAACTCGCCTTCGCGGCGCGCCATGTAGCCAGAGCGCAAAAGGGAACGGTTGGTCTCCGTCACCGCGGCAAAGGAGCAGCGGGTGGGCGAGGGGTTTTCGATAAAGAGATGCTTGCAGAAGGGCGCATAGCCATCAACGAGCGGCGCGCCCTTGGCGGCAGCATCATTGGCGAGGTCGATCAGCGCTTCCGGTTCAATACCGATGATGCGCTTGGCACCGGCTTCCGCCCGCCATTGGCGGAGCGCAAAACCGGTCGTGGCGATCACTTGACGGGAAATGACGGCAGGCCCGTTCAGACGGTCTTCGGTCGGAGGCGGATCACCACGTCGACATGGGCGATTTCCATGCCTTCGGGCGGCTCCGGCAGGTTGCTGACCGAAAGGCCGGCGCCGGGAATATCGAGCACCTGGCCCTTGCCCTCCACGAAGAAGTGGTGGTGGTCGGAGACATTGGTGTCGAAATAGGTCTTGTTGGATTCAATGGCCAGCACGCGCAGCAGGCCGGCCTCGGTAAACTGGTGCAGCGTGTTGTAGACAGTGGCGAGTGAAACCGCGACATTCTCGTGGATCGCCTCTGCGTGGATTTCCTCAGCCGTCACATGGCGGTCACCACGGGTGAAGAGAAGGGTTGCCAGATGCATGCGCTGGCGTGTCGGGCGCAGGCCTGACGAGCGCATCTGCCCGCGAATGCGGGAAGCCCAGCAGGCGGAAACTGGCTTGGCCGTTTTTTCCGGAGTGTTGGTGCCGTTCAGCATTGGTCTTCAATTCCCTCGTCATGCCGGAATCCGGCGAACATGAGCCATATATAGCTCTTTCAGCGTAAATTACCAAGTTTGCAAATCAAGACGCTTGACCTGTGTCAACCAGTTTTGACCAAGTCTGGAAGGTTTCAAAAAAGAGATTACGCATTATCTTGCATAAATGCAAGGAATGATGCATGATAACACATAAAGGCCAGAGAGCCTGTTGAAGTTGCCGGGCGCTTGCGCGCGCTATCCGGCAGCAAAAGGATTGCAGGGCCGCCGCTGACGCCCCATGCTGGGGCAAAAAAGGGCCGGTCAACTGCCTGAGGAGGAGGGAAGAATGAGCGAGGCGAAAGCCAATGCGGCGGCATATTTTGTCGACCGCCACCTGAGCGGGCGGGCCGGAAAGCCGGCCTTCATTGAATCGAAGCCCGGCGGGCGCACCCTGACCTATGGCGAGCTTGCCAGCCGCAGCGACCGCATGGCGGCCCTCTATGAGCGCCATGGCGTGCGCCGCGAGGAGCGCGCGGTGATGATCGCGCTCGATACTGCCGATTTTCCGGTGATCTTCTGGGGTTCGCTCAAAGCCGGCGTGGTCCCGGTGCCGCTGAACACGCTGCTGGCGGGCGACATTTATGACGCCATCCTGCGTGACAGCCGCGCGCCCATCCTGTTTGTCTCGCGTGAATTGCTGGCCGTTGTCGGGCCGATCCTTGCAGGGCAGCCGTTCCTGCGCACCGTGATCGTGATCGGCGGGGAGGCGACCGACGGGTCGCTTGCCTTTGAGAATGAATTGATGGCCTCCGAGCCGTGCCCGATGATTGAGGCGGGTGACGACGAGACGGCCTTCTGGCTCTATTCGTCTGGCTCCACCGGGCGGCCCAAGGGCGTGCGCCATGTGCATTCCAGCCTCAAGGCCACATCCGATACCTATGGCGCGCAAGTGCTGGGTATCCGCGAGGATGACCTGGTTTATTCCGTCGCAAAGATGTTTTTTGCCTATGGCCTAGGCAATGCCATGACCTTCCCGATGTCGGTCGGTGCAACCACCGTGTTGATGGCCGAACGCCCGACGCCCGACAGCGTGTTCGACATTTTCAAGCGCTTCCGCCCGACCGTGTTCTGCGGCGTTCCGACGCTTTATGCGGCGCTGGTGGCGGCGATGAAGGATGGACGGCCGGACGGGTTTGACCGGCTGCGCACCTCGATTTCGGCTGGCGAAGCGCTGCCGGCGGAAGTGGGCAATCGCTGGAAGGCGATCACCGGCACCGATATTCTGGACGGCGTCGGCTCGACCGAGATGCTGCACATCTTCCTGTCGAACGCGCCGGGCAGCATCGTCTATGGCACGTCCGGAATGGCAGTGCCGGGCTACCGGCTGCGGCTGGTGGATGAGAAGAACGCGGACGTGGCGCCGGGCGGCATTGGCGAACTGTTGGTCAACGGGCCATCCTCGGCATCCGACTATTGGAACCAGCGCGAGAAGAGCCGTACGACCTTTGAGGGCGAATGGACACGCACCGGCGACAAGTACGAACTGCGCGATGATGGGCGGCTCGTTTATTGCGGACGCACCGACGACATGTTCAAGGTGTCGGGCATCTGGCTGTCGCCCTTCGAGGTGGAGCAGGCACTGATCACCCATCCGGCGGTGCTGGAGGCCGCCGTGGTGGCGGCGCGCGACGATGACGGGTTGGAAAAGCCCAAGGCCTTCGTGGTGCTGAAGGACAAGGGCCAGAATGCCGACGGGCTGCGTGATCTCCTCAAGGACCACGTGAAGGATCGCATCGGCAAATGGAAATATCCGCGCTGGGTGGAGATCGTCGAAGAATTGCCGAAGACGGCGACCGGAAAGATCCAGCGCTTCAAGCTGCGGTGAGCGGGGGTTCGTCCAAGGATAGCCTTGCCGCCGCGCTTGCAAGGGCGCGGGCCGGACTGGATGGCGGGCGGGTCGCCCGCCTGTCCGCTCTGCTGCACCAGGAATTGCCGAAGCTGCCCTATTGGCCGGGGCGGACGCCGCGCCCCGGCGAAGGCATCGTGTTTGAGCTGTCGGCTGCGGCGAAGCTCAGCGTGTCCAAGGACAACTGGCGCGACAGCGACGCCTTTGCAGCGGGATTCCTGCTGGTGGAGCGCGGCTGTTTCTGGGAAGCCCACGAGGTGTGGGAGCCGGTCTGGCAGGCGCTGCCATTGAACAGCGCCGAACGGCAGTTCCTGCAGGCGATGATCCAGTTTGCCAATGCGCGGCTCAAAGCCGTCATGGGGCAGGAGCGGGCGGCGGCGCGGCTGGTGGAAATCGCGACGGCGCATCTGAAAGAGGCGACACTTCGCGGTTGGCCGGGCGCAGAAGTCTGAAATCCCTGCTGTTTGCGGCCCGCCTTCCCATGCTAGGCAGGAGATGAAGCGGCGAAGCAAATGGCCGCGACGGGAACCAAACCATGGCGATCACGGCGGCGGGCGGACATGCAACGGGACGGCAGAAATGGCTCGGCCATCTGTCGATGGTCCTGTTTGCCGGGCTGATCGCCGGCTCGTTCTCGCTCGGATCGCTCATCGCGCCGCATATTGCCTCCGCCCCGCTCAATGCGCTGCGCTTCCTCATTGCCTCCGTGCTGATGGGGGTGGCGGGCTTCCTGATGTTCCGCCAGGCCATGGCCTGGCCGCGTGAACCGTGGCGCTTCCTCATCCTCGGCTCGCTGATGGGCATTTATTTCGTCACCATGTTCATCGGGCTTGCGACGGCCAATCCGGTGTCGATGGGGGCGGTGTTCACGCTCAATCCGCTGCTGTCGGCGGGCTTCGGCTATCTCATCCTCGGCCAGAAGCCCCGCCCGGTGGTGCTGGCGAGCCTCGTCATCGCAGCGGCGGGCGCCATCTGGGTGATCTTCCGGGGTGATCCGACGCGCCTTGCCGCCTTCGACATCGGGCGGGGAGAACTGATCTATCTTTTCGGTGTCATCTGCCATTCGGCCTATGCGGCGCTGATGCGCAAATTCTCGCGCGGCGAGCCGGTGGTGGTGTCCACCTTCTGGTCGCTCGCCTCGACGCTGCTGTGCATCACCGCCTTCGGTCTTTGGAATGGCGAGATTGCTGCGACGAACTGGACCGGGCTGCCGCCGATCGTCTGGTTTGCCATTGCCTATCTGTCGATCTTCACCACGGCGGTGACGCAGTTCCTGCTGCAGTTCGCCTCGCTGAAGCTGCCGGCGGCAAAGGTGTTTGCCTATGGCTATCTGACGCCGGCCTTCATCATCGCGCTGGAAGGGGTGATCGGACACGGCTGGGCAGCGCCGCTGGTGATGGTGGGCGCGCTCATCACCGTGATGGGCCTTGTGATCATGGCGCTCAGTCCGGACAGCTGAATTTTCCACCGCGCTTGGAACCAGCCGGACGTTCACGCATTTCCCTCCTGAAGCCGGAACCTCCGGCGCTTTCTCGAGGGAGACACATCATGCGTGCCATCCTGCTTTGGCTTGTCGGCGTTCCGATCTGGATCGTGATCTTGCTTGCGCTGTTTACCGACTGGGTCTGATGCTCCAACTGACGACATCCAGCAAGAAAGGCGGCCCCCTGTTCAAAGGGGGCCGCCTTTTTCGATTTCAGACTTTAAGCCAGCCTCAATAGGGCAGGCCGACATAGTTTTCGGCCACCACGGTTTGCGCGGCTTCCGACGAGAACAGATATTCAAGCTCGGTCTTCTGCAGCACGCGGTCATATTCGTTGGCATCGGGGAAGCGGTGCAGCAGCGTGGTGAGCCACCAGGAGAAGCGCTGCGTCTTCCAGACGCGTGCCAGCGCCTTGGCGGAGTATTCCTCCAGCCCGGTGGAATCGCCCTTCTGATAATGGTCGACCAGGCCATGGTAGAGATACTGGATGTCGGAGGCTGCCGTGTTCAGCCCGCGCGCGCCGGTGGGCGGCACGATATGGGCGGAATCGCCCGCCAGGAACATGTTGCCGTAGCGCATGGGCTCGGCCACGAAGGAGCGCAGCGGCGCGATGGACTTCTCGATCGACGGGCCGGTCTCCAGCCGTGCGGCGACTTCCTCCGGCAGGCGCTTCTTCAACTCGTCCCAGAAGGCCTCGTCCGACCAGTCCTCGATGGAATCCGTCAGAGGCACCTGCAGATAGTAGCGGCTCAGCACCTGGCTGCGCAGCGAGCACAGCGCAAAGCCGCGCTCGGTGTTGGCATAGATCAGTTCGTCATTGACGGGCTTGGTGCGCGACAGCACGCCCAGCCAGCCGAAGGGATAGATCTTCTCATATTCGCGCAGCACATCCTTGGGGATCGACTTGCGCGACACGCCATGGAAGCCGTCGGCGCCGACGATGAAATCGCAATCGATGCGATGCACCTCATCGCCCTTGCGCCAGGTGACATGCGGCTGATCCGACTTGATGTCGTGCAGCGTCACGTCGGCAGCCTCATGGACAACGATGCCGCCCATCTTTTCGCGCGCATCATAGAGATCGCGGGTGACCTCCGTCTGGCCATAGACCACCACCGACTGGCCGGAATATTTGTGCAGGTCCATGCGGTTCATCTTGCCGTCATGGACGATATGGAAGCCGTGGTGGATCTCGCCTTCCTTGTCCATGCGCTCGCCGACGCCGGCCTCGCGCATCAGCTCGGCAAAGCCATGCTCCAGCACGCCAGCGCGGATGCGCGCCAGAACATAGTCACGGCTGTGCTTTTCCAAGAGCACATTGTCGATGCCGCGCTTGTGCAGCAACTGGGCCAGCAGCAGGCCCGACGGGCCGCCGCCGATGATGCAGACTTTCGTGCGTGACGGAACAGTCATTGGTTTCTCCTCCCAAATGGTTCCGGATGAAAATACCTTGATCGGCGGCGGATTGAATGGACCGGCAGGCCAAAGGCTTGTACAAATCGAACATGAAAACCGCGCGCGATTTCCGCTCCGTCCAGACCTTCAACCTGTTCGGCGAGGCAGGCGACCTGCCCGATGTAGTCCATTGCGAGACGATCTCGGCGCG
>JBGSQC010000091.1:0-2311 GCA_041738295.1 Zhengella sp. | reverse complement strand
ACGGCCCGCCATCACTGCCGCGCGCCGAGAATGCAGTGGCGTTCACGATGGCCGCAGGCTTCAGCCGCGCCAGTTCACCCGCGATCCACACCGCGCTTTCAGGCGCTTTCAGAGAGGCGGCGAAGACGCCATGCGCGGCATGACCCCTTGCGCGAAAAGCCCGGATCAGCGCGTCAACCGGCGAAAGGTCGGCTGCCGTCAGGTAGGACCGGTAAAAGCTGACAAGAACGCGCGGAGCATCGGTCTCGGGAAGGGCGCTGATCACTCCGGCATCGGGATCATACCAGCCATGGTCGGGCACGCTCTTGATGCCGGGAACGGGACGGGCATAGAGACCGGCGGCGAGTGCCAATTGCTGCAAGGCAGCTTGTGCTGCCACCGCGCCACCGGCCTCGCAAAGCGCTGCCAGCCGCCGAAGCGTCGAAACAGGCAAGGTGGAAAGCGCATCAAGCCGCTCGTCGGGCCGCCCGTCCGCCGGTAGAACGGCCAGTGCGATGGATTTGCGCCGCGCCAGCGCTTCCACTTCCTGCAAGCCATAGGGCCAATATTGCGCGCCGCCGATCACCCGGATCAGGATGCCCTTGGCATGTTCCAGCGTGCGCTCAATATAGGTGTCGACCGACAGCGGATGGGTGAGGCCCGAAAGATTTGCGAGCCGCAGCACCGGCAATCCGTCGCGTCCGCGCTTCCAGCCTTCCGCAAAGGCGCCAAGGTCGGAATCGGAAAAGGACAGCACCACGAGATCGGCAGGCTCCTGCCCGAGATCGCGTGGCGTGCCCTGGTCCTCCAGACCGTGGCTTTCGCGGAAGATGACGTGCATCAGCCCTCCAGCACCGCGCGGATCGCGGCTTCGTCAATGTCGTGGTGCTCGCCGATGACGACGAGGCGCGAGCGGCGCGCCAGCGTGCCCCAGGGCCGGTCGAATTCGGTGCGCACGCGCTCGCCCACAGCCTGCAACAAGAGGCGCATCGGCTTGCCTTCCACAGCGATGTAGCCTTTGACGCGCAGCACGTGCTGGTCGCGCGCCAGCCTTTCGATCTTCGCTTTCAGTGCTTCGATGTCGGCCACTTCACCGATCTCGATCACCACCGAGTTGAAATCATCATGCTCGTGGTCGTCATGTCCGTCATGATGCGAAGGCCGCGAGCCAAGATCATCCTCAGCCGCCGCATTGAGCCCGAGCACGACACGCGGGTCGATGCGGCCTTCCGTCATGTCGAGAATGGGCAGCTTGCGCGGTGCTTCGGCTTCCACATGGGCGCGCGCTGCGGCCCGCTGGGCATCGCTGGCAAGGTCGGACTTGGAGAGAAGCACAATATCGGCGCAGGCGATCTGATCCTCGAAAACTTCCGACAGCGGCGTCTCGTGATCAAGGCTGTCATCGGCGGCGCGCTGGGCGTCAACGGCTTCCACATCGGGCGCAAAACGGCCATCCGCAACGGCTTCGGCATCGGCGACTGCAATCACGCCATCGACCGTGATGCGCGAGCGGATCGCCGGCCAGTCAAAGGCCTTCAGCAGCGGCTTCGGCAGGGCAAGGCCGGAGGTCTCGATCAGGATGTGATCGGGCTTTACCGGCATCGCCATCAGCTTTTCGATGGTGGGGATGAATTCGTCGGCTACCGTGCAGCAGATGCAGCCATTGGCGAGCTCGACAATGTTTTCCTCCGGGCAATTCTCATCCGAGCAACTTTTCAGGATGTCGCCATCGACGCCCACATCACCAAACTCGTTGACCAGAACAGCGAGGCGCTTGCCCTGCGGATTGGCCATCAGATGGCGGATCAGGGTTGTTTTCCCGGACCCCAGGAAGCCGGTGATGATGGTGACGGGGATCTTGGCAAGGTCGCTCATTCAACGGTCTCCAGGGGCGGTATGCGGGCAAGCGACTGCTTGCGGAAAATTTCGGGTCTTTCGCGCCAGGCTACCAGTCCATCCCGGCTGGCGGCATAGGCTGCCGCCCCGGCCAAAATGTCCGTCACATGGGCATCGGGGTCCATGCGGCCATAGACATAGGTCCAGCTTCCCGGGCGCGACAGCGCCAGTGAACATCCATTCGAGCAGGCGGAAAGGCATTCGACAGGCCTGATCACGACGCCATCCGGCGCTCCGGCGGCAACAAGCGCATCATGCAGGCGCAAGCCCGGACGCGGCGCAACGCCGCTGTCCTCGCCCTCGCGGCGGCAGGTGATGCAGACATGCAGTGTGGCAGCCATGCCGGTTCCGTTCCTTCGCGGGCAGGAAGGGGCATCCGACGGGTACGAAGCCGGCGCCATACGGTCACCAGTCCGGGCCAGTCGCGGCACACCCC
>JBGSQC010000031.1:0-3273 GCA_041738295.1 Zhengella sp. | reverse complement strand
TTCCGCCGGGCGTAGCAGGCGCAGGATGGCGAGCGAAAGCAGGCGCGGAAGCGGCCAAGGGACGCTGCCCTCTATCTCTCCCCTTGCGGGAGAGAAAGCGATTTCAATGGCTTGGTCGAGCGCATGCGAAGGCCAAACATTAGAAATCGCAAGAGAGGGGATGGTCTTGTCGCTGCAAACAATCCCCTCTCTTGCAAAATCTGACATTTGGTCTTCGCATGCGCTCGCCCAAGATGTCGATTTTGCTTTCTCCCCCGCATGGGGGGAGATAGGGGTGCGCGCCATCTCCAGCATCCGCGCAACCACACCCAAGAGCGCGGCCTTTTGGCGCGAAATCACGACACTCCAGTCCATGGCTGGTCTCCAAAAAAGGAAACCGCCATTGTGCAGGAGGAACAAAGGAGGTGGATGAAAGCGCGGAAAAGAGGCGGCCAACGCCGGGATCTTGGACTTGCCCCTACCGCCCCGGCGTCTTTTCAACGCAGGCCTTTGCCCGCCCCAGAATGCTGTCCGGCGTGACCGTTTCGATCAGTTCGGTGCGGCGGGCTTTCAGTTGCGCGAAGGCTTCCGGCTCCGGCAATTTGGCAGGGATGGCATAGGCGGCGAGATGCGTCATGCTGCTGACAAGCGCTTGGCCATCAAACTCCGGGTCCCTTGGCAGCTTGCCTTCAACCGACAGATGGTTGGCCGCGCTGATGAGTGCCGCGCAATCCAGATGGGTGTCGGCAGATGATTTGACGTTGGGGGAATCCCCGGTGCAACCCGACAGCATGGCAAAGGCCGGCAGGACACAAACAAATGCCAATCCACGCATTGATTTCCCCCTTGGGCAGAAAGGCAATTGCTCACTTCGCTATGATACTGCCTTGTGCAGGATCGAGCCGATCAGCGTCTGGTAGGGCATCCCTTCGCGCAGGGCTTTTGCCTTCAGCTTGGCGAGGTCGGATTTTTGCAGGCGGAGCGAAATCTTCACCCGCTCCCCATTGATGGTGGCGCTTGCGGCACCCTGCATCTCAGCCTTCAGTTCTGGCGTCAACTGGCTATCGCCAGCCACATAGCCGTCGCTGTCGATGGTCTCGGCCAGTTCCTTTTCCTCGTCATCGAGGAAGCGGGAGATTTTCGGTTCCTTGCCCATTTTTGCTCCTCACAGATAGATGGCGGTGTGCTTCCTGCTTGGAAAGACCGTCTTCAGAAAGATTTCGTCCACGCTTTCAACAAACGGCACCACATAGGCGTACCCGTTGATTTCAAGAACAAACATGCGCTGGTTGCTGCGGGTCGGGTTCGGGAGAATGTCCAGAATCCGGCCCTCTTCGATTGCGACCAGACATTCCTCGAAGCCCACATTGCCGCGCGATGTGTCTTCACGAAGCAATTGGGCCTTTTCGGAATTCCAACTGATCAGCTTCATGAGGCAATTGTATGGACACTGTCGGGCATGTCAACTTGGCGGATGACCTGGCCGGAGACCCTACTTCACCACCGTCAGCCTCTCCGCCGCCCGCGTGATCGCGGTGTAGAGCCAGCGTTCGCGGGTGTCGCGGAAGGCGTAGCTTTCGTCGAAGAGCACGACTTCGTCCCATTGCGAGCCCTGCGCCTTGTGCACGGTCAGCGCGTAGCCATAGTCGAAATCGTCAAAGCGCTTCTTGGTCTGCCAGGGAATGTCGGCCTCAGGGTCCTCAAACACCTGCTTCAAGAGCTTGATCTTGGCCGCGCCGCGATCCGGCTCGTCTTCCTCCGGCGTCACCAGCAGGTTGATGCCGGGTTTCACGGTTTCGCGGCTGGAGGTCATCACCTTCCACAGCGATCCGTTGAGCAGGCCCTTGGCCGGATCGTTCCTGAGGCAGACCAGCTTGTCGCCAGCCTGCGGGTAGGCAGCGGAAAAGCCTTTCAGCTCGCGCAGGCGCGTGTTGTAGCGGCGTCTGGTCCTGTTTGTGCCGACAAGCACCTGGTCAGCGCCCAGCACCAGCTCCTGGCTCACCTCGTTCTTGGAGATGATCTGGGCTGTGCCGTAATCGCCATACATCAGCTCGCGGCCCTCGCGCACATCGAGTGCCATGGCGATGATCGGGTTGTCGCGCGCCTGCCGGTGGATTTCGGTCAGCAGCATGTCCGGCTCGGCCTCGGTGAAGAAGCCGCCGCCGGAAATGGGTGGAAGCTGGCCGGGATCGCCCAGCACGAGGATCGGCGTGCCGAAGCTCATCAGGTCACGGCCCAGCGCCTCGTCCACCATGGAGCATTCGTCGACGATGATCAGCTTGGCGCGCGCCACCGGGCTTTGCCGGTTGAGCGAGAAGGTGGGCGCCATGGAGGTCTTGCCGGTGGTCTCGTCGGACACTTCCTCCTCGCCGCGCGGGCGGTAGATCAGCGAATGCAGCGTGCGGGCATTCGTCGCGCCCTTGGAGCGAAGCACCTGCGCGGTCTTGCCGGTGAAGGCGGCAAATTGCACGTCGCCATCCACATGCTCGGCGAAATAGCGCGCCAGCGTGGTCTTGCCTGTGCCGGCATAGCCGAAAAGGCGGAAGAGCGGCGTTCGGCCATCCTTCAGCCAGCGTGCGACGGCTTTCAGGGCCTGATCCTGTTGGGGAGAAAACTGCATCGCCCTTGCTGCCAGATTCGGACCGGTTAGGCGAGGGGTGCGGGCATGCCGCATGGCCTTGGCCACGTGCAATGGCTATGCTGGGCAGATCAGCGGGGCCTTGACCCCCGCGCGATGGAGGAAAAGATGATGACCGACCCTGACCTGGCGGCGCGGCCGCCGCGCGTGCCGGAGCCGCATTTTGCGTCTGTCACGCCGGAGCAGATTTCCACTCTCGTTGACGAGTTCTACGGAGCAATCCGGGCCGATCAGCGCCTCGGGCCGATCTTTGATGGCGTGATCGGCGACAACTGGCCGCGCCACATGGTGCGCATGAAGGCGTTCTGGCGCTCGGTGCTGCTGAAGACCGGCGAGTATGGCGGCTGGCCGGTGCCCGCCCACATGGCGATCCCCGATCTTGAAACCGATGATTTCCGCCGCTGGCTCGGCCTGTTTGAGGAAGTGTCGGCGCGCGTGATGGACAGCCAAGCCGCGCCGCATGTGCTGGCGGCTGCAAGGCGCATAGCCCGCAGCCTGTGGATGGCGCGCTTTGCCACGCCGTTTGACCCCGTGCCGGAGTGGCTCGCCTGACGGCCTCGCGCTTGCGCCTGTCTTGGGCGGACGCCATAGTCGCACCCGGTCAACAAGGCGGGTCTGATGCGGGTTCTGGTGCTGGGCGGCTACGGGTTCATCGG
>JBGSQC010000246.1:0-6145 GCA_041738295.1 Zhengella sp. | reverse complement strand
AAACCCGACACGCATCGTGCCGAAAGGCCCGGCGATGGACCTGAATGCACCCCATGACCGTGCCCGCTTCGGCTGAAGGCGCCTACCAGTCGCGTGAGAACGGGGCGCCTTCAAACACTTCGGCAAGGCGCTCGCGGGTTCTCCGCGTCGTGCCTTCGGGCAGCGCATTGAGTGGGAAGAAGCCGGCCTCGGCGATCTCGCGGTCAGGCAGTTTCGGTGCGGTCTGGACGAAGTCCTCCACCAGATAGAGGGCCACATGGTCGCGCCGGCTGGCGGCCCGGTTGAAATGCAGGCTGACAAGGCGCGGCGTCCCGGTGAGGCGGATGTTGGCCTCTTCCTCAAGCTCGCGGGCAAGCGCATCACCCGCCGCCTCGCCGGTCTCAACGCCGCCGCCCGGCAATTGCCAGCCCGGCACATAGGTGTGGCGGATCAGGAAGACGGCATTGGCCGCCCGGTCATGGATGATGGCGCGCACGCCAAATGTTGCCGGCCGGGTCAGCAGGAAGAAAAGATGGAACAGGCGGATGCGCCAGCGCGTTGGTCTCTCCCGCGTCTCCTGCATCAGCGCTTTTCCCGCGCCGGCAGGGCTTCGCTTGCGCCCGCCAATATCCTATGAAGGGTCATGTTTCGTCTCGCCCATCTTTCCGACATTCATCTCGGACCTTTGCCGGCAGTCCGCTACCGCGACCTCGCGTCCAAGCGGATCACCGGCTATGTCAACTGGCACCGCAACCGCCGCCGGCATCTTGGCGACGACACCCTGGCGCGCATTGCCGATGACATTGAGGCCGCCAGACCGGACCACATTGCACTGACCGGCGATCTCGTCAATCTGGCGCTTGATGTCGAAATCGAAGCCGCAAGGCTGTGGCTGGAGGCCTTTGGTCCCGCCGCTGATCTCTCGGTCGTTCCCGGCAATCATGATGCCTATGTGCCGGGCGCGCTGGCCAAGGCAAGAAAAGCCTGGGCGCCATGGATGGAAAGCGACCAGTCGGAAACCGGGAACACCGGCAAAGGCTTTCCCTGGCTGCGCATCCGGGGAAATGTTGCGCTGATCGGAGTGTCATCGGCCCGAGCCACGGCGCCCTTCATGGCACATGGTTTTTTCCGCAGGAAACAGGCTGAAAAGCTCACCGAAATCCTGAAGGAAACCGGCCAGCGCGGTCTCTACCGCGTGGTGATGATCCATCATCCGCCGCTGCGCGATGCGGCACCTTCCCACAAGCGCCTGTTCGGCATCTCGCTGTTCAAGAAGACGGTCATCGAGGCCGGGGCCGAACTGGTCCTGCATGGCCACACCCATTTGCCCACGCTTGGCTGGATCATCGGACCCGGCCGGGCGATCCCGGTTGCCGGCGTCTCTGCAGCAGGCCAGTCGGCAGGTGGGCACCGCCCGGCCGGCGGCTGGACCCTGTTCGAGATTTCAGGCGAGGCGGGCAACTGGCAGACACGGATGATCCGGCACGCCATCAAGGCCGGAGAGCAGGGCGTTCACACGCTGTTGGAGGAATGGCTGGTCCCGCCGGGTGAGAGCCTCATTTCCAGAAGTCGAGATTGATCCCGAGCGCCTCAAGCTTGTCCCAGGCCAGCGCCACCAGAAGCGCGGCACCGCTCAAAACTCCGATGACGAAAATCATCAGACCTTCCCAGAAGCCGCCGCCTGCCTGGGTCTTGGTTCCTGTGGAAACAAGGCTGGCGGGCGTCACCGCACTGCCGCGCGCAACCTCGGTCAACGAGCCTGCCAGCGCGCGGTCGCGCTCCACCATGCGCTCGGCAATGTAGCGGCCAACCTGCCCTGCCACATCCTTCACATCGCTGCTTTCGGCCAAAACCGTGCGGCCAAGCCGCGTGTCATGCAGGAAACGATAGGTGCGCTTGTCGCGGCCCATGGTGACGTGGGAGGTCGCATCGATCCAGAAGCGCGGCTGCTGGCCCGATGAAAGGGCGAGATCAAACAGGTCATCCTCGCGCGGGATTTCCGCCAGCACCGGCTCCAGCTCCTGCACCAGCAATTCCAGCCGCATGGCCTGCGCCTCGCGCAGCTCCACCACGACATCGTCGCGGTCGGCCGTTTCATTCTTCACGTCGCGAATGATCTCGGAAAGCTTGCGCATGCTGCGTTCAATTCCCTGTTCAGCCATGTCACTCATTACGCGGTCCGCCAACTGGTTGCACATGTGCCGAAACAGTCGGCACGAAAGCCAAGGTTAACAGGCTGTTAACGTCTTTGCACTGCAAAAACGCGTCAGGTCGGAACGCTTTCGCCAAGCAGGCGGATGACACTTGCCGTTTCCTCTTCCACCAGCATGTGGCCTGCGGAGGGGAACCGGTGAACGCCGAAGAAGGGCGGAAGGCCGTCTGCCTGGGTCACCGGCAGCACAGCATCCTGCATGCCCCACAGCACTTTGACCGGCATGGGAAGCCCGGCCATGGCATCGCGCGGAATCGCGCCCTGCACGCCATTGCGGGTCATGGTGGCGGCAATCTGCAGCAGCTTTTCGCGTTGGCCTACGCGCTGGCGTCCTTCCAGCAGGTCAGCAACCGCTGCATCGTTCACCGAGTTGGCAAAACCGGTCATCGCCTCAAGGCAGGCCCGGATCGTGTCCGCATCGGTTGCTCCGGCATAGCGGGTCAGCAGGCGCATGTTGATCTCGGGACCAAAACCGCCGGGCGCCAGCAGGGTGAGAGAGGCAATGCGCTCCGGCGCCTTCAGCGCCATCAGCGTGGAGATGGCCCCGCCCATGGAATGCCCGGCCAGGTGAAACCGGTCGATGCCGCGCTCGCCCAAGTCAGCAAGCACGGCGTCAACCGCGACCCTCACCGGCCCGCCACCGGGATAATCGAAGGAGTGCCCATGCGCGGGAAGGTCGTAGGCCAGCACCCGGCAGCGGTGCGAGTGCGCTTCCATCACCGGCGTCCAGACGTGGTGCGATCCGCCAAACCCGTGCAGCAGCACAAGCACCGGCCCGCCTGTTCCGGCCTCGGCTGCAAACAAACCCTTGGACATGCTTTTTCTCCACGCGCGCCAGACAAGCGATAGCGGCAGCCGCCCTCAATGGTCAACAGGTCAGGTATAGTTCAGGCGGGATCGGCGGTCAGGCCCGCCTTGACGAGCGCATCCACCAGCTTTTTGATCATGTCTTCGGGATAGAGCGCCCTGCGGAAATAGGCTTCCGGATTGCTGGCAAACGCCGCCGTATCCGCCTTGATGTCGGCAATGATCGACTGCGCCAGCTCCTTGTTCCCCTGCCGGTCGGCGGCGATCAGCCGAACAGCACGATAGGGCGCCCGCTTGCTTTCAAGGAAGGCGTGCACGGCGGCGAAGGCGCGTTCATCATTTCCGTTCATGAACTCGGCAAGAAACAGCGCATACTCCCACCAGGCCGGATGGGCGCTCGATGCATCAATGGCCTCACCCAGCACCTTGGCACCTGAGGCGTAGTCCGCGCCGGTGAACACCAGCGCGTAACCATAGCTGGCAGCAAGGGAAAGGTCGCCGGGGTTGAGTTCATAGGCTCTGCGTGCCCACTCGACACTCTGCCCGGGATTGCCCGTGCGGAACAGGATATAGCCCATGGCACGGTGGGCCGATGGGCTTTGCGGGCCGAATTGCAGGGCCAGGCGCGCCAGTTGCAGCGCCTGATCGGCGCTGGCATCGGCCGGATAGCCGCGCTTGTCGGTCACGGCTTCGAGAATGAGCACGGACAGTTCCGAATAGACGAGCGGGGATTTCGCCCCGGCATCTTTCAGCTTCATGTAGCAATCGACGGCTTCGCGATGCGTTTCGGCGGTCTGGTTCTTGTAGTACTGGCTGTTGGCAAGCATGCAGCTTGTCAGCGCCGACTCGGTGCCACTGTCATCAATGTCCGCGTAGATCACCCCGTCAATCGGCACGGTGACCGAGAGAATGCTGGCAATTGTCCGTTCCAATTCCTCCACGTCATTGGTCACCTGAATCCGGCCCGACCACAGGCTGGCACCACGCCGGGTGTTTTCAAGCGAAACCATGGCCTCGCCATCGCGCAGGCCGGGCCGGACCATGAAGCGATAGTCGCGCGCGCCCGCATCGTCGCCCGGCGAATTGGAGGACAGCACTGCCTGGCTGCGGAACGACACGATGTCAAAGGCCGGCAGCGCCTGCGAAAGCGCAGCCGCAACCTGGTTCACCGCCTTGCCTTCTCCCATGGAGGCAATCGAGACCGTCGGCAGCATCTCGCTGGTGATCGATCCGCGATAGCCCCGCTTCGGCACCGAGGCGGTGATGGTTTCCTCCGCCGGCCGCTCGCCGAATGGGCCCACCGTATAGGTGACGAGCATCAGCAGGCCGATGACCACGGTCATGGCAATCCACAGCAGGGAAAAATGCCGGCTGAGCGGCTTGGCAATGGCGGTGCGCTGCTGAAGCTCGATGCGCTCAAGTGCCTGTTCGAGATTGAACTGGTGGCCGCCCGTGATCCGCTCCAGCGACACAGGTTCCATGCCGGCTTTCGCCCCTTGGGACAATACTGATGCGTCGTCGCCTTCCAAGGGCTCGGGCGCGGCAGGCGCTTGCGGATCAGGCGTCCAGATCACGGGTTCACCCGGCAGGACCGCAAGTGCCGGCTCCGCGTAAGTGGGAATGTAATTGCCGCGGGGAATGTCGATGCGCACCAGGCCTGCCGGTGCTTCTTCCTCGTAGAATTGATCCAGCAACTGGCGAAGGCGCCCGGCCTGCACGCGCACCACGGCGTCTGTTGCCGGATCAAAGGCTGAATCCTTGCCGAAGACATCCACGCCGATGGCAAAACCCTTCAGCCGGTCCGCCTCGCCCGCCAGCTCCTTGCCCACCAGATAGGCCAACAGGTCACGCGCGCGTTCCGAGCGGGCAAAGGTATTGCTCGCCAGAATCACCCCCAGTGCCTGACTGATCCTGTCCTTGTCAGGCGCAGAGCCCACGTGCCACCCTTTCCACAGTTCCCGCCCAGTCTAGACCAATGCGCGGCAGAAATGAACATCCCCGCCGCGCGCCAATTCTTCACACATTTTCTACCGGAATCCAGCCAATCCGCCAGTTCCGGTCAATCTCCGGTCCGGCCGCTCTTGGCCAGCACGAGGTTCGCCGCCGACACAATGGCTTCCAGCGATGCAGCCACGATGTTGGTGTTGATCCCGGCACCAAACAGCTTTCCGCCCGGATATTCCATTTCCATGTAGGAGATGGCCGAGGCATTGGATCCGCTGTGCATCGAATGCTCCGAATAATCGGCCACCGACATGTCGAGCCCCAGATAACGGTTCAGCGCGTCGACAAATCCGTCGATCGGCCCGGTTCCGCGCCCGCTCACCTTCACCTCGCGGCCATTGTCGAGCACCGTTGCCTCCAGGATGCGGATGCCCTTGGCCTGCGCATCGGGATAGGTGTGGTGATCGACGAATTTCAGCCGCGCACCGGGCTGCTCGATGTAGCGCTGCAGGAAACGCTCGTGAATGCGCTTGGCCGGCAGTTCCTTGCCCTCGGTCTCGGTCAGTTCCTGGATGTCCTTCTGGAATTCCACCTGGAGGGCACGCGGCAGGTTCAGGCCGTAATCGGCCTGCATGATATAGGCGATGCCGCCCTTGCCGGATTGCGAGTTGATGCGGATGATCGCCTCATAGGTGCGGCCCACATCGGCCGGATCAATGGGCAGGTAAGGCACTTCCCACAATTCCTTGTTGGCCTTCTTGAGTGCCTTCATGCCCTTGTTGATCGCATCCTGGTGTGATCCGGAAAACGCCGTGTAGACCAGTTCACCGACATAGGGGTGGCGCTCAGGCACAATCATCTGGTTGGAATACTCGAACACTTCCTTGATGCGGTTGATGTTGGTGCAATCGAGCTCCGGATCAAGACCCTGCGTGTACATGTTGAGTGCCAGCGTCACCATGTCAACATTGCCGGTGCGCTCGCCATTGCCGAGCAACGTGCCTTCCACGCGATCCGCGCCGGCCATCAGACCCAGCTCGGTGGCGGCGATGCCGGTGCCACGGTCATTGTGGGGATGCAGCGAGATGATGATGTTCTCGCGATTGTCGATGTTGCGGCACATCCATTCGATCATGTCGGCATAGATGTTGGGCGTCGACATTTCCACCGTTGCCGGCAGGTTGAGGATGAGCTTGTTGTCAG
>JBGSQC010000218.1:0-10689 GCA_041738295.1 Zhengella sp. | reverse complement strand
GCCGGGAGGGCCGACGAGGCACAGGATCGGGCCCTTGAGCTTGTTGGCGCGGGCCTGCACCGCGAGATACTCGACAATGCGGTCCTTGACCTTGTCGAGACCGAAATGCTCGTTGTCGAGCACTTCCTGCGCGAAATTCAGGTCCTTCTTGACCTTGGAGCGCTTGCCCCAGGGCAGCGACAGCAGCGTGTCGAGATAGTTGCGCACGACGGTTGCTTCCGCCGACATGGGCGACATGGAGCGCAGCTTCTTCAGCTCGCCCTCGGCCTTGTCACGGGCTTCCTTCGACAGCTTGGTCTTGCGGATGCGCTCTTCCAGTTCGCCTGCCTCGTCGCGGCCGTCTTCGCCCTCGCCGAGTTCCTTCTGGATCGCCTTCATCTGTTCGTTGAGGTAATATTCGCGCTGGGTCTTTTCCATTTGGCGCTTGACGCGCGAGCGGATGCGCTTTTCCACCTGAAGCACCGAAATCTCGGACTCCATATAGCCCATGGACTTTTCCAGCCGCTGCTTGACCGAAAGGATGGCCAGCATTTCCTGCTTCTCGGAGATCTTGATGGCCAGATGCGAGGCGACGGTATCGGCGAGCTTGGAAAAATCCTCGATCTGCGAGGCGGCGCCGACAACCTCGGGCGCAATCTTCTTGTTCAGCTTCACATAGTTTTCGAAATTTGCCACCACAGAGCGGGCAAGCGCCTCCAGCTCGATCGCCTCTTCCTCAGGCTCGGCCAGGATGACAGCATCGGCCTCATGGAAGTCTGTACGGTCGGTGAAGCCGGTAATGCGCGCACGCGCGCCACCCTCGACCAGAACCTTGACAGTGCCGTCCGGCAGTTTCAGCAGTTGCAGCACATTGGCCAGCGTGCCCGTGTCATAGATACCGTCAGCCGACGGCTCATCGACGGAAGCGTCCATCTGCGTGGCCAGCAGGATCTGCTTGTCGCCCGCCATCACTTCCTCAAGCGCGCGAATGGATTTTTCGCGGCCGACGAACAACGGCACGATCATGTGGGGGAACACCACGATATCGCGAAGCGGCAAAACGGCGTAGCGCCCGTCGCGTGCTTCGAAACCGCCGCTCTTTGTCTTGTCCGGCATGTTCATTCCTTCCTGACCCGAAGGGTCTTGCAGCAGCGTCCGGCGGTCCCGCTTCGCGGCAACAGCCAGACACCCATCCGGGCACAAGGCCCGTCCACCCTTACTTGGAGAAGTGACCCCGGCATTTCAAGCGCGGCCGCTTCGTGATTCACACATGATAGACCCGCAAGTGCTGCTCGCCAAATCGCATTTTCAGCATGCATGCAGCATTCTCTGCATTCTTGCGACTTTCAACCGGTCGGGGTAAACACTCTCCTGCTGACTGCCCGTTGATCCCCGTCTATTTGCACGGGTCTTTCTGGTGCAATCATTCCAGACCAATCCAATTCAGGGCGACAGCAATGAATGTACAGACCGTATCTCCGTCTCATCCGGTCAAAGGCGGAACCCTCCAGCCCAATCCTGCCACGACAGGGTATCGCTGCAAGCTGTGCGGTGGTGACCATTTCCGGCTTCGGCACGAATGGCCGGTGGGTGACCATTGGAACCAGACAAAAATCCCGCTTGCGCTCTGGAACTGCGAGGATTGCAGCTTGTGCGCCTTGTGGCCGGTGCCGAAAGAGGATGAGTATCCCGATGCCGGTGACTGGTTTGCAAAAGGTCACAAGAGCCTGGCCCGCAAATACGCTTTCAAGACATGGAAGCGCCGCTTGTTCGACCGCCTTTTCGGCAGCAAGAAGCAGCGCTTCTTCGACCAGTGCCTGCAAGCGGTTTCGAGCGGACGCTACCTGGATATCGGATGCGGGAAAGGTTCCCTGATGGAACGGGGCGCCCAGCATTTTTCCGAAGTGGTGGGCGTCGAACCGTCACCCATTGCCGCCGAGGACGTCCGGCGCAAGGGTTTCCGCGTCCATGAGGGACTTCTGGAGGATGTGGAACTGGAGAAGGATTACTATGACCTGATCACCATGGATGCGGTGATCGAGCATGTTCAGGATCCCGTTGCGGTCATGCAGCAGTGCTTCGACGCGTTGAAGCCGGGCGGCTATTTGGCCATGGTGACTGTCCAGTTGAACGGCTTGGCCAACCGGTGGCGCGGTGCCGGGTGGTACGGTTACCGCCATGGCTGGCACACCATCCTGTTCACCGAGAAGACCTTGCAAGCCTGCCTCGACAAGGCGGGATTTGAGTATGTGCGAAAGCCGAGGCGGGCGCGGCCACTTGACGACATCCTGATCCTTTGGGGACGGAAACCGCTGGAACCGGCAAAAGACGATCACAAGGCGGTCTGACCTACAGTCCTCCCGCTCACTTCATCACGGCCGTATCAAAGCCGTCGCCCGCTCTGTGCATCGAAAAGATGCAGATGATCTGACGGGATGGAAAGGCGGATCATCTGCTGGCCCAGCACCTCGCGATGGATGCCGGGCAGGCTGACGGTGAACACTGTGTCGCCTGCGCCTTCCAGCCGGCCATGGATCAGCGTGTTGGCGCCCAGCGGCTCGGCGGCCTTGACTTCAAGCCTGATCGGGCCATCCGGGTCCGCCACCAGATGTTCCGGCCGCATGCCCGCCTTCACCGGACCGGTGACAGCGGTTTCCACGGGCAGCGCGGCGCCATTGGCCAGCGTCAAACGGCCCTCGCCAGCCACGGCATCCACCACATTCATGGCCGGGCTGCCGATGAACTGGGCCGCAAAAAGGGTCTGGGGACGCTCATAGACCTCGAGCGGCGTGCCGATCTGCTCGGCTACGCCTTCGTTCATGACAATCATGCGGTCGGCCATGGTCATGGCTTCTACCTGGTCATGCGTCACGTAGAGCGAGGTGATGCCGAGGCGGGCCTGTAGCTCCTTGATCTCGAGCCGCATCTGCACGCGCAGCTTGGCGTCAAGGTTCGACAGCGGCTCATCGAAGAGGAAGACCGAGGGCTGGCGCACGATGGCACGGCCCATGGCGACACGCTGGCGCTGGCCGCCGGACAGTTGGCGCGGCCTGCGGTCGAGATAGGGTTCGAGCTGCAGCATGGCGGCGGCGTCATGCACTTTCCGTTCGATGTCAGCCTTGGAAAGTCCGGCGATCTTGAGGCTGTAGGCCATGTTCTGGCGCACACTCATGTGGGGATAGAGCGCGTAATTCTGGAACACCATGGCGATGTCGCGTTCCATTGGCTCCATCTCGTTGACGCGCTTGCCATTGATGCGCAATTCGCCTTCGCTCACCGATTCAAGGCCGGCCACCATGCGAAGCAGCGTTGATTTCCCGCAGCCGTACGGCCCGACAATCACGATGAACTCCCCGTCGGTGACCTTGGCATCAATGCCCTTGATCACTTCCACCGGGCCAAAGCGCTTCCTGATGCCGTCGAATTCTATGGTGGCCATGGGTCAGTGTCTCATTTCTCGCTGTCGATCAGTCCGCGGATGAACAGGCCCTGCATCGACACCACGATGATGATGGGCGGGATCATGGCAAGGATCGAGGTTGCCATGATCACCGGCCAGTCGGCCACATCGTCGCCGGAGGGGAACATCTGCCGGATGCCCATGACGATGGTGTTCATGGACGGATCGGTGGTGATGAGCAGCGGCCAGAGATACTGGTTCCAGCCGTAGATGAAGAGGATGACGAAGAGCGCGGCAATGTTGGTGCGGCTCATCGGCAGGAGGATGTCCCAGAAGAAGCGCATCGGCCCTGCGCCGTCCACGCGCGCCGCCTCGGCCAGTTCGTCGGGCACGGTCAGGAAAAACTGGCGGAACAGGAAGGTGGCGGTGGCCGAGGCGACCAGCGGCAGGATCAGCCCGGCATAGCTGTTGAGCATGCCGAAAGAGGCGACCACCTCATAGGTCGGAACAATGCGCACCTCCACCGGCAGCATCAGCGTCAGGAAGATGATCCAGAAGAATGCGTTGCGGCCAGGAAAGCGGAAATAGACAATGGCAAAGGCTGACAGGATCGAGATCACGATCTTCCCGGCAGCAATGCCGAGCGCCATGACCATTGAGTTGAAGAGCATGGTCCAGACCGGCACGTTGACGCCCGAAAACAGTGCCTTGGTGTAGTTCTCCACCGCATGCGGGCCGGGGAGCAGCGGCATGGGCGGCGAGACGATTTCGGGCTGCGTGACGGTCGAGGCGACAAAGGCCAGCCAGATCGGAAAGAAGACCACCAGCACGCCGAAGATCATCAGCGCGTGGCTCAGCCACAAGGATCGTCCGCGCCGCTCCACCATGCCGGGCGGCGGCTCAACGGCCGGGTTCGAGGGAGGATTGCCGGTCAATAGTGCACCCTCTTCTCGATGTAGCGGAACTGCACGATCGTCATCAGGCCGACAACGACAAGAAGCACCACTGACTGGGCGGCGGACGAGCCGAGGTCCTGACCGACGAAACCATCGGCAAACACCTTGTAGACAAGGATGGTGGTGGCCTGTTGCGGCCCGCCGGAGGTGATGGTGTGGATCACGCCGAAAGTCTCGAAGAAGGCATAGACGATGTTGACGACCAGCAGGAAGAAGGTGGTGGGCGAGATCAGCGGCAGCACGATGGTGAAAAAGCGCCGCCAGAAACGTGCGCCGTCAATGGCAGCAGCCTCGATGACCGAGCGCGGGACGGCTTGCAGCGCCGCATAGAAGAACAGGAAATTGTAGCTGATGCGGCCCCAGGCCGACGCCCCGACAACCAAGCCCATGGCCTCGGCGGGGTTGAGCACGTGGTTCCAGTCATAGCCGAACTGGCCGAGATACCAGGAGACGAGGCCGACGCGGGTGTTGAACATGAACATCCACAAGACACCGGCTATGGCCGGCGCAATTGCGTAGGGCCAGATGAGCATGGTGCGGTAGGTACCGGCGCCCTTTACAAGCCTGTCGGCAATGACGGCGAGGAACAGCGCCGGAAGCATGGAAGCAACCGTGACCAGCGTGGAAAAAATCGCCGTGGTGACGAAGGAGGCCCGGTAAAAGCGGTCTGAAAACAGGAACTCGAAATTGCCGAGACCGACAAACTGTGATTTCAGGCCGAAGGGATCCGGGATGAAAAGCGATTGCCAGATGGCCTGGCCGGCGGGGTAGAAGAAGAACAGGGCAGACACCAGCGCCTGCGGCAGGACCAGCAGGAGCGGCAGGGCCCAGCCCTTGAAGATCACCCGTTTTTCCATCGCTGTTGCGCCCGGCCCTGCAATCAGGCAACCGGCGGCAGAAAGGCTTGCCGCCGGTTGCCCCGTTGCCTGCTTACTTGTTGGCCTGCTCGAAGCGGCGCAGCAGCTCGTTGCCGCGGTCCACAGCGCTCTTCAGAGCGACTTCAGCGGTCTTCGAACCGGACCAGACGCCTTCCAGTTCCTCGTCGATGATGCCGCGGATCTGGTCGAACGAGCCGAGACGAATACCCTTGGAATTGCCGGTCGGCTCCTTGGCGGTCATCTGGATCACGGCGATGTCGGTGCCGGGGTTGGCCGTGTAGAAGCCGTCAGCCTTGGTCTTTTCACCCGCTGCCTTGGTGATCGGCAGGTAACCTGTGTCCTTGTGCCACTGGGCCTGGATATCGGTCGAGGACAGGAAGTTCAGGAAGGCCGCAACGCCCTTGTATTCCTCGGCTTCGTGGCCGGTCATGACCCAGAGCGAAGCGCCGCCGATGATGGTGTTCTGCGGTGCGCCTTCCGCGCCTTCCCAATAGGGGAGCGGGCGAACCGAAAAGTCGAACTTGGCTTCCGTCTTGATGCCGGCATAGCCAGCCGAGCTTTCAGTGAAGAGACCGCATTCGCCGGCGCGGAAATTGGCTCCGCCCTCGTTGCGGCGGCCGGCATAGATGAACTTGCCGTCCTTGGCCCAGTCACCCATGGTCTGGATGTGCTTGACCTGAAGCGGGCTGTTGAAGGCAAGCTCGGTGTCAAGACCGGCAAAGCCGTTGTCCTTCGTGGCGAAAGGCACATTGTGGTACGCAGACAGGTTCTCCAGATGGATCCAGCTCTGCCAGGCGGTGGTCATCGGGCACTTGGAGCCGGAAGCCTTCAGCTTGTCGAGCACTTCGCCCACCTTGTTCCAGGTGGAGAGGTCAGTCGCCGGATCGATGCCGGCTGCCTTCAGCGCGTCATTGTTGACCCAGAGCACAGGGGTGGAGGAATTGAAGGGCAAGGACAGCATCTTGCCGTCAGCCGAGGTGTAGTAGCCCTTGACCGAGCCGATATAGGCATTCGGATCAAACGTGGCACCAGCCTCGGACATCACTTCATGGACCGGCTTTACGGCGCCCTTGGCAGCCATCATGGTGGCCGTGCCCACTTCGAAAACCATCAGGATATGCGGCTGTTCCTTGGCGCGGAAGGCAGCGATGCCGGCATTGAGTGCTTCGGAATAATTGCCCTTGGGGGCGGCAACGACGGTGAAGTCACCCTGGCTGGCATTGAAGGTCTTGACCTGGGCGTCAACCAATTCGGCGAGACGGCCGGTGAAGGCGTGCCAGAACTGGATTTCTGTTGCGGCCATCGCCTGCATAGGAGCAAGCACTGCGGAACCGGCAAGCAACGCCGAAATGAGAAGCTTTTTCATGGTGTTCTCCTTTGAGACCGATAACGTCCGAAAACCGGATGCACTGGTCCTAAAGGTGAAAAGCAACAGGCAGGTGACAGGCTGTGCGTGACCCGCCGACTGGCCGTCGCCACCGCGGCCCAAACGAAAAGGCGGACCCGAAGGCCCGCCCTTAAATTCCGTCAGCAATGGAAGCGTATCAGGCGGTGGACTTGCCCTTGGCAACTTCCCGCTCGGCGTAGATGTAGAGCGGGCGGGCCTTGCCGCCGACGACTTCCTCGGAAATCACCACTTCCTGCACGCCTTCCAGCGAGGGAAGCTCGAACATGGTGTCGAGCAGGATGGCTTCCATGATGGAGCGAAGGCCGCGCGCGCCGGTCTTGCGCTCGATGGCGCGCTTGGCGATGGCGCTCAGCGCATCCTCGTGGAAGGTGAGTTCGACGTTCTCCATCTCGAACAGGCGCTGATACTGCTTGATCAGCGCGTTCTTCGGTTCCGACAGGATCTGGATCAGCGCCGGCTCGTCGAGATCCTCAAGGGTGGCCAGCACCGGAAGGCGGCCGACAAATTCCGGGATCAGGCCGAACTTCAGCAGATCCTCGGGCTCGACCTTGCGGAAAAGCTCGCCGGTGCGGCGGTCTTCCGGGTTTTCCACGGTTGCGCCGAAGCCGATGGAGGTCTTGCGGCCGCGGTCCGAAATGATGCGGTCGAGGCCGGCAAAGGCGCCGCCGCAGATGAACAGGATGTTGGAGGTGTCGACCTGCAGGAATTCCTGCTGGGGATGCTTGCGCCCGCCCTGCGGCGGCACGGAGGCAACGGTACCCTCCATGATCTTCAGCAGGGCCTGCTGCACGCCTTCGCCCGACACGTCGCGGGTGATCGACGGATTGTCGGACTTGCGGGAAATCTTGTCGATCTCGTCAATGTAGACGATGCCGCGCTGGGCGCGCTCGACATTGTAGTCGGCCGACTGCAACAGCTTGAGGATGATGTTTTCCACGTCCTCGCCCACATAGCCGGCTTCGGTCAGCGTGGTGGCATCGGCCATGGTGAAGGGCACATCGATAATGCGGGCCAGCGTCTGGGCAAGCAGCGTCTTGCCGCAACCGGTCGGGCCGATCAGCAGGATGTTCGACTTCGCCAGTTCCACGTCCTGGTTCTTGGAGGCATGGGCCAGGCGCTTGTAGTGATTGTGGACGGCCACCGAGAGCACGCGCTTGGCATGGCTCTGGCCAATCACATAATCATCAAGCACATTGAGGATTTCCTGCGGGGTGGGAACGCCTTCCGACGACTTCACCATCGAGGACTTGTTCTCTTCGCGGATGATGTCCATGCAAAGCTCGACGCATTCATCGCAGATGAAAACGGTCGGTCCTGCAATCAGCTTGCGAACCTCATGCTGGCTCTTGCCGCAGAAGGAGCAATAGAGGGTGTTCTTGGAATCACCGCCGCTGCCGCTGATCTTGCTCATCGTCTTTGTCCTTTGCACATCCGGCTTCCGATCTCCGGAAAACGGATGGAATCACCCATTTCATTGACCCAAACACAAAATCACCGGAGCGGCAATTCCTGTATGGCGCTAATGTGACGCTAGCGCAGGGCCTTTCAAATTAGTCTTAACGTAAGCCCGCAAACCCTGAACGCCAAGGCCTGCCGGCAAAAAGCGGGCCGAACCGGCCCGCCTGCACGCGAAAGTGAAGGGGCCGAGGCCCGCAATCACGCCTTGGCAGCGCCTTCCATGGCGTCACGGCTGGTGATCACCTTGTCGATCAGGCCCCAGGCCTTGGCTTCGTCGGCGGTCATGAAGTGGTCGCGGTCGAGCGTGTTTTCCACCGTCGAGTAGTCGTTTCCGGTGTGCGTGACATAGACCTCGTTCAGGCGGCGCTTCAGCTTGACGATGTCCATGGCGTGGCGCTCGATATCAGACGCCTGGCCGGAGAAGCCGCCGGAAGGCTGGTGAACCATGATGCGGGCGTTCGGCGTGGCAAAGCGCATGTCCTTGTGGCCGGCACACAGCAGCAGCGAGCCCATGGAGGCCGCCTGGCCGATGCAGAGCGTGGCGACCGCCGGCTTGATGAACTGCATGGTGTCATAGATCGCCATGCCGGAGGTGACGACGCCGCCCGGCGAATTGATGTAGAGCGAGATTTCCTTCTTCGGGTTCTCGGCTTCCAGGAACAGCAGCTGCGCGCAGACCAGCGTCGCCATGCCATCCTCGATGGGGCCGGTGATGAAGATGATGCGCTCCTTCAAGAGGCGCGAGAAGATGTCATAGGCGCGCTCGCCGCGATTGGTCTGTTCGACGACCATCGGCACGAGGTTCATGGCGGTTTCGACGGGGTGCCTCATCTTGTCTTTTCCTCTTGCGGATTGCCGGGCCATGCGCGGCATGAATCAGTGGGTGTCTATCGTCCCTAGATAAGGGTTGCAAACCGTGCATGGCAAGGGCGGGGCCTCAGCGGCCGGGAATTAACCAGCGCGATTAACGACAGATGAAGGTTTCGCGCACAAGGCGCGGTCGCGGCGCTATGAAGGGCGCAACCCGGCACATGACCGGGACAGGGTAAAGCGGCAATCGGAGAGTTCCCATGGTCAAGGCAATCAGGATTGTGGCCAGCGCCACACTCGTTCTGGCAACAGTGTCGCAGGTTCAGGCGGGCGGCAAGGCCATTGCCTGCTACCAGCCGGTCCACCAGCCGGCGCAATATGCCACCACGCATGAGCGCGTGATGGTGTCGCCCGGCTCGCGCCAGGTGGTCACCACGTCGGCAGAATATGCCTGGCAGGAGCGCCGTGTGATGGTGCGCGCCGAAAGCGTGTCCTACCGGGTGATCCCGGCGCAGTATCGCACCGTGTCTGAAACCGTGATGGTGGAACCGGCGCGCACGATCGCCCGCACCGTTCCCGGCCAAACCCGCCTCGTCCACAAGACGGTGATGACCCATCCGGGCGGCACTGCCTGGGAATGGAAAATGATCAATGGCCGGAACACGCTCTGCAAGGTGAAGACCAAGCCGGTCTATGCCACGGTGGCCGAGCATGTCACCCTCTCGCACGCCCGCACCGTGCATGAGACGATCCCGGCCCGCTATGCCACCCGCAGCAAGACTGTGATGGTAAGCCCTGAAAGCCGCGAGGCGATCCGCGTGCCGGCCATGTATGACACGGTGCGCGAAAAGGTGCTGTTGCGCGCTGCCACGTCCCATGTGGTTTCCACCCCGCCGGTCTATGAGACCGTTGCCCGCACGGTGAAGGTGCGCGACGAGGTGCGCGGCTGGCAGCAGGTGGCGATCCCCCGCCATTGCAAGTGAGCTGATTGAGCGAATGAGACAAGCGCCCGGCGGAAACGCCGGGCGTTTGTCTTGTTTGGGGCACGGCGGCAGGCCCGCCACCTCCCCCGTGCGGGGAGGTGGGGCGCTTCGCCCGTGCTCGTCGGAACCACGAAGATGACGAGGAGACCGTGGCCTGCCCTTTGGCGTTGGTGCTTCGCCCCCACCCTGTACCCCTCCCCCGCAAGCGTGGGAGGGGAGGCATCCGCGTTGCGCGATCTGGCCTGCCTTTGTGCTTGGCAGCGATGCTGGAGGTCAGGGCGCAACGTCAAGGTCCCCCCTCCCACGCTTGCGGGGGAGGGGTACGGGGTGGGGGCGAAGCGCTTTCATCTCACAACAAGCGCTGATTGCGCGCCTGATTGTCCGGGATGACGAGCGGGCCGCAGCGCCACTTATCCACAACCGTCCAACCCTGCCTTATCCTGCCGCTTCGGTTCCCCGTGAGGGAAGTTCGCTGTGCACCGGACATCGAACGGGGGATCGCGGTGCCGGGTGGGCTGTGTCGGAGAGCGCAGTTTGGTGTTGGGCCGTACACCCGGGTCCAGAATGCGGGTCCCCGCGCCTGCGTACGAACCCGCCGCCGCTTCCTTCAATGGAAGGGCCTGCGGGAGACAGCAGGGGCAAGGTTTTTACCAGGGTGTATCGCAGCATGCGGGCAGCAGCCGGGCGGCGGCCGGAAGGTCGCCTACTCACACTAGCATTATCGGTGCCTTGTGGCCGCCGCCTTCCCTCGTCCCGAGTGGCAGAGTTTCAAGGATCAATGGCCAGACGGAATTTTCCGGGCGTGGCGAGGATGAGG